>CALCUD010000087.1 GCA_937906775.1 uncultured Clostridia bacterium
GCCCGCCTTTCTTCTATATAATTAGTCAATTCCGTTAATCCATCACGCATATGCGACTTTGCCCTCGTAGGAATTGTAAATGGAAAATCACTTCACTAACATCTCATGATACCATCATATCACCGTCAAGCGCAAGAGAGATTCGCGACATCTGAGGTTGCTATAGTAGTAACAAAAAAAGTCAGAAGAGCAGTCACCCGCCCACTGACTTTCCATGCTTGGAATCACGTGCTCGATTCTATGCACTCTCACCGTAGAACTTAACAAGCGAAGGGTATGCTATCTCGAAGCAATGGCGAAGCTTCGGATCAAAATGGGTTCCCATTGAATCCTCAATAATCTTATATGCTTCTTCGTGAGAAATAGGCTGCTTATAACATCTTTCGCTCACCAGGGCGTCATAAACATCAGCTATGGCCATGATTTTCGCTTCAAGAGGTATTTCATCACCCTTCAATCCCATAGGATAACCGGTTCCGTCATATTTCTCATGATGATACCGGCAGATATCCATGCTCATCTTCAGATAGGCTTCGCTCCAGTCCTTCGGCGCCTTGCTGAGGATCTCGCATCCTTTCTCGCAATGCGTTTCCATGATTTTTCTTTCGACCTGAGTCAGCGGCGCATTCTTCAACAGGATCGCGTCCGGAATGCTGATCTTGCCCAAGTCGTGCAGCGCGCTCGCTGAGGTCATCAGCTCGATTTGTTCCCCGGTCAGACCGTATTCCGGCCAATCCCGCATCACCTGCTGTGCCAGGATCCGGGTAAATCCCTTGACCCTGCGGATATGTTCCCCGCTTTGGATATCCCGCGCCTCAGTCAGGTTGCCCAACAGGTCAATGATCTCCTCGCTGATTCGGTTCAGCGCAATATTCCGTTTCTGCAGATCGGCAGTACGTTTCATTTCGTACCGGACCTGATCGTCCGCATCCACAAGAGCCCAGATAAACCGGATATGGCCGAATTCATCCGGCATCCTGGTAAAGGACATCTCGTGATAACGGAAAACGCCTGTATAGCTGGACAGGAAAGTCACGCTGATGTTCTTTCTGCGTGAAAAAGCGGCGCGGAGATTCTCCGGATTGCAGATCCCGAGGATCCTTTCCCGATCGTTCTCATGAATGAAGTGCCTTGCATAGGTTTCCGCAAATTCTGTAAATCTCATTCCGTTCTCCGGCATCTGGCCGAAGAAGGCAAAATACCTTTCATCAAGGCGTGAGTACAAAAAGCGATTTTCATCCAGGTCAACGCACAGGATATTATCGTACAATCCGGAAAGCGTATCGCTGATGTCGTTATCCAGTTGCATCCGCCGAACGCTCTCGTCATCCAGCGTGATAAATGACACCAGCACGCCGGACGGCTGCCCGTCACTCCATTCGGTGATCTGCCAGACACACCTCCGCCAGGAACCGACCGTTCCCAACAGCTCGTAATTGTATTCCCGTCGCTCCTCCACGCCGATGAAATCAATGATATTTTTCGGATTCGCGAAAGCTTCAAACTGTTTCCTGTACGCAGGTTTGACTTCAGCCGCAAACAATTTGGCTACTTTGTTCAAAGGCATACTGTTGAACAGTGCGATGGCGGTATCGGCAGATTGTCTGTAGCTTCGGACAATCTCGTGTTTCAGATCGATAAAGTAGATCGCGACATATTCCTCTTCGAGGCTACGGCTGACATAGTGGCTCAGAACACGCTCATCCTCCATGTCCAGTGTTACGACAAAGCCGTAGTCTCCCTGTTCGTTTGTACCGGTCCGGGTAAACCGTACCCGGCCGTAATGATGCTGCCAGCCGTCCGAAAAACGGAAGAAATGTTCAAAAGAGGTTTCTGTTTCAAGGCGGATAAGAACATTTTTCAGCAGGCAGTCCTCGATGATCCGTCGGTCGGGAACATACATTTCACCGAATTCACGGACAGCAGTGTCATAATCCATTACGGTGTTGTTATGCTTGAGGAACGCGCTCGTGATCTGCTCGTCCGAGGTATAGGATGTCATTTGTCCCGTAACCGCATCCACATGATACAGGCTGGTGTATTGTCTTGCGAGAACATCGATGATCCGGCGCGAATTGGACGCCTGAATGGAAAGTCGATAGTTTTCATCGCAATTCCGGATACCGGCGGTATAGCCGCGCAAGGTTCCGTCCCGTGCGAAATCCACATACAGGTTCATCTGGTAATGCCGGATCTGACCGTGATCCAGAATCGGAAACCGGAAAATCATCTTCCCTTCATCGGTCAGAACCTCGAGAACCTTTTTCCGGCGAAGAGAATTCATAAACGGATACTGTTCCTCCGGCGGGATCAGCGTCTGACTTAAGCGGTTATAAAAATTGAATGCATACTTTTCATCACGCAAGCCCGGACAGAGGATCTCAAAGTCAGGCCGGATAAAGATCGGATAAACCCGGTCCTCCGAAGATATCACCTGAACATCAACATAGATAATCAGATCATAATCCGATAACACCGCCCGGATTCCGATATTCTGCAGGCTGTCTCCCGTATTGTCAGATCCGGTTGCTTTAGGAACAGATCTGTCCCATAAACCGTTAAGGATCGTTTCGTCCGAAGGAAGTTTCATGCTGCAGGTACGGTAATTCCAGAAAGTTCCGATAACAAAGCGGTTCAGACGAAGATAGACCTCACCCGGCTCTCCTTCCGGAAGCTTTCCGTCCCGGATACACTGTTCGACCGCATGCTCCATAGGGCTGTCTTTGAACAAACCGGCCGCGTATTCAGCCGCGTTCGGAGGAAGATCGTTTCCCCGATGAAAAGATTGGATGAACAGGTACAGATCTGAATCAGACGCTTCCTCTGTCCGCAGATAGTCCAACCAGTCCCGGATAAATACTTCCGCTGTTCCGGCATTTTCCGCGATAAACTGTACCTTTCCCCAGATCATGCTCTGAACGGCATTGAAAAGTTTTTCCTTCGTTCCGAAGCGAATGGACAGCGATCCCTTGACCATACCGGCTTTTTCTGCGATCCGGCTCATGGAAGCCTTGGTATACCCCTCCCGTGCGAAAAGGTTCAATGCTGCTTCCAGCATTCTGGCCGTACTGGTCAATCGTTGTTTTTCTTTTACTGTTGCCATTCCGTCCGCCTCCCGGATTGATCAGGTCGGATTCCGCTATTTATATTGTTCGTTCGTACAATGTATCCTCGGACAGTATATCACTTATCCTTACAGACTTGCAAGCCCCGGAAGCAGATTGTATTCTCTCGTTTTTTCTTTTCTTCTTTCATTGAGTCGGTACTTCTGTTGTGCTATAATCCGTCCTGTTTGATTTTTAGGAATTGGAGTGATCCGGATTGATATATAACAATGTTCTGGAAGCCATCGGTCACACACCGATGATCCGTCTGAACAGGATGGTTTCACCCGATTCCGCCGAGGTACTCGTGAAATACGAAGGTGTCAACATCGGCGGCAGCATCAAAACCCGTACTGCCTACGGTATGGTCTGTGAAGCCATCCGGCGCGGAGACATCACAAAGGATACCGTCATCGTCGAGCCTACCAGCGGTAATCAGGGGATCGGACTTGCGCTGGCCGGAGCTGTTCTCGGTTACAAAGTCCGGATCATTATGCCCGACAGTGTCAGTGAAGAACGTCGGAAGCTGATCCACGCCTACGGAGCGGAGTTGGTCCTGATTCACGATGCCGGAGATATTGGCGCCTGCATTGACGAATGCCTGCAGACCGCTCTTCGCATGAGCCGCGAGGATTCGAATGTCTGGGTGCCTCAGCAGTTTGAAAATCCGGACAATCCCCTGGTGCACAAACATCATACCGCGCTTGAGATCGTCGAACAGGTCGGTAAGCCGATTCACGGTTTCTGTTCCGGAGTCGGAACAGGCGGAACGCTCAGCGGCATCGGTGAAACTTTAAAGGCACTGTATCCCGATATTGATATTCGCGCCGTTGAGCCGGAAAACGCCGCCATTCTTTCCGGAGGCAGTATCGGCACCCATCTTCAAATGGGAATTGGCGACGGTCTGATTCCCGCCAATCTGAATATGAATATCTATAACAGGATTGAGATCGTCACCGATGAGGAAGCGCTTGAAACCTCCCGTCGGCTGATTCGTGAGGAAGGCATCCTCTGCGGTATTTCCGGCGGGACAAACGTCACAGCCGCACTCCGGATCGCAAAGGATCTGGGCAAGGGAAAAACTGTCGTCACCATCCTTCCGGATACCGGAGAACGCTATTTCTCAACCGCGCTGTTTGATTGAAAAACAGCGGGCCCAGCGCCCGCTGTTTTTTCTGTTTTGCATATTATTTCTGTTTCAGGCCATTCCTGCGTTTGAAATCCGCCTTGATTTCAGCATCCCAATCCCGCGGGATCGCCGCTCCGCACCGGGTCGCCGAAAGAACCTTGTTTACAGCCCTGTAATTCAGGGCCACGCCTTCCCTGTCACTCAGATGTGTAACTGCACGGTCTTCCCGGATTCCGAAAGATTTTGCAGTTGTCACGGCATCCATATTCGCTCCCAGAAACAGGAATTCCCAACCGTACTTTTTTTCCTGTCTTTCGATCATATCTCTGACTTTTTCGGCGGTATAGCTGTGGCTCGCGTTTTCCATACCGTCGGTAATGATGACAACCAGCGTATGCTCCGGCACATCTTCCTCCCGGGCATATTTATGAACGTTTCCTATATGATGGATTGCCCCGCCGACAGCGTCCAGCAGCGCGGTGCACCCCCGCACATAATAATCCCTGTCGGTCATTTCACCGATCACGCTCAGCGGAACTCTGTCATACAGGACTTCGCTGACATTGTCAAACAGGACCGTGGAGATCAGCGCTTCTCCTTCTTCCTTCCGCTGTTTTTCAATCAGCCCGTTGAAACCGCCGATGGTGTCTTTCTCCAGGCCCGACATGGACCCGCTCCGGTCCAGAATAAAAACGATTTCCGTCAAATCTTTCTTCATGTTGGGTTCCTCCCGATTTCAGTCTCCGGCTCCTCACCGGGCACCGTTATCGTAACAGGATCCCCGCGCCTTTGGGTCGTTTCACAAACGACATTTTCATCCGTGTATCGGACATTTATCCCAGAAGCGGCATATCATAATCAAACAGGATCATATTGATCTGATGGATATCATATAGCCGGTGTACAATAAAGTAACGCATGGCTCTGTCGCGCCGGTCGGAATCCGTCAATGCAAACCCTGCGCGATTCAACAGCTGATCCGTATCCCGAAGGTTCAGTTTCAGGGCAACCGCCAGTGCGAGAACCGTTTCCTTTTTCGGCCGGTAATCCGGTGTGTTCTTGATATGATTGAAATGGCGCCTGTCCATATTGGCGCGCTTATAGCATTCGGGATCGGTCATCCCGCGTTCATCGATCATCCGGAGGAGCGTCTGGGAAAAGCCCTCGTCCTGTCTTTCCAGGAGCTTTCGAAGTTCTTCCTTGTCCAGCGCACATGCGTCTGCCGGATGACCGGGCGCAGCCACCCCTGTGTTCGTGCAAAAATCTGACAGCATTTTTTGCTTAATCGCAGATTGCGGAGCGTTTTTCACTGCATTTCCAAACGCCCTGTGCCGTCTGTTCTGCGCACGGTCGTACAAAGCTTCGTGCTCCGCTACATAGGAATCGTCC
This sequence comes from uncultured Clostridia bacterium, assembly GCA_937906775.1. Taxonomy (GTDB): domain Bacteria; phylum Bacillota; class Clostridia; order Christensenellales; family Aristaeellaceae; genus Aristaeella. Next base: position 5,623 of record CALCUD010000087.1, read on the forward strand.
ACATAGCTTATCACGCCCATGTACCGCCGGTCACCCAGTTCAAACAGCGTCTTCCCGAACAAGGTCAGATAGACGGTCATATCCGTACTTCCGGGGTATTCGCCGATCGTCTCCACAGCGATCTTCAGCGCTTCGTCCGGGGGAAAACCGTACGCGCCGGAGGAAATAACCGGAAAGGCAATGCTTTCACACCCGTATTCCTCCGCCAGCTTCAGACTGTTCCGATAACAATCCGCCAGCAGTTTCCCTTCCCCGTGTTTACCATCCTGCCAGACAGGACCCGGCGTGTGAATAATATATTTCGCGTTCAGACAGTATCCTCCGGTGATCCTCGCCTCGCCCGTCGGACATCCGCCGATCTTCCGGCACTCCTCCAGCAGTTCGGGACCTGCGGCCGCGTGGATCGCCCCGTCCACCCCTCCGCCTCCGAGCAGCGTTGTATTGGCGGCGTTTACGATTGCGTCCGCTTTTACACGCGTGATGTCTTCCCGGATAAACTGGATCGGCATGAATATATCCTCCCGTCTTTTTAATTCTCTGTTTTCAGTATATCCTATTTCAGTCTTCGGGCGCAATATCTGCGATATAGCAATATCATCCTGAAATCCACACAAGATTCACGGCTTCCGGCTTGAACGGGTATGACGTACATGATAAGATGGAATAGCTGAAACGGGCGTCTTCATCGCCCCATACAGACAAAAAAGGAGATGTTCTGATGGAGTTTCTGGAGAAGCTTTCTCTGGCCGGTCTTGTACCCGTCATTGCGATCGACGACGCGGAGGACGCGGTCCCGCTTTGTAAAGCGTTGGCTGACGGCGGGCTTCCTGTCGCTGAAATCACCTTCCGTACCGCCGCGGCGGAGGAGTCTATCCGTCGTGTTCACGAAGCACTTCCCGAAGTTCTGCTTTGTGCAGGGACAGTCCTGACGACCGATCAGGTCGACCGTGCTGTAGCTGCAGGCGCTTCAGCGATCGTCAGCCCCGGACTGAATCCCGCGGTCGTCCGTTATTGCGTCGACAGAGGAATTCCCGTTTGTCCCGGAACCGCAAACCCCTCTGACATTGAAATTGCTCTGAGCATGGGGCTGAAGGCTGTCAAAGTTTTCCCGGCTGAAGCGATTGGCGGGATCAAATTGATCAAAAGTATGTCCGCCCCCTACGGCGACATGAAATTCATGCCCACCGGCGGGATCAATGAGAATAATATGCTCGATTATCTTTCTTTCAGCAAGATCCTTTGCTGTGGAGGAAGCTGGATGGTTCCGAAGGACGCCATTGCTGCGAAGGATTGGGACAGGATCACCGCTCTGACGCGTTCCGCTGTCGATAAAATGCTCGGTCTGGAACTTTGCCACGTCGGGATAAACGCCGGCGATTCCGAAAAGGCCGCAGCAGAAGCGAAAAAGCTGGCCGCGCTTCTGGGCTGGGAAACGCGCGACGGGAATTCTTCCGTCTTCTGCGGAAATTCTTTTGAAATGATGAAAAAGCCCGGACGCGGAACAAACGGCCACATTGCCGTTGCCTGCAACAGCATTGCCCGCGCGAAGTGGCATCTGGAAAATCGCGGTTTTGCTTTTGAAGACGAATCCACAGCTTCATATAAGAACGGAAAGATGGTCGCGATTTATCTTAAAGACGAGATCGCCGGCTTTGCTTTCCATCTGGTACAGAAATAAAGAACAAACAAGGGGGTTTTTCTCATGGCGAAAATCATTACTTTCGGTGAAATAATGCTCCGGCTTAAATCTCCCGCTTACGAACGTTTCTTCCAGTCGCCTGTTCTGGAGGCCACCTTCGGCGGCGGTGAAGCCAACGTTGCAGTTTCTCTGGCTAACTACGGCATGGATACAGCCTTTGTGACGGTTCTTCCGAAAAACGATATTGCTGACGCCTGCATCCGCGAGCTACGAGGTTTCGGAGTCGACACCTCAAAAATCGTCCGCGGCGGCAGCCGAATGGGTATTTATTATCTGGAAACAGGCGCAGTCCAGCGGCCCTCCAAGGTGATCTATGACCGTGCCGGTTCCGCCATTGCCGAAGCCCGGCCCGGTGATATCGACTGGGAAAAGGTTTTTGACGGAGCAACATGGTTCCACCTGACCGGCATCACCCCAGCGATCTCCCAGGGAGCCGCAGACCTGAGTCTCGAAGCGGTGAAAGCCGCCAAAAAGCTGGGACTTCATGTTTCCTGCGATCTGAATTATCGCAAGAACCTCTGGAAATACGGAAAACGCGCCGATGAAGTGATGACTGAACTGGTACGTTATGTCGATACTGTCATTGCCAATGAAGAGGATTTTCAAAAGAGTCTCGGGCTTTCCGCCGAATCCGCCTCCGCCGTGCAGGAAGGCCAGATCAACGTGGAACTGTACCGGAATATCGCTTCTTCCGCCATGGCAAAGTATCCGAATATCCGGCGCGTCGCAATCACTCTGCGTGAAAGTCGCAGCGCTAACCACAATGACTGGAGTGCCTGCCTTTACAACGGTCAGGATTTCTTCCTTTCCCGGAAATACGCGATCACGGATATCGTTGACCGTGTCGGCGGCGGCGACAGCTTTGGCGGCGGCCTGATCTACGGTCTGAACACTTATGAGGATGAAAAGACGGCTTTGGAATTTGCCGTAGCCGCTTCCTGCCTGAAGCATACAATCCCCGGGGATTACAACCGTGTTTCAGTATCCGAAGTCGAGTCCCTGATGAAGGGTTCAGGTACCGGCCGCGTCCAGCGCTGAAGCACACAGGATACCAAAGAAAAAGGGCTGCCTCATCAGAGGCAGTCCTTTTCTTTTCGGAAGCATTCCGTGATATTCCGGTTTCGGCTCTTCCCCGGCCCGTATCATATTCCGCCGGAACGGATCAAATTCAGTTCAGTTTCTCCGCAACAGCCTGCAGGAACGCCCTGCTGTTGACCGCGTTTGCCTCCCCGTCATACAGAAGAGCCAGATCCTTCGTCATGGTTCCGCTGTTGATTGTGTCCAGAACAGCCTTTTCAAGCCGATCGGCAAAGTTCTGAAGTTCCGGAAGTCCGTCAAGCTCGCCGCGTTTGCGCAGCGCGCCGCTCCATGCAAAAATCGTCGCCACAGGATTCGTGCTGGTTTCCTCACCCTTCAGGTAGCGGTAATAATGGCGGGTGACTGTTCCATGCGCTTCCTCGTACTCGAACTGGCCGTTCGGACTGACCAGAACGCTCGTCATCATTGCCAGGGAGCCGAATGCAGTGGCGATCATATCGCTCATCACATCGCCGTCATAGTTTTTGCAGGCCCAGATAAATCCGCCTTTCGACCGGACCACACGGGCTACCGCATCGTCGATCAGCGTATAGAAATAAGTGATCCCTGCCTTTTCGAAATCTTCTTTGTATTGCTGTTCATAGATCTCCGCGAAGATATCCTTGAAGCGGTGATCGTAGGTTTTGCTGATGGTATCCTTGGTGGAAAACCAAAGATCCTGTTTCACGCTCAGCGCATACCGGAAGCAGGAATGGGCAAAGGAAGTAATGGACGCGTCCAGATTGTGCATACCCTGCATTACGCCGGGACCTTTGAAGCTGAATACGGTCTGGCGGATCTCCTGACCGTCCTCGCCTGTAAAAACAAGTTCGGCTTTCCCGGCTCCCGGAATCCGGATCTCGGTGTTACGATAAACATCGCCGTAAGCATGACGTGCAATGGTGATAGGCATTTCCCAGGTTCTCACGGTCGGACGAACGCCGTTCACCAGGATCGGCGCACGGAAAACAGTACCGTCAAGAATGGCGCGGATCGTTCCGTTCGGACTCTTCCACATCTCTTTCAGGTTGTATTCCTCCACCCGCTGCGCATTGGGCGTGATGGTGGCGCATTTGACAGCCACACCGTATTTCAGCGTCGCATTGGCGCTGTCGACTGTTACCTGGTCATTCGTTTCGTCGCGATGCTTCAGCCCCAGATCGTAGTATTCGGTTTTCAGATCCACAAAGGGTTCAATCAGCATGCATTTAATATCCGCCCAGAGAACGCGGGTCATCTCGTCTCCGTCCATCTCGACCAGAGGCGTTTTCATTGCAATCCTATTCATATACAGTCTGCCTTTCATTCCCGATTTTCCGGCAAAGCAACAGCCGGGAACAGAAAGATTTTATTCCTTCCGGCTCCCGGCTATCAAGTATTTATGTTGAATACAACACAGAAACAACATCATGGAACAAAATACCCGTTTCCGGCGGGCGAATCCGGCTCCGGCGTCGGTGTCGCGTACACATCATAATGATTGTACCCGTCAGAAAAATAATATCCCTCGTAATCCTCGTTCCGGTCGCTGTAAGTATCGGGCGCTTTTGTTGTTTCGCTGTAGCTGCCGACCTCTTCCCATTCGAGCATTCCGTTCATCGGAAAGATCACTGTCATCTGGATCCAGCTGACGCCGTCAGAAAACTGATCTGGATAATAGGCACAGTATATATATGGCTTGGTCCCGTTCAGTTCCTCCACTTCATCCTCAAATGACTGTTCCGGATTTTCCGACGCACGCCGTGCCTTTTCCAAAACGGTAAGCAGCGCGGTTTCTGTTGATCCTTCATCCTCCGAAAGCGCTTTGATAAACGCCCCTGCAACCTCCGGGAAGAGGTCCGTCCGGTTCATGCGAAGCTCAAGAGAATTCATTGTATCACTGAAAAGTTTCACAGTGATTTCCGTTCCCTCCGGCGTCTCCGCCTGGGCGGACGCTGTAATCCCGAGTACCGCAAAGGAGGCATACTCCTCAAACAGGCTGTTGACAGGTTGCATTCCGGCTTCCGTGAGGAACGCGTTGACATTCTCGATATAACTCTTCAGCTGCCTTTGCCCGCCCGTTTCCTGAAGCCACGGCAGGTCGGCATACGCAGACGGGATCAGAAGCAATACCGTTACAGCCAGCAGAAGAGCCGCGCCGCGTTTTACCATTCCTTCCGTCCCCGCTGTATACGGTCATCCCGAATCGCAACGGCCTGGGCAATCAGATCGACAGCGCCCTCTATCCCGTATGCTCCTGTATCCACGCACAGCTGATAATTGGCCACGTTGCCCCATTCATTGGCAGCGTAGTAATTATAGTAGGACGCGCGCTGACGGTCGGCCTTCTTCAGGGCTTCCTCCGCCTTCGCCTCATCCATGCCGTAATACTTGGTCGCCCTGTGGATGCGTTCAGACATGGAAGCCTTGATAAACACATTTAGAACATCTTTCCGGTCACGCAGAACATAGTCCGCACAGCGGCCGACAATGACGCAGGGACCTTCGCTTGCGATCCGGCGGATCGTATCGAACTGTGCCAGGAATATCTTATGATTCAGGGGCATATCCATGTACATGGATCCCGCCTCGCCATGGGGCTGGATACCGCTCATCATGCTGAACAGGAAACTGCGGCTGTTTTTCTCGTCGTGTTCCTCCAGAAGTTCCTGGCAGATACCGCTGTCCTTTGCGGCTTCAGCCAGCAATTCTTTGTCATAAAAAGGGATCTCCAGCTTTTCAGCTAGCAGACGTGCCACATAACGCCCGCCGGATCCGTATTGTCTGCCTACCGTAATGATCATATTGGTTGCCATATTCACTCGCCTCCGCGTATCAGATTGACCGGTTCTTCGTTTGCTGATTATATCATGGCCATCCTGTCTCAGTCAACTCGACGGCAGGGAATTCCATCCGTCCTTCGGGCGCCGTTTTCTGTGTTTTCACACAGAATTCAGAAGCACAGCTCCTTCCGATCCCTTGTCTTTATCCGGAATTCATGCTACACTTTCGAAGCAGTAAAATATCCGGAGGATGAGCAATGAAAACGCCTCTGAACAAGGATACCCTCCGTCAGCATCTGACGTACAACTGGTGGAAATATATCCTTCTGATCATCGGAGCCATTTTTGTAACCGACCTGCTCTTCACAGTCACCGCTTATCACGCTCCCGACAGCAAAAAGGTCGAGTTTTACGTTTACGGATACGCCGATTCCGACAGCCTTGAAGAATATATGTATACAGTCCGCGATGAACATCTGCCCGATATGGAAGAAATGGCTGTCGTTCAGCTTCTGGCCGACGAGACATACGGCCCCATGCAGCTGACAACTTATATGGCTGCCGGCGAAGGCGATCTGTACCTGCTCCCGAAAAAGGAATTTGTCACCTACGCGACCAACGGTTATTTCCTTCCGCTGGAAAACGAGGCAGAGCTGATGTCTGTGTTTGACAAAGCCGGGATCTCACTTCAGAGCGGATGGCGCCGTGAAACCGAATCCGGGGAAACTCATCTTTACGGCATCCCGTATCAGCAGATTGAGGGGCTGAACAGATATGTATACGCCGACGATGGATATCTGTGCGTCTTTGTCAACAACGGCAACACCGAAAATGTCATGAAGTTCCTTCGGGTCATGAGTCTGGATCTGCTCACCGCAGTTCCGGAAGACGCCGTTCCCGGCGGAGCCGCCCCGGAGGACGCCGCTCCGGCGGAGGTTTCCGCTGAATGATCTGAAAAACCGCGCGCCGTACTGACTGGCACGCGGTTTACCGAAAGCAACCGTTTCAGGTTGCTTTTTTGTTTTACGCAGAGGCACCGCCGTTCATCAATGATCCGGGGAGCCTCACGGAAAGGATTTGATCATTCGCCCCGAAGGCCTTTCGCAAGTTTATCAGCGATTTCCTGCGTCTGTTCCTCCAGTTTCCGGCCCGGATCGTACATGATCGGCGCAGAGACCCGGAATTCATGCTTTTTGGGATCTATATGGACCGGATACATTCGCAGTGCCTGGCCACTCTTTCTGTACCATAGCGGAGCGATCTCAAGCCAGCCGGTATTGATCCACGAATGGTGGCTCTCCCATCCGCTTGGCTGTTCAGGAAAAATGATCAGATATCTGCCCGCTCCCAGTTCATGAATGCTCTGGCGCACGGTCATGATCACCCGCTGATCATGATACACAGGGATCCCGGGAACGCTGTGTAAAACAGGGGGAATGACCGCTGCCGCGATATATGGGATCGTCGCGTTCAAAAGCGGTTCCGCGAAGCATCCCGGCTTCCACCAATAGTCCTGCCGGACATAGGCCGGAACCTCTTTCCGGTCCATCATACCGTGATTCATCCATGGACGGCAGTTATCCCGGAGCGGAAACTTCGCGACCATATCGATCGGACCGATCGCTCCTGCATGGTTCGGGATAAACACGCAGGGTCCCTCCTCAAACGGAACCTCCCACACTGTATTCATCGGCCGGGAAAATATCCGGACCATTTTACAGGCAAATCTGTAGAATCTGCGGCCCATGCCTCTTTTTCTCCTTAAAAAGCGAAGCCGCGGATCCCCGTGGCTTCGGCATACTCATGATCAGTTGCTCCGGGAATAGTTCGGAGCTTCCTTGGTGATGGAAATATCGTGCGGATGGCTTTCTGCCAATCCTGCGCCGGAAATATGAATGAATTCCGCGTTGGCACGCAGCGTGTCGATATCCTTTGCGCCGCAGTAGCCCATGCCGCTGCGGAGACCTCCGACCATCTGGAAAATGGTATCCGCAACCGGTCCCTTGTAAGGAACGCGACCTTCAACGCCTTCGGGAACAAGTTTCTTTGCGCCTTCCTGGAAATAGCGGTCCTTGGATCCGACAGCCATCGCGCCGAGGCTGCCCATGCCGCGGTAGACCTTGTACGAACGGCCCTGATAGATCTCCATAGCTCCGGGAGACTCCTCGGTACCCGCCAGCAGGGATCCCAGCATGACGCAGCTTCCGCCCGCTGCCAGCGCCTTGGTGATATCTCCGGAGTATTTGATGCCGCCGTCCGCGATGACCCGGACGCCGTACTTGTCCGCCTCTTCGGCGCAGTCGGCAATCGCGGTGATCTGCGGCACGCCGATTCCGGCTACCACTCGGGTCGTACAGATGGATCCCGGACCGATGCCGACCTTGACGCAGTCAACGCCAGCTGAGATCAGATCGTGGGTCGCAGCCGCGGTCGCGACATTTCCGGCAAAGATCGTAATATCGGGATAGCGGTTGCGGATGGCTTCCACCTGTTTCAGAACGCCGACGCTGTGACCGTGTGCAGTATCAATATTGATCACGTCCACCTTGGCGTTGACCAGGGCTTCAATCCGCTCAAAAACGTCTTTGGTAACGCCCACCGCGGCGCCGCAGAGCAGGCGGCCGTTGGCATCCTTGGCGCTGTTCGGGTATTTCTGGGTTTTTTCAATATCCTTGATGGTGATCAGTCCGCGCAGATTACCGTCTGCGTCGACGATTGGAAGCTTTTCGATACGGTGCTTCGCAAGGATCTCTTTCGCTGTTTCAAGCGTCGTTCCCACAGGGGCGGTGATCAGATTCTCGCTGGTCATCACCTCGCCGATTGGACGGCTGTAGTCAGTTTCAAACCGAAGATCACGGTTGGTCAGAATGCCGACCAGACGGCCGTCACGGGTAATCGGAACGCCGCTGATCCTGTAATGGCTCATCAGTTCCTCCGCGTCACTGATGAGATTGTCGGGGCTGAGAAAGAAGGGATCGGTAATGACGCCGTGCTCGCTGCGCTTGACCTTGTCCACCTGAGAAGCCTGCTCCTCAATGGACATATTCTTGTGAATGATCCCCAGGCCGCCTTCGCGGGCCATGGCGATCGCCATATGGCAGTCTGTCACCGTATCCATGGCGGCGGACAGCATAGGTATATTCAGCCGGATATTCTTCGCCAGCTGAACGGAAAGGTCGACATCTCTTGGCAGCACTTCGCTTTTGGCCGGAACCAGCAATACGTCGTCAAAAGTATACCCGTCCCGGATTTTTTTCTGCAGCATCCTGATTGTCCCCCTTAATTCATTATTATTAGACGAGATGATACCAAAGAACCCCTCGCTTGTCAATTCATTTTTCCGTTTTTGCAAATTTCTTTCTCAGCCATTATCCTGCGTTCACACTTGACGAACCGTGACCCGTAGTCTACAATACGCGATATCGGAGCTTTGAATGAATTCCGGACGGAGGTGATATCGGTGTCCAGATCAACCGGCAGTCGTACGTACCGTATCTGCAGCATCGGTCTGATGATTGCCGTCACCTTTGTTTCAAACTATATCCAGATTCCGTTTCTCGCCTCCCGGATCCATATCGGCAACGCCTTCTGCGTGCTGTGCGGGATGCTGTTCGGGCCGGCGGTCGGATTTCTGACAGCCGGCCTCGGGAATGCGCTGTTCGACCTGTTGAACGGTTGGGCTATCGAAAGCTGGGCCACTTTCATCACCAAAGGCTGTATCGCACTGGTCAGCGCGGCGGTCGTCGGCCGATCGCTGCAGGGTCCGCGCCCTGATAGAAAAGCCCGGATCCGGCTCTGGGGAGCCGCGGCTGCCGGAGCGTTGACCTATGTGATCCTGTATATCCTCAAATGCTGGTTGATCGACCCGATCCTTTACGCCTTCCCGCGGGAGCAGATCTGGCTGATCGTCACGGGTAAACTCCCCGCCTCCCTCCTGAACGCCGCTTTTGCCACGGTTGCGGCACCTGTTCTGATGAACGCGTTGTACATTCCGCTTCACAAGCTTGGAATTCTGAAAAGAGATTGATCCGTCCGTCAAAAATCCCGGATCGGCAGTTATGCCGGTCCGGGATCTTCATATGGACAGAATGACGGATCAGAAACGGATTTCCTTCGGTGCTTCCCCAAAGGAGCTGACGGTCGCGACCGCATCCTCAAAATACAGAACTTCTGTATTTCCGTCATCTTCGCTGTACATTCCGCGAAGATTCGGATATTCGTCGAGCATATGCTTTTTCGCTTCACGTCGTTCGTCCGGGATCAGTTTTCCGGCAATCCGGATCCATTTGCCGTCCTTGAACGCGCAGATCTCAGCCTTCGGATTTGCGTGCAGCTGTTTGGACACAGGTTTGACCTTTCCCGTCTGGATATATAGTTTCCCCTCAAAAACAGCAATGGTCCCGAAAGGTCTCACCCGGGGCTGATCTCCCTCCGTTGTCGCCAGATAATAAGTTCCGGCGCTCTTCAGAAATTCATAGACTTCCTGCATTTGATATCCTCCCTTTATCATATCATCGATTTATCCTCTTCATTGACAACCGGTATTGATCCTGAATCATCTGTCTTTCGGTATATCGATCCAGTATCTGCGGATAGGTTCGTCATCGTAATCAACTGTAACGACATTCTCCAGTACGCCACCGCATTTTTCCACGGTCTTCCAGGAGCCGGTATTGCTGTCGTGGACACCGATCAAAACTTTGTATATCAGTTTTTCCCTTGCCTGTTCCAACATGAGCCGGAGCATCTCCGTCGCGTAGCCTTTCTGTCTTTCACAGAGACGTACTCCGTATCCGATATACCCCCATGTCCGGTAGCCATCATGATGATGCCGTAAGCTTGTAGCCCCGATCAATCTGTCATTTCCATCGATCACGAAAAATGATGTAGTGGAACAGAATTTTTTAAGCCACGATCCCGTTTTCGCAATTGTCAAGCATTTGAATAAACTTCGCGAATTCTTCCATGGATTCAAACGGCTCATTCAGAAACCACGGCGCAATCTGCGTACCGCTTTCGCGCCATTTATCCATTATTTCATTGTATTGCTCATAATAGACCAGATCCGGTTTTACCAAATAGAATTTCATAAACTTTCCCTCCGGGAATCCGGTGCGTTTCCTGCAAAACAGCCCCGCAGAGAGAATCTGCAGGGCTGAATAATCAATCGCGCATTTATTTTTGCACGTTTTGCCCACTCCGGGATCATGCTGGCACACGGATCGGCATATTGGCATACGATTGATTCGATTTCCGTGTGACCCTGCCCGTTCGGTTAATAAAGCTTTGCACCTGCCGGAATATGATTATCAACCATCAGAAGATGGAGTTCCTCGTCTTCACCGCGCTTGTTGATTGCGGAGAGAAGCATACCGCAGGAGTCAATGCCCATCATCGGTCTTGGAGGCAGGTTCGTGATAGCAATCAGGGTCTTGCCAACCAGCTCTTCAGGTTCATAAAAAGCATGAATACCGCTTAAAATCGTTCTGTTTACGCCTGTTCCATCGTCCAAAGTGAACCGAAGGAGCTTCTTGGACTTCTCTACAGCATCACAGGCAACAACCTTAACCGCACGGAAATCAGACTTGGAGAAGGTCTCAAAATCAACAAAATCCTCAAACATGGGCTCGATTACTACATTGGAGAAATCGATTTTTTCCTCAGCTGCGGCTCCGGCGTCCTGCATAGCCTTGCACTTTTCCTGTGACGGACAGGTATCGCAGGCGCACTCAAAAGCGTCTTCCTGTGCAGGTTTATTCGACTCTTCAGGAACCTTCCCGGTGTCCTTTTGTGCATCCAGGGACTTCATTGTCGGGAACAAAAGTACATCGCGGATAGCCGCAGAATCCGTCAGCAGCATGCACATCCGGTCGATTCCGTAGCCGATGCCGCCCGTGGGGGGCATGCCAATCTCCAGCGCGTTCAGGAAATCCTCATCGGTGTGGTTGGCTTCCTCATCGCCGGCTTCAGCCAGTGCGTCCTGTGCTTTAAAGCGCTCGCGCTGATCGATCGGATCGTTCAGCTCGGAATACGCATTCGCCATCTCCCAGCCATTCATGAAGAATTCAAAACGTTCAACATAGTCGGGATCTTCAGGCTTGCGCTTGGTCAGGGGGCTGATCTCGACCGGATGATCCATCACAAATGTCGGTTGGATCAGATGTTCCTCAACAAAAGTTTCAAAGAACAGATTGAGGATATCACCCTTCTTATGATGATCTTCATATTCTACGTGATGCGCGTCCGCGGCGGCACGGGCCTCTTCCAGTGTGCGGATCTGATCAAAGTCGACGCCGGAATATTGTTTTACCGCGTCTTTCATGGTCACGCGGGCAAAAGGTTTCCCGAGGTCCATCTCCACGCCGTTATAAATGATCGTAGTCGTTCCGAGAACTTCCTGAGCCACATAACGGTACATGTTTTCAGTCAGGTCCATCATGCCGTGGTAGTCGGTATAAGCCTGATACAGTTCCATCAGGGTGAATTCGGGATTATGCCGGGTATCCAGACCCTCGTTGCGGAAGACGCGGCCGATCTCATAGACGCGTTCCAGTCCGCCGACGATCAGGCGTTTCAGATAAAGTTCCAGACTGATACGTAGCCGGAAATCCTCGTCCAGAGCGTTGAAGTGGGTCTCAAACGGACGGGCTGCCGCGCCGCCGGCGTTGGCCACCAGCATGGGGGTTTCAACCTCCATAAAGCCCTGCGCATCCAGAAAACGGCGGATCGTGCTGATGATCCGGGAACGCTTGACAAACGTATCCTTGCTTTCCGGATTCATGATCAAATCGGTATAACGCTGGCGGTAGCGCAGATCAACATTGGTCAGTCCATGGAATTTTTCGGGCAGGGGTTTCAGGCTTTTGGACAGCAAAGTAAAGCTGATCGCATGAATGGAGATCTCACCTGTCTTGGTCTGGAACACGGTTCCTTTTACGCCGACCAGATCGCCGATATCGTCTTTCTTGAATTCCGCATAGGATTCTTCGCCGATAGCGTCACGGGCCACATAGATCTGGATCATTCCGGGCAGATCCTGCACATGACAGAAGGAAGCCTTCCCCATGATACGTTTGGACATCAGGCGGCCGGCGATACTGACCTCTTTGCCTTCAAGTTCCGTAAAATTGTTCCGGATATCCTCGCTGTGGTGTGTAACTTCATATTTGGTAATCTGATAGGGATCCTTCCCCGCTTCCTGAAGCGAACGAAGTTTGTCGCGGCGGATCTGTTCCTGTTCGCTGAGGGAAACGGTACCGGAGATGTTTTCAGCCATGTTGTCCATCCTGCCTTTTCATTACATCTTCTTGATGGAGAGAACCTTGTAACGGATTGTTCCGTCAGGGATCGCGATCGTCACGGACTGATTGCGCTTGGCGCCCATCAAACCTGCGCCAACGGGACTTTCGTTGGAAATCTTGTCAGCATAGGGATCCGCTTCATTAGCGCCGACGATCGCGTATTCGTAGGTTTCCCCGTCGTCAAGATCCTTGACCTTAACGATGGTTCCGATAGAAACGCGTTCCGTTGTGATTTCATCATCCGCGACAACGGTGGCTGTGCGGATCGTCGCCTGCAGGCGGGTGATTTCCTCTTCGACCTTGGCCTGTTCTTTTTTCGCCTCGTCGTATTCAGCATTTTCACTCAGGTCGCCGAAGCCGCGGGCCACTGCGATCTGCTCGCTGATTTCGTTCCGACGGACGGAGATCAGATAGTCCAACTGCTCTTCAAGTTTCTTCAGACCGCTTTCGGTAAGGATTGTTCCTTTTTCTTCTGCCATGGTAAAGGCTCCTTTCATAACAAGACGCACCCTGAATATCGTTTTCGTCTTCAGGGTGCGTCCCCATTGCTTCCGGACATGGGAATTATATATGGTTCACCCTTGATTGTCAACGACTCCGCCCGTTTCTTATTTGTTCTTCAGGCGTTTGTCGCACTTCCTGGCCAGCCAGGTTCCGAATGTTTGCAGGATCTGGGTGATGACCACCAGTACGATCACAGCCAGATACAGAATGGCATACCGGTATCTCTGGTATCCGTATGCCAGCGCAAGCTTACCGAGGCCACCGCCGCCGACAGCGCCGGACATGGCGGTATAACCCATAATCGTTGTGATCGCCAGCGTAAAATTGGTAATGAGACTCGGAACGCTTTCCGGAAGCATCACACGGAAGACGATCTGCCAGGGGGTGGCGCCCATGGATTGTGCCGTTTCAATGATGTTGGGATTGATCTCACGGAGACTGCTTTCCACCAGGCGCGCGATAAACGGGAACGCCGCCACCGTAAGCGGCACGACAGAAGCCAGAGTGCCGACGGAAGTCCCGACAATGACCCGGGTCAGCGGGATGATCATCACCATCAGGATAATAAACGGAACCGACCGGAGCAGATTGATCAGAATATTCAGAAAGCTCATCAGCGGACGCGGCAGCGGGCGGACGCCCTTTTGCTCCCCCGTGACCAGCAGTACACCCAGCGGCAGACCGATCAGGATGGCAAGGAAAGTAGCCAGCAATGTGGAATATAGTGTTTCCCATATGGCAAAGGGGAATTCTTTCTGCAGGCACTCCCAGGCTTCCTGCAGCCGTTCCGGCGTAAAAGCATTGGCGAAATTCATGCCTGCACCTCCTTCGCGGCATATTCAGCCTCGACCTGAACCGTGATATCCGGGATCTTGGACAGATAGGAAACGGCTCTGGCCAGATCCTCGGGTGTTCCGGGAATATCCAGCAGGATATATCCGTAGGCGCGGTTCCCTACCGAACGGGTGGACGCTCCGAGAATGCTGGCAAGAATGCCGCAGTCGACAGCCATCTTCGCGATCAGGGGCTCCCGGGAAGCAAAGGCCCCGTTGAAGATCACACGGATCTTCTGGCCGCCGTCGGAAACCAGACTGACGCCGTCAGCCATTTCGGGATAGATCAGATTCCGGGTGGCGTTGGCCTTCGGGTTGGAGAAGACATCCGCCACATCTCCTTCTTCCACGACCTCGCCATTTTCCAGAATCGCGACCCGATTGCAGATTTCCTGAACAACGCTCATCTGATGCGTGATCACGATGACGGTGATCCCGAGCTTCCGATTGATATCCCGGATCAGTTCCAGAATCGCGTGCGTTGTTTTCGGATCCAGCGCGGAGGTTGCCTCATCGCACAGCAGTACCTCCGGTTCAGTGGCCAGTGCCCGCGCGATGGCGACGCGCTGCTGTTGTCCACCGGAAAGCTGAGCCGGATAGGAATTGGCCTTGTCCGGCAGCCCGACCAGTTCCAACAGTTCCAAGGCCTTGGCTTCAGCCTTTTCGGAGGAAACGCCCGCCAGTTTCAGAGGAAGCATGATATTCTTCAGGCATGTCCGCTGCATCAGCAGATTGAAGCCCTGAAAAATCATGGTGATCCTGCGCCGCATGGCGCGAAGCTCCTTCACACTCAACGTACCCATATTGCGCCCGTTCAGGAGAACTTCCCCCTCGGTGGGTTTCTCAAGCATGTTGATACAGCGGACCAGCGTGCTTTTTCCGGCTCCGCTCATCCCGATGATCCCGTAGATGTCCCCGTCGCAGACCGTCAGATTGATATGCTTCAGTGCGTCTACCGGGCCGTCGGAGGTAACAAAATTCTTGGAAAGGTTCCTCAGTTCAATCATGAAAGCCCCTCCGGTAGCAGTATTACAGAATATTATACTCCGCAAGCAGCGAAAGCGCAACGAAAAAAGCCGCCCGAAGGCGGCTCAGGAATTCCCGGAATCAGTCTACAAGTCCGAGCGCGGCCAGATCAGCCTGTTTTCCGGCATAGAGACCCATGGGTTCCACATGGACGCCGGCGATGCTGACGATGTTCGTTCCGTTCTGGGCATTGAAATCATCCTGATACGGGGTGTGAGCAAAGAAGTTGGCGAACACGTCTCCCGCGTCGACCATGGTGTTCGGGGTTACATAGTCATCCACGACTGTAATTTCGAGGGTGATGTTCTTCGCGGCCAGGATTTCTTTGGCGATCTCCAGCACATAGGAATGAGGATCCAACGTGCAGGCGATCTTCAAGGTCGTACCGGCCAACGCTTCGTAGTCGACAGTCGCGTCATAGCCGTCGGTGGGAGTTTCCACAACGGAGATAGCGCCGTCCACATTGTCGAAGTAAGCAGCGACCTTGTCGCTCAGCACAGCGGCGGCCAGAGCCTTGGCGGCGTCGGTTTCTTCGTTGCCGGCGTTGACGCAAACGATGTTCACATAGGGGGATTCAGCATTCTCGTACAGCAGCGCAGCGGGCAGTTCGGCAGCCAGCGCGTAGTTGCCATTGATGATCGCGTAATCCACATCGGGAAGAACGTTGGGAACCATCGCGGCTTCGACTTCCTCGAAGCTGATGTTCAGGGGATTGTCGACAATGTCGGCCTTGGTGGCGGTGATGCCGGCGTCTTCTTTCAGGGTAATCAGTCCCTGCGCCTGCAGAAGAAGCAGCGCACGGCCTTCGTTGGTCGCGTCATTGGGAACGGCAATGGTGATTCCGTCAGCCAGCGCGGCGGCAGAAGCCAGAACCAGCAGGACAGCCAGGACTACACTCAGGATTTTTTTCATGATCGGATACTTCCTTTCTCAATCAGTTTTCCGGCTTCAGAAAAAGAGGAAGCCTGACGAGGCTTCCTCTTTCGGTGGAGATTCAAAACTCCTGTCGAAAAGCGCTCATCAGTCAGGTGTACGGCAAAGCATGCACATGCGGCACATGCACATCATTCGGGTCATCTTGCCGTTCAGTTTCATGATACGCGCTCCTTTCCTCCGGATGTTGCGATGAGTTTACCATCCGGACACAGATTTTGTCAATCGGTTATTTTGTTCCGGGTATGTTTTTACTTCTTCAGCAGTTTCAGCGCCGTTTCCAGCAGATCCCCGACAGTTCCTGCGTTCCGGACAGCGATCTTGATCGCTTCTTTCTCCACAAAGTTCAGCTTGTGATCCTTATTTTTCTCGAACCATTCCGTCAGCAGCTTCAGATCCTCTTCAGACATCGTGTTCATCCTCCCTGTCATCCGTTTTTAAGTTCCAGAACGACCAGTTCGCACGGGTTGTTGATCCTTGGAACACCGGGGCTGTTGCACATCCCGCGGGAAACATACATTTTTTCCCCGTCATACCATCCGGAGGTCAGTTTCGGAAAGAAACCCTGCCCGGGAGAATAGATTCCCTGTCCGAAAAACCTGATCTGTCCGCCGTGCGCGTGACCGCACAGCGTTAAATCAATATCCCGTCCGGCAACGTCATCCCGGTACATTTCCGGATGATGACACAGCAGAAGCCGGAATTCCGGCTCTTTTTCAAACCGGTCCAGAAACGCACCGTCTCCCCGGTGGCTGACCGTACTGGACAGGCCGCCGATCCGGATCCCGCGGAACAACTCATCGTCGTTATCTAGCAGACGGACCCGGCTTTCGCCAATCAGGGTGCGCCACACAGCAGCATAACTGCATTTTCGTTCATGATTTCCGATGGAATAGAATACCGGTGCGATATCCGGCGCCTCACGGAGAAAGCGGAGTGCCTGGGAATAATCATCCGTATGCCGGTTGACCAGATCTCCGGGAACCAGGATCGCGTCGCACCGCGCCAATTCTTCTGCGATGTCGTCGAACGGCTGATTGTGCAGATCGCTCACGACCGCCAGCCGAAGTGTTTCAGGAATCCTCTCATGGCATTTGGTGATTCGCGTAATCATATTTTCGGTCATGCCGTTTCCTCCGCCGTGCTCCGGCGATTACCGAAAACAAGTCCGGCGGCGCCGGCCGCAAGCAGCAGCAGCGCCGTCGCTCCCGCCTGAAGAAGGATTTTCCGTTCAACAAGAATGAACTGTCGCGTCAGGTTCGCCGAAATTTCTCCGATCATCCCGCGGATATTCATCAGCAGAAACAGTCCGGTCACCAGGATCACGATCAGACCTGCAGCTCCGAAGGATCCTCCGAAATAGAGAAGACTGCAGTGAAGTCTCCTGCTGACGGTCAGTGCAAGAAGACCGCTCAGGCAAAAGGCTGCGGCCAGAAGCGGGAGCATCAGGCTGCGGCTGATCTCCAGCAGTTTTTTCAGCGGTACTTTATCCAGAACTTTGCGGAATACCCCGTTGACCACCAGCGTTCTGACCGGGATCACAGCGTCTGATACAACTTTCCCGATCGCTTCCGTGACCTGCTCCTTTTTTTCGCGGATCTGCCAGCCCTGCAGACCTTCCGAAAAACTTGCGTCTCCGTCCAGAAGGGCTTCCGCTCCGGTCAGATCAAACGCCGGAATCTCCGTCACGCTGCCCCGGGTGATGATGCCCGTCCACCACGTGACGGCACGCTTTCCAAACTCTGCCACCGCTTCCCGGTTGAAAAGCTCTGCCATTTTTTCCGCATCAAAACCGTATTTTTCAGCCAGCGTATCGATCCCCGCCCGGATCTGTTCCGTTTCAGTGTCCAGGATCTCCGGATTCATGGCTGTTTCCATGTATAGCGTGTCCGATGATGTCAGGCGGCTGACTGTCACAGTGGTACAGAGGAGCAACAGGATTCCGGCCAGCAGAACAGCAAGCAGAAACGCGGCGATCCGCGCCGCGGTCGCAGGTTGTCTTTCACACTTGCTCATGCGATCACCACCGCCTTGATTGCCACATGGATCAGATTTCTGAAGGTCATTCCGTACCGGATCGTCAGGAAAGCCACCAGGACCGCGAACGGGATCGCGATCAGGAGCGGCAGCCAGCGTCCACGGATGCTCCTTTTACTGTTTGGGTTCATGTTTCTATTCATTTTCTGGTCCGTTCCCTTCTTCTGTGGCGTTTCTGCTGCGTATCGTCTTTCATCGGCGCCTCGCCCCGAAGTTCAAGCAGCCTGTCGCGAAGCTTCGCGGCCCGTTCGAATTCCAGTTCCTTCGCGGCGCCGAGCATTTCCTCCTCGACCTTGCGAATCAGGGCTTCGCGCTCTTCCGCGGTCAGCTCTGTTTCCGAGGATTCCTCTACTCTGCGGGTCACTTCAATCACATCGCGGATCGCGTTCCGGACTGTTTCCGGAGTGATCCCGTGAATCCTGTTGTATTCCTCCTGAATGGCCCGGCGCCGGTTGGTCTCCGACATTGCCTTCATCATGCTGTCCGTCATCGTGTCTCCGTACAGAAGAACACGGCCGTCCACATTCCGGGCCGCCCGGCCGATCGTCTGGATCAATGAGGTCTCGCTCCGGAGGAACCCCTCCTTGTCAGCGTCCAGGATCGCGACCAGTGATACCTCAGGAAGGTCGAGTCCCTCCCGGAGCAGATTGATGCCGACCAGTACGTCATACTCTCCCAGGCGCAGGTCCCGAAGCAGCGACATTCGTTCCATGGTGAGGATATCGCTGTGCAGATACCGGACGCGGATACCAAGTTCCTTCAGATAGTCCGTCAGGCTTTCCGCCATCCGCTTGGTCAGGGTCGTCACCAGAACCCGTTGCCCCTTTTCGGTGACCGCGCGGATCTCGCCTACCAGATCATCCACCTGTCCGGTAGCCGGGCGCAGGATCACCTTCGGATCCAGCAGTCCCGTCGGACGGATGATCTGTTCCACCGTCTGCTGCGCCCGTTCCCGCTCATAGGGACCGGGTGTCGCGGAAACATAGATTGTCTGACCGATCCTTGCCTCGAATTCCGGAAACAGGAGCGGCCGGTTATCATACGCGCTCGGCAGGCGGAACCCGTAATCCACCAGTGTATCCTTCCGCGCCCGGTCGCCGTTGTACATAGCCCGGATCTGCGGAACCGTCACATGGCTCTCATCGATCAGGACCAGGAATTCTCCCGTGAAATAGTCAAGCAGCGTATACGGTGCGTCGCCGGGTTTCCGGCCGTCAAAATAGCGGGAGTAATTCTCAATCCCCTGACAGTAGCCGATCTCCCGCATCATCTCGATATCGTAACGGGTCCGCTGCGCGATCCGCTGAGCCTCTAGCAGCCGCCCTTCTTTCTCATAAAATGCAACACGTTCCTTCAGATCGGCCTCGATTTCTCCGATATGTTCCTCCATATGGGCCGGATCCGTCGCGTAATGTGTCGCCGGGAAAAGCGCCGCGTGTTCCAGCGTATTCAGCACATGACCGCTGACCGCGTCGATCTCGCAGATCCGGTCGATCTCATCCCCGAAGAACTCGATCCGGATGGCTTTCCCGTGTTCTCCCGCTGGAATGATCTCGACCGTATCCCCCCGTACCCGGAAGGTACCCCGGTCAAACTCGATATCGTTTCTTTCGTACTGAATGTCGATCAGATCGCGCAGCAGCTTGTTCCGGGCAAGGGACATTCCGGGACGCAGAGAGATCATCTGTCCCTCGTATTCACTCGGATCCCCCATGGAATAGATACAGCTGACCGACGCTACGATAATGACGTCTTTTCTTTCCCGGAGAGCCGCCGTAGCGGAATGGCGCAGACGGTCGATCTCATCATTGATGGAGGCGTCCTTTTCGATGTAGGTATCTGAGGATGCGATATACGCCTCCGGCTGATAATAATCGTAATAGCTGACAAAGTATTCCACGCGGCTGTCCGGGAAAAAAGCCTTCAGTTCGCTGCACAGCTGTGCCGCAAGCGTTTTGTTGTGTGCGATGACCAGGGTCGGTTTCTGGACGCGCTCGATAACCGAGGCCATGGTAAATGTTTTACCGGATCCGGTGACGCCGAGCAGGATCTGATCCTTCAGGCCCGCTTTGATCCCGGCCGCCAGCGCCTCGATCGCTTCCGGCTGATCGCCGGAAGGTTCGTAGGGTGCTTTCAGGATAAACTGATCCATGCGTCCTCCTGTTCCTTCGGGTATCGCATCGTGACCGTCAGGCCGTCCGATGCAGCCCAGGTTCGTGGAAATACCGCTTTTGCGCTGTCCAGAAAGGTTTCCGGATCCTCGACGCAGGTGCTGAAATGCGTCAGCAGCAGTGCGCCGGCGCCGGAACGCGCCGCGATCTCCGCCGCCTCGGAAAAGAGCATATGATGGTTTTTCAAGGCCTGCGGGCGTTTCTCCTCCTCGCCGTACATTCCTTCAAGGATCAGCAGATCCGCACCCGGTGCATATTTATACAGTGTCTCGCACGGCCGGGTATCTGTAGAATACACCAGCGTGATTCCCTTCCGCTCCCGGCCCAGAACATCCTCAGGCTTCACCGTACGCGAACCGACGCGTACCGATTCGCCGCTCTGCAGGCGTTTCCATTCGGAAAGAGGAACTTCCAGCGCCTTTGCCTTTTCGGGATCAAAAGCGGAACCACGTTCCAGCAGAAAGCGGTATCCGAAGCACGGGATCCCGCCGTGATTGACAGGGAACGCCCGGATCTTCAGTCCGATCATCTCAAAACATCTTCCGGATACGGGGATCTCGTGAAGCAGGACCGGAAAGTTCAGCTGCGGAGCCACCACGCACAGCCCCTCCACCACACGTTTCAATCCGGTGGGACCGTAAATATGGAAAGGTTCATCCCGACCGGCCTTGTCCAGACTCAGCAGAAGTCCCACCAGACCCGTACAGTGATCGCCGTGGAAGTGGGTCAGCAGCAGCCCGTCCAGACACCGGAATCCCCAGCCGATCCTGCGGATCCCGACCTGGGTTCCTTCACCGCAATCCACCAGTAGTCCTCTTCCCTGGACCCGGATGTACAGGGAGGCCAGAGCCCGGTCCGGCAGGGGAAGCGTTCCACCTGTTCCCAATGTGCAGAAATCCAGCATCCGGGCCCCTCCTTCCTGAATGGCCGGCTGACTTTCAGTCGCCGTTGTTTGCCCTGAACTGCAGCTCATAAAGACTGCGGTAGATCCCGTCTTTTTCCATCAGCTGTTCGTGACTTCCCTGCTCGACAATGGCACCCTCGGAAACCACAGCGATCTCATCCGCGTTTTTGATCGTACTCAGCCGGTGGGCGACCACAAGGGTTGTCCGCCCGACACAGAGTTCGTCCAGCGCCTGCTGAATCTGGATCTCCGTGGTATTGTCCAGCGCGCTGGTCGCCTCATCAAGGATCAGTACGGGCGGATTCTTCAGAAACACACGGGCAATGCTCAGACGTTGCTTCTGGCCGCCGCTGAGACGGACGCCCCGCTCGCCGATGTTGGTATCGTAGCCTTTGGGCAGGGTCATGATATAGTTATGGATGTTGGCCCTCTTCGCCGCGCTGACGATCTCCTCTTCCGTTGCGTCCAGCCGGCCGTAACGGATGTTTTCACGGATGGTGTCATTGAAGAGGTAGATATCCTGCTGCACAATACCGATATTGCGGCGCAGGCTCTCCATGGTCAGGGTATGAATCTCCTTCCCGTCAAGAAGAATCTCCCCGCTGATCACATCGTAGAAATGCGGGATCAGATGGCACAGCGTCGTTTTTCCGCCGCCGGACGGCCCGACAAGCGCAAATTTCTTTCCCTTCGGGATCGTCAGATCCAGATGGCGGATAACTTCCTTATCCTCGTCATAGGCATAATTGACGTCGCGGAAAACAATCTCTCCTTCAAGGATCCCGGCGTCCACGGCATCATCCGCGTCCTTCTCGGGCGGAACGTCCATGATCTCGCTGAAGCGTTCAAAACCGGTGATCCCGTTTTCAAACTGCTCCATGAAGTTGATCAGCGTCATAACCGGTCCGATGAACATATTGACCGAAACGATAAAGGCGGAATAGTCGCCGAACTGGATATCCCCCCTGTAGAGGAAGAATCCGCCCGCGATCAGGACCACAACATTGAAGATATCCGTCACAAAGGTATTCCCGCTGTGGAACTTTCCCATGGCCTGATAGCCGTCGCTCCGGGCGTTGCGATATTTTTCGTTCCCTTCCTGAAACTTTTCCTGTTCCTTATCGGCGTTTGTAAAGGCCTTGGTAACCCGGATACCGCTGATACTGCTTTCCAGTGAAGCATTGATCTCAGCCATGGATACACGCATTTCGCGGAAGGCCTTCCGCATCTTCTGGCGCAGCGTCCAGCTGATGATTACCAGGAACGGAACACAGGCAAAGATGATCAGCGTCAGCCATACGTTGATGGAGATCAGATAGAAAAAGGATAGAAAAATACTCAGAATGGAAATGATCAGATTCTCGGGGCCATGATGTGCCAGCTCGACCACATCGAAAAGATCATTGGTCATCCGCGACATGATCTTGCCGGTTTCATGCGTATCATAGAAGCTGTACGGCAGTTTTTCCAGATGGGCAAACATATCCGTCCGCATCGTGATCTGCATGTTGGTCCCCATCATATGCCCCTGATACTGGATGAAATAGTTCAGCAGCATCTTGCAGACATACAGGGCCAGCAGGCAGGTTCCTGCCAGAACGACCATCCGGTAGTTTTTATCGGGGATCAGCTTGTTCAGCATGGTCCGGGTGATGATCGGATACACGATTCCGATCAAAGCCACCAGCAGACTGGCGCCCATATCCAGGCAGAACAGCTTTTTATGCGGTTTATAGTAGGAAATAAAACGTTTCAGCAGCCTGACGGTCTGTTCTCTGCTACGCTTGACAGGCGCTTCCCTGTTCCGGTCTCTTCCTCTTTCAGACATCGTTCCTTACTCCTTTACCGGTTCATTTTAGAGTGTTTCCGTTGGAAAGTCAATGCGAACAGAACTTCTCGCATTCTATTCATAATTTGTGATTATTTATGCACTATTGGATAAAAATACACGTCCTTGTGTTTTCAGTATGTTTTTTGTTCCGTTCTATTGACAAAGACAATTATGCGGTGTATATTCCTTTGCATAATCATGCATTGAGGAGGGATTATCGGTGAATAAAGCTGATATCAAAAAGATTGTTCTGGCCTACTCGGGCGGTCTGGACACTTCCATTATTATCCCGTGGCTGAAGGAGAATTACAACAATCCTGAAATCATTGCCGTTTCCGGCAACGTCGGACAGGCTGACGAGCTGGTCGGTCTCGAGGAAAAAGCACTGAAGACCGGCGCTTCCAAGTTGTATATCCTCGATCTGACGGATGAATATGTGGACGATTATATCATCCCGACCATGAAAGCCGGCGCGATCTACGAGGATTATCTTCTCGGAACCAGCCATGCCCGTCCCTGCATCGCCAAGGGGCTGGTGGAAATCGCGCTCAAGGAAGGTGCCGACGCGATCTGCCACGGTTGCACCGGCAAGGGCAACGACCAGGTGCGTTTTGAGCTTGCCGTAAAGCACTTTGCTCCCGATATGCCCATCATCGCCCCTTGGCGCGAGTGGTCCATCCGGAGTCGCGACGAAGAGATCGACTATGCCGAGGCTCACAACATCCCGCTGAAGATCACCCGTGAAACCAACTATTCCAAAGACAAAAATCTGTGGCATCTGAGCCATGAAGGTCTCGATCTGGAAGATACCGCCAACGAGCCTCAATACGAAAAGCCCGGATTCCTCGAAATGGGTGTCAGCCCCATCGACGCTCCCGACGTTCCGACCTATGTGACCCTCGAGTTTGACAAGGGCGTCCCTGTCGCGATCGACGGCGAAAAAAAGAGCGCCAAGGACATCATCCTGAAGCTGAACGAACTCGGCGGCAAGAACGGTATCGGTATCATCGACATCGTTGAAAACCGTCTTGTGGGCATGAAGTGCCGCGGCGTATATGAGACCCCCGGCGGAACGATCCTCTACCGGGCGCATGAAGCGCTGGAGTCCGTCTGTCTCGACAAGCTCACGATGCATGAAAAGCAAAAGCTGTCCGTCACCTTCGCTGAACTGGTTTACAACGGCCTGTGGTTCTCCCCTCTGCGGGAAGCTCTTTCCGCCTTTGTTGACAAAACGCAGGAAAAGGTCACCGGTAAAGTCAAGCTTAAGCTTTACAAAGGCAACATCATCAAAGCCGGCATCTGGAGCGATTATTCCCTGTATTCCGAAGATATCGCGACCTTCGGCGCCAGCGACTACGATCAGAAGGACTCCGCCGGCTTCATCACCCTGTTCGGTCTCCCGACCAAAGTACAGGCCATGGTTGACGCTGCCAACAAATAATCCTTCTCCCTGAAAGATATAATACCGAGATCCGTTCGGATCCCGGTATTTTTTCATCTTCCGTCAGGTTTCGTGCCCGCTCTCGAGCTTCGTAAGATCATACGGCGTCGTTTGATATACCATATAGTTCAACCAGTTCGCGTACAGCAGATTCGCGTGACTGCGCCAGGTCACGAGCGGCGCTTTTGTATCGTCGTCATCCGGATAATAATTCCGGGGAACATCAATCGGCTTGCCCGCGTTTTTATCCCGCAGATATTCCCGCTCCAGCGTCAGAGGATCGTATTCGCTGTGACCCATGATGAAGATCTGTTTTCCGTTGTCCGTGGATACGGCATAAACGCCTGCTTCCCCGGATGCCGCAAGGATTTTCAGTTCCGGACATTTTTCAATGTCCTCGCGGTACACGGTGGTGTGGCGGCTGTGCGGAACCATGAAAACATCGTCAAACCCCCGCAGCAGAATGAAGTTCTTCCGCTCCGCCTGATGGCTGAAAACGCCAAAGAGTTTCCGGTCCAGCGGATGTTTGTCGATCCCGAAATGGTAATACAGTCCCGCCTGGGCTCCCCAGCAGATATGGAATGTGGAATGAACATGTTTCTTGCTCCACTCCATGATGGCGCACAACTCGTCCCAGTATTCCACTTCCTCAAAAGGCAGCTGCTCCACCGGCGCACCGGTGATGATCATACCGTCATAATTTTGGTGACGAATCTCGTCAAATGTTTTGTAGAAGGTCTCCAGATGCTCCCGGGAGGTGTTCTTCGACTCATGGGATTCCATCCGGACCAGATCGGTCTCTACCTGCAGGGAGGTATTCCCCAGCAGACGAAGCAGCTGTGTCTCCGTATCGATCTTGGTCGGCATCAGATTGACGATGGCGATCTTCAGCGGGCGGATATCCTGCGTCAGGGCGCGGGTCTCCGTCATGACGAAGATATTCTCGTCCGTCAGCGTTTTACACGCCGGCAGTTCATTCGGAATCTTGATAGGCATAAGTAAAAAGAGCCTTTCTGATAAAATAGTACGGGAAAATCAGTCCCGGTTGCCGGTTTGATCTTTTTTGATCAGCACTTTCCTGTAGGTGTAGATCACCAGCGCAACCGCGACTGTAAAGACCAGCCCCAGCGCGATCCATTCAGCGGTATCCGGAATTTTGAACACTCCCGCGTCCTTCAGCCCAACCATCACCAGAAAAAGGCCGCAGATCATGTTGGAAAATCCGAGATATGGAGTAGCCTTAACAACAGATTCATCGGTATACCGTTCGTAGCTTTGCGCGTTGCTGCCGTAAAGCTTCTTTTTCAGAACGGTCATCAGGCCCGATATGATCTCGTACGCGCCGACCAGAATACAGGCGAAAGCGAAAACAGGCGTTTTTGAAGCGGAACCGGCCGCGGCAGCCGCCGTCTCCTCCGCAAATGCCTGACTGAACAACAGCATCACAGATCCCTCCTTGTATAACGGTTTTTCGATTTTATCACGCTTTCATAAAAAGTACAACATCGTGAGAATCCGTCTTACCGGCGCGAATGAATAATCCGTGTATTTTTGTATAACGAAAACGGGACCGGATATGCTGTCCGGTCCCGTACAGGATGATGGGATCAATACATTCCGCCCATACCGCCGGCGGCAGGAGCCGCGGGTTCGGGTTCAGGAATATCCGCCACCAGAGATTCGGTGGTCAGGATCATAGCCGCCACGGAAGCCGCATTCTGCAGAGCGCTGCGGGTCACCTTGGTAGGATCGATGATTCCGCGATCCACCATGTCGACATATTCACCCTTCAGGGCATCGAATCCGTAGCCGGGTTTCTTCGCGGTCTTGATGTGATCCACGATCACGCTGCCGTCGATACCGGCGTTCAAAGCGATCTGACGGATCGGCTCTTCCAGCGCGCGCAGAACAATCGCCACACCGGTTTTGGCGTCTCCGGCATAATTGTCCAGTAATGCCGCGACGTTGGGGATCACATTCAACAGGGCGATTCCGCCGCCGGGCACAATGCCTTCCTCGGCAGCAGCGCGGGTCGCGGCCAAAGCGTCCTCAATGCGGAGCTTACGCTCTTTCATTTCAATCTCGGTCGCAGCGCCGACCTGGATCACAGCCACGCCGCCGGCCAGCTTGGCCAGACGTTCCTGCAGCTTTTCGCGGTCATAGTCGCTGGTGGTTTCAGCGATCTGGGAGCGGATCTGTCCGACGCGGGCGTCAATATCCGCTTTGTCGCCAGCGCCGCCAACGATCGTTGTATTCTCTTTATTGACTTTCACCTGACGAGCAGTTCCCAGCATATCCACAGTGGCTTCCTTCAGTTCCATACCGGTTTCGGAACTGATAACCGTTCCGCCGGTCAGGATTGCGATATCCTGCAGCATTTCCTTGCGGCGGTCGCCGAATCCGGGTGCCTTGACAGCAACGCAGGTGAAGGTTCCGCGCAGTTTGTTGACGACCAGCGTGCTCAGGGCTTCGCCTTCCACATCCTCCGCAATGATCAGCAGCTTCTTGCCTGTCTGAACAACCTGCTCCAGCACAGGCAGAACTTCCTGAATGGCGCTGATCTTCTTGTCGGTG
>CALCUD010000088.1 GCA_937906775.1 uncultured Clostridia bacterium
CCTCGTATATGTATGAGTCCGCTCTGGCAGCCGGCATTACCTCTGCCGGTTCGGACGCCTATCTGCTCCATGTTACAACGACCCCGTGCGTCAGCTACATCACCCGGACGGAAAATTTCGACTGCGGCGTGATGATCAGCGCCAGCCATAATCCTTATTCCGACAACGGAATCAAGCTGATGAACGGCAACGGCGAAAAGATGGACGACGATCTTCAGGACGCGATCGAGAAGTATATTGACGGGATCGGTGAGGAACCTCCGTTCGTGAGTGGCGACGGAATCGGATGCACGGTGGATTTCTATACCGGCCGCAACCGGTATATCGGATATCTGACAACGTTGGCTACCCGTTCCTTTGACAACCGGAAGATCGCACTGGATTGCTCCAACGGTTCGGCATGGATGATCGGGCCTGCCGTGTTCAACGCGCTCGGCGCGAAAACCTATGTCATCAACAACCAGCCCGACGGGCTGAATGTTAACCGGAACTGCGGAAGCACCCACATCGACGGGTTGCGGGAATATGTAAAAGAGAACAAACTGGATGTGGGTTTTGCTTTTGACGGAGACGCAGACCGCTGCCTTGCAGTGGATGAAAACGGTGAGGAAATCAACGGCGATAAGATCATGTATATCTGCGCAAAGTATCTGAAGAGCAAAGGTCAGCTGCCCAGCAATACCGTGGTTACGACGATCATGAGCAACTTCGGACTTTACAAAGCGCTTGACGCGGCCGGCATCAATTATGAAAAGACTGCGGTGGGCGACCGGTATGTATATGAGAATATGAAAGCCTACAACCATCTTGTCGGTGGCGAACAGAGCGGACATATCATTTTCCGGAAGCATGCGCGGACCGGTGACGGACTGATCACCGCGATCATGCTGATGGGCGTGATGATCGATACGCAGCTTCCTTTGAGCGTTCTGGCGGAAAACTGCAAAATGTACCCGCAGGTCCTGAAAAACGTCAAAGTGGACGATAAGGATCAGACCCTTGCCGAACAGAAGGTTATGGATGCCGTCAATGCCTGCACGGAAGAACTGGGGGACAGCGGACGCGTACTGCTCCGCAAGAGCGGTACCGAACCGGTTCTGCGTGTCATGGCGGAAGCCGGGAGTACGGAAGCATGTGAAAAGTATGTGGACAGAATCATCGCCGCCATGCAGGATAGCGGACATCTGATCGAGGTGAAAAAATAATGCTGAAAACAAAAGATCTTTACGACCTGACGCATACCCGGGCCGCTTCGCTGCTGGAAAAGACGGAATACCCGTGGGAAGCCCTTGCCGGGATCAAGGAATTTATTCTTCAACTCGGGAAAACACTGGATCCGGAAGAGTTTACCGAAGTCAGCGAGCATGTCTGGATCGCGAAGGACGCTGTGATCTATCCGAACAATTATATCGCCGGTCCCTGCATTATCGGTCACGGAACCGAAGTGCGTCCCGGTGCGTTTGTTCGCGGCAGCGCTCTGGTAGGAGACAACTGTGTGGTCGGCAACAGTACAGAGCTGAAAAACGTTATTTTGTTTGATAATGTGCAGGTCCCGCATTACAATTACGTCGGGGACAGTATTTTGGGCTATAAGAGCCATATGGGCGCCGGTTCCATCACGTCCAATGTGAAAAGCGATAAAATGAAGGTTATTGTTCGCTGCGGAGAGGAAAAGATTGAAACCGGACTCAAGAAGATGGGCGCCATGCTGGGCGACCGGGTCGAGGTCGGCTGCAACAGCGTTCTGAATCCCGGCACGATTATCGGGAGGGATTCTAACATTTACCCGACCAGCTGCGTACGCGGCACGGTTCCCGAAGGCTGTATCTGGAAGAATTCCGGCAAGGTCGTAGTCAAAATCAAATCAATATAATTGGAGGAGACTAATATGAAGGTAATTGTCGCGGAAAACTATGAAGACGGTGCGAAGAAAGCAGCAGATCTGATTGAGAAAATCGTCAGGGAAACGCCGGATTGTACGCTCGGCCTGGCAACAGGATCCAGTCCCGTGGGCATGTATCAGGAACTGGCCCGCCGCTGCAAAGAAGAAGGACTTGACTTCAGTAAGGTACATTCCGTGAATCTGGATGAATATGTCGGACTGGAAGGTACGCATGACCAGAGTTACCGTTATTTCATGAATTCCAATCTCTTCGACCATATCAACATTGACAAGGCCAATACTTACGTCGCCAAGGGTACCGGCGATGTGACCGCGAATCTGAAAGAATTCAACTCGGTCCTGGACAAGACCGATATCGACATTCAGGTCCTGGGCGTCGGCCCGGACGGACATCTGGGATTTAACGAGCCCGGCGAAACCCTTTATGACGGCGCGCACGAGGAAACTCTGGAAGATTCCACTATTGAGGCAAACAAGCGCTTCTTCGCCAGCAAGGAGGATGTTCCCACGCACGCGCTGACCATGGGCATGGGCAATATCATGCGCGCAAAACGCCTGCTGATGATCATCAGCGGAAACAAACAGGAAGCGGCTACCAAGCTTTTGATAGAAGACAAGATCGATCCGAAATGTCCCTGCACCTTTATGCGGATGCACCGTGACGCGACGGTTGTGATTGAAAAGAAACTGGCTGACGAAATCGGTTACCGGGGTTAATGAAATTCCATTACAGGAAACGGCCTGCTGCAGGCCGTTTCTTTTTTGGAAAAACATAATTGAAACAGCCGGAACATCACTTCGGCTCCCAAATACAAAGGAAAAAGGCCGCTTATATCGAATATGAATCTGGTATATATTTGTATCGGAGGATTCGGGAATGCGATTCATGCAGGTCATGAACGGAGTCTTTCATCTGGAAGACAATATGGGCGTCTGCATGACGCTGCTTACCGGCCGAAACCGGGCGTTGCTCATTGATACCGGATACGGGCTTGACAGTCTCCCGGAAACGGTTCGGGAAATTACCAATCTGCCATTGACGGTCGTTTTGACCCACGGACATCACGATCACGTACTCGGCGCGACACAATTCCCGAAAACGCAGATGTGTCGGGAGGATCTGGAAGAGTTCAGACTGCGGACTTCCCGGATTCAACGGGAAAGGGTGGCGGAACAGGCCCGGGGGAAAGGACTGACAGTACCTGAGGACTTTTTTGTACGCCCTGTGCCGGAACCTGAAGCGCTTCCGATGAATGAAGTCTGGG
The DNA here is from genome assembly GCA_937906775.1 of uncultured Clostridia bacterium. Classification (GTDB taxonomy): domain Bacteria; phylum Bacillota; class Clostridia; order Christensenellales; family Aristaeellaceae; genus Aristaeella. The sequence continues at coordinate 3,169 of CALCUD010000088.1, forward strand.
CCGGTTTCCCGGCTCAGACAGAGGACCTCGGAGATCTGAAGGTGAGATTGATCAAAGTGCCGGGTCATACGTCCGGGAGTATTTGCCTGTATGTGGAAGAATTGCAATTGCTTCTGACGGGAGACGACTGGAATCCCTGCACATGGCTGTGGTTTCCCGCTTCGACCGGGGTGATGACCTGGCGCAGGAACATGAATGAGTTGTTTGAAAAAACACCGTTCAGCCGGGTGCTGTGCTCGCACCGTTCAGAACTTTTTGACCGGGTGAAAGCCTCTGCCTTTTTGAAAACAATGACGGATGAAACGTTGCTGCACGCTGGGAGCAACCCGCTGGGCCGCGATTCGGGCATCGATACCCGTCAGGTTCTGACAGAGGACGGACAGATCCTGGTTTTTGATTATCAGAAGTATCTGGAGGAGATTGGAAAATGAAGAAGATCAGCGTGAAAGAAGGCAACAGGATCCCGTTTCACAACAATTCGTCCTATTGCGTCGGTACGGGGCGGATGGGTCTTGCTCTTCAACGTGAATACTACGAACAATTGAAAATGGCTCAGGAGGTTGCCGGATTTCGCTTTATCCGCGGCCACGGTTTGTTCTGCGACGATATGGGAATCTGCAAGACCTGGAAGGACTGGGACGGTAATATTCATGAAGGATGGAATTTTACCTATCTCGACCGTGTGATGGATATGTACCGGGAAGTCAACATCCGTCCGTTCCTGGAACTCGGATTTATGCCGAGTCAGATGGCCAGCGGAACACAGACGATTTTTTACTGGAAAGGGAATACCACTCCGCCGAAGGATGATAATAAGTGGACGGAAATGATCCGTGTGACGCTGCGGCATCTGGCGGACCGCTACGGAGAGGACGAAGTGTCTTCATGGCCTTGTGAAGTCTGGAATGAGCCGAATCTGCCCGGCTTCTGGGAAAATGCCGACCGGGGAAAGTACTTTCATTTGTATGAAATCACCGTAAAAGCCGTGAAAGAAACCCTTCCGCAAATGAAAGTCGGCGGTCCGGCCGTTTGCGGCGGGCCGACAAGTATGGAGTGGATCAGAGAATTTCTTGCTTTCTGCCGCGACAGGAAACTGCCGATGGATTTTCTGACCCGGCATGCCTATATGGGAAATGATCCCGAGCATAAAGCGCGTTATCTGTATCATACGATGCGGGAGATTGATACGCTGATGGAGGAAATGACCGCCAGCCGCGCAATCCTTGATTCTTTTCCGGAATACAAGGGAAAAGAAATGTATATCACAGAGTTCAATACGAGCTACAATCCGTTCTGCCCGATTCACGATACCAACCTGAACGCCGCGTATACCGCCGGCTTGCTGGCGCGTCTGGGCGATGTGGCAGCCGGCTACAGTTACTGGACTTTCGGAGATGTGTTTGAAGAAGGCGGCGTACCGGCCCGGCCGTTCCACGGAGGTTTCGGAATGATCGCCAACGGCCTGATCGCCAAACCGACATTATGGACTTTTGCATTTTTCAACAAACTGAAAGGGGAATGTGTTTACCGGGATGAGAACGCGGTCATCATGCGGCGCGCGGATGGCAGTTATGAAGGTATTCTGTGGAATTTGTGCCGGGAGAAGCGCGAGGAGCTGGAACTCGAAATCAGTCTGCCGGGAGACGGCGAATGGTCTGCAGTGATACGGACCACGGATGAGGAATGCTGCAATCCTTTGAAGGTCTGGCATGAAATGGGTGAACCGGAGTCCCTTCGGAAGGATCAGACAGAGATCCTGCGCCAGGCCGGAACGCCTCTGATCCGCAGTCAGCGGGTGAAGGCTGACGGAATTCTGAATATCCGCATAACACTTGGAATTAACGGCGTAACGCATTTCCTTGCTGAAAAATCCCCGATTATGAGCGAGGAAGGCTATGAGTACGACTGGTATCTGCAGCACAGTTAAAATGCTTGACAAACCCCGGACTTTTCTCTACACTTGCCCATATTCGGGAGGAGGGGACCCTGATGGCATACATGGATGAGATCTTCGGCGTCAATGTCTTTAACGACGATGTGATGAAAGAACGGTTGCCCGAAGAGATCTATCAGGCGCTTCACAAGACACTGGATGAAGGAAGACGGCTGAACGCCCAGGTGGCCGGCGCTGTCGCGGACGCAATGATGCACTGGGCGATGGAGCGCGGCGCTACGCATTATACTCACTGGTTCCAGCCATTGAACAGTGTAACGGCTGAAAAGCACGATGCCTTTATTGCCCCGGCCCCCGGAGGAAAGATCATTACCGAATTCAGCGGGAAGGAACTTGTCCGGGGTGAGGCGGACGCGAGTTCCCTGCCGAACGGCGGATTGCGTTCCACGTTTGAAGCCAGAGGCTATACAGCATGGGATCCGACTTCCTATGCCTTCATCAAGGATAAGGTTCTGTGTATTCCCACGGCGTACTGCTCCTGGGGAGGAGAAGCACTGGATAAGAAAACTCCGCTGCTCCGTTCCATGGAGGCATTGAGCCGTCAGGCTGTCCGTATTCTGAAAATGTTCGGACGGGACGACGCGACGCGCGTGATCCCTACGGTCGGCCCTGAACAGGAATATTTTCTTGTTGATAAAGATCTTTATGATCAGAGGAGCGATCTGATCTTTGCCGGAAGAACGCTGTTCGGAGCAAAACCGCCTAAAGGACAGGAACTCGGCGATCATTTCTTCGGCAACATCAAGCCCCGTGTTCAGGCGTTCATGACAGAGCTGAATGAAGAATTGTGGAAACTCGGTGTTCTGGCCAAAACAGAACATAATGAGACTGCGCCTGCACAGCACGAAATGGCGCCGATCTTTTCCATTGTGAATGTGGCCTGTGACCATAACCAGCTGACCATGGAAATGATGAAAAAGGTTGCCCGCCGGCATAATCTGGTCTGTCTTCTGGCGGAGAAACCTTTTGCCGGCGTCAACGGAAGCGGAAAACACAACAACTGGTCCATGACGACCAATACAGGTTACAACCTTTTGAATCCTGGTGACAGTCCGCATGAAAGCGCACAGTTCCTGCTGTTTCTGACATCGGTGATCAAAGCGGTGGATGAGTATCAGGATTTGCTCCGGGCATCCGTCGCTTCCGCCGGGAACGATCACCGGCTGGGAGGATGCGAAGCACCGCCTGCGATCATCAGCATTTTTCTGGGAGACGAACTGACCGAGATCCTGGACGCTTTGGAAAGCGGAACGGCCTACAACGGGCGGGAAAAAGCGGATATGGCTATCGGCGTCCATATGTTGCCCAAATTCCAGAAGGATACGACGGACCGGAATCGGACTTCGCCGTTCGCCTTTACAGGCAATAAGTTTGAATTCCGCTCTCTCGGCTCGTCTGCATCCATTTCCGACGCAAACGTGGTTCTGAACACCATCGTGGCCGAAAGCCTGCGCCAGTTTGCCGATGAACTGGAACAGGCGGACGATTTCCGCGAATCACTGCACGAGCTGATTGTACGCAATATCCGGGAGCATCGGAGGATCATTTTCAACGGGAATAATTACTCGGAAGAATGGACCCGGGAAGCGGAAAAACGGGGTCTGGTCTGTCTGCCGTCCACCGTGGACGCTTTACCGAGCTATATTGCTGAAAAAAATATCACTTTGTTTGAAACCCATCGGGTCCTGAGCAAGGAAGAACTTCGCTCCCGCATGGATATCGGCCTGGATTCCTACGCCAAAGTAATCAATATCGAAGCTGAAACTATGCTGATGATGGCTCGCAGACAGATTCTGCCGGCAGTTCTGGAATGGACCGGAAAGGTTGCCAACGAAACGGCGGCTGTCCGGAATATGATCGGGTCCATGCCTTCCGGTATGAAACTGCTTGAACAGCTTTACAGCGGATGCAATACTCTGAGTGAAAGGATCACCGGACTCGAACAGATGCTGGAAACGAGACCGGGCGGAGACGATATATTACAGGAAGCCCGCTATATGCATGACCGGGTATTGCCTGCCATGGTTTCGCTCAGAGAAAGCGCGGACCGGCTTGAAGTGCTCACCGACCGAAAAATATGGCCGTTCCCAACCTATGATGAGTTGCTTTTCAACGTATGACAGTTATCGGGAACCGGAGCAAACTCCGGTTCTTTTTTGCGCCTTCCGGACATAATGAATCCGGGATCACGCAAGATATAGTATAATATCAGTTGAAGTGCAGAAGATTTCGATGTAAAATAACTTCACAAGCTAAAGCGTGAAACTGTCAGGAGCGTGATGGAAATGTTTGAACCGAAGATCCGGAACCATCAGACGGATATGCTGGTCAGGGCGATGCTGTCCCTTAACGATGAGGAAGACGCATACCGGTTCTTTGAGGATCTGTACACGATTCCGGAAATTCGCAGCATTGCTCAGCGTCTGGAAGTGGCATGCCTGCTCCGGAAAGGTGAAACCTATCAGCATATCGCGGAGGAAACAGGTGCCTCGAGCGCGACCATCTCACGTGTCAATCGCGCACTGAGCTATGGCGCCGACGGATATAACCGTGTTTTGGATGCGATGGATAAACAGGCGTGATTGCGACAGAAAGACAGAGGTAAATAAATGGACTTATCATCCCTGAATAAGGAACAGCGTCTTGCGGTGGAAACGCTTGAAGGTCCCGTTCTGATTCTGGCCGGCGCCGGAAGCGGAAAAACCCGCGCACTGACGTGGCGCGTCGCAAATCTGATCGAACACGGTGTTATGCCCGAATCGATTCTGGCGCTGACTTTTACGAACAAGGCAGCGCGTGAAATGAAAACCAGAATTTGCGACCTTGTCGGCGAGACGTCCGCGGAACAGGCATGGATCAGCACCTTTCATTCCACCTGCGCCAGGATCCTGCGCCGTGACATTGAAAAACTCGGATATTCCCGATCTTTCGGTATTTATGATGACGATGACCAGCAGACCGTGCTCAAAGAGATCTATAAGCAGCTGAACATTGATGACAAATTTCTTCCGTTCCGGGAAACACGCGCGAAAATCAGTGACGCGAAAAATAAACTTCTTTCACCGGACGAATGGTTTTATCAATCTCCGCGGGATCACCGTTCCGGGATCATCCACGATATCATGGTCGCCTATGAGAAACGTATGAAGGATCTGAACGCGCTGGACTTCGATGATCTGCTGATCCGGACATTGGAACTTCTTGCAGAACATCCGCCTGTTCTGGAACGGTACAGGAGACAGTTCAGTTATGTTCTTGTTGACGAATATCAGGATACGAACAAAGCGCAATATGAGATGATCCGCCTTTTGACGGCTGAAAGCCGGAATCTGTGCGTTGTGGGAGACGACGACCAGAGTATCTATGGCTGGCGGGGCGCAGATATACGGAATATCCTTGATTTCGAAAAGGATTTCCCGGATACGGTTGTGATCAAGCTGGAGCAAAATTACCGCTCCACCTCCAATATTCTTGACGCTGCAAATCAGGTGATCGCAAATAACGCAGACCGGAAAGATAAGGTACTCTGGACAGAGGAGGAAGAAGGCGAAAAGATCAGCGTTTTCTGTGCCGGCGATGAACGGGAAGAGGCGGCCTGGATCGCCGATCAGATCAACGCTCTTCGCAGAGCGGGACACTCCATCGGGGATATGGCTGTTCTGTACCGGACAAACGCCCAGAGCCGTGTTCCGGAAGAAATGCTGATGAAGGCCGGAATTCCATACAAGATTTTCGGCGGCCAGAAATTCTATGAACGCAAGGAGATCAAAGATATCATTGCCTATCTGAGAGTCCTGGCCAACGCGAGCGACGATATCAGCCTGCGCCGGATTATCAATGTTCCGAAGCGTGCCATCGGTGACAGTACCGTGCAGGAACTGGCTGACCATGCGCAAAAGAATGATATGCCTCTGTACAGCGCAATGGCGGATCTGCCTGCAACGCTCGGAAGCCGGGCCCGCAAATCCGTAACGGATTTCTTTCTGCTGATGACGATGCTGAGCGCTTTGAAAGATACTGTCCCCTTCGCTGATTTTGTGGAGATGATCATTGACAGGACAGGGCTGGAGGCTCAATACAGCAAAGAGGATACCGAGGAAGGCCGTGCCCGGGTCGAAAATATTAATGAATTTAAAGGCGCCATAAGGGAATATGCAGAAGCTGCAGAGAATCCGACGTTGGAGGATTATCTGGAGAATGTCGCCCTGATTACGGATCTGGACCGGGAGGAAGACGGGCGTAACTACGTGACGATGATGACTCTTCATTCTGCCAAGGGACTTGAATTCAAAGATGTTTTTATTGCCGGACTGGAGGAAAACATTTTCCCGAGTTCCCGCAGCATGATGGATGAAAAACGTCTTGAGGAAGAACGGCGCCTGATGTATGTCGGGATTACCCGCGCGCGGGAAAAACTGTTCCTTTCCCGTGCGGGAAGACGCTTTCTGTACAATCAGATTCAATGCAATCCGCCGAGCCGGTTCCTGGATGAGATCCCCGAACGGCTGAAAAAGGAAGAATGGATTTCCGGAAGGGCTGAACCCTTCCGCGGCACAACCCGACCGCGGAGCAGCGACCCGAAATGGGAAGCCGATGTTGCGGCAGCGATCCGCGGCAGAGGAAAGAGCGCGGTTCCCTCCGGCCTGAAACTGACTTTGAACGGCCGCCCGCTAGACAGCATTCCGGGGGTCAGCAAGGGATTTGTTGCCAGTAAGGCCCGTGAAGTAACTGACAGCGCCACGCGAATACTGTTTGCCCCGGGAGACCGGGTGTATCATCGCAAGTTCGGACAGGGAACGGTTTGCGGCATTCACGGAAACGGAGCGGATGCCCGTATTGTGATTCATTTTCCGACCCTCGGAGAGAAGGAGTTTGTGCTGAGCATCGCTCCGATTGTAAAGATGGAGGAGTAGCCATGGATGAAAAAGAACGCCGGATCCGGGAGCTGACGCAGCGGCTGAAAGATACAGCTTATGCATATTATGTTCTGGATGATCCGGTGGTCTCAGATATGCAATGGGACCAAATGTACGATGAGCTGCGCCGCCTCGAGGACGAAACAGGGATCGTTCTGCCGGATTCACCGACCGGGAAGGTCGGCGGGGAACCGCTGAAGGAATTCCAGCAGCATACGCACCTGACGCGCCTGTGGTCCATGGACAAGGTTCAGAGCTTTGAAGCGCTGGATGCGTGGATCGCCCGAACGGAAAAACTTGCGGGGCAGGAGAACCTTCAGTATTACGTGGAATACAAATTTGACGGACTGACGTTGAATCTGACTTACCGGGACGGAAAACTGGTTCAGGCCGCTACCCGCGGAAACGGAATCACCGGAGAGGCGATTCTGGCACAGGCGAAAACGATCCATACCATTCCGCGGGAAATCCCGTATACGGGAATTCTGGAGGTCCAGGGTGAGTGCATTATGCGCCTGAGCACACTGGAGAAATACAACAAAACCGCGAAGGAACCGCTGAAGAACGCCAGAAATGCGGCGGCCGGTGCGCTTCGGAATCTGGATCCGGCAGTGACAGCTTCCAGACATCTGGATGCGTTCTTCTATCAGATCGGTACGATCGAGGATCCCCCCTACGATACACAGCCGGATATGCTGAAATTTCTCCGGGACAACGGTTTTCAGGTCAGTCCTTACCTCGGAAGCGGAACAGGGAGAAACGAACTGGAAGCCTGCATCCGTGAAATCGGAGACAACAGAAAGAATCTTGACTGGCTGATCGACGGCGTTGTGATCAAGGTAGGGAACAGCCGCCTGCGGGAACAGATGGGATTTACGGAAAAATTTCCCCGGTGGGCGGTTGCATACAAGTTTGAAGCGGAAGAATGCGTGACGAAGCTTCAGTCTGTGACCTGGGAACTTGGGCGTACCGGTAAACTGACTCCTCTGGCTCATGTGGAACCTGTGGACTTCTACGGCGTTACCGTACGGAAAGCCACCTTGAATAATCTCAGTGATATCCGTCGGAAAGACGTGGCCATCGGATGCAATGTCTGGATTCGGAGGAGCAACGATGTGATTCCGGAGATCACAGGGCGTGCGGGTGAAACCTCCCCGGAAGAAACACCGATAGAAGCGCCGTCAGTTTGTCCCGCTTGCGGGGAACCCCTGATAACCAGAGGGGCGCATCTGTTCTGTATGAACCGCAGGAGCTGCCGGCCGCAGGCTGTCGCACGGATTGCCCATTATGCCGGCAGGGAAGCTATGGACATTGACGGCTTCAGCGAGAAAACCGCCGGCCAGTTGTACGATGCGTGCGGATTACGCGATCCGGCGGATCTCTACAGCCTGACGCCCATGGATCTGCTGGCGCTGGAAGGTTTCAAAGAAAAGAAAGCCATGAACCTGACAGAGGCATTGGAGAAGACTAAACAATGCGAACTGGATGCCTTTCTTTTCGCGTTGGGTATTCCGAATGTCGGAAAAAAAACAGCCCGGGACCTGGCAAACAGGTTCGGCACATTGGAGAGGATTTCGACTGCCACAACAGAGGAACTGACCGCTATGCCGGATATCGGGGAGATTGTTGCCCAAAGCGTAACAGAATTCTTTGCTTTTGCTGAAAATACGGAGATGATCGAGCGACTGCTGACAGCCGGCGTCCGACCGAAGGAAAAGGCGTTTTCCGACGGAACAGGTCCGCTTGCCGGGTTGAGTATTGTTGTTACCGGAACGCTTCCGACACTGAGCAGAAAACAAGCGGAGGATCTGATCCGCTCGGCGGGAGGAAACGCCGCGAGTTCCGTCAGCAAAAAGACGGCATTTGTGGTGGTCGGCGAGGACGCCGGGAGCAAGCTGACCAAAGCACAGTCACTTGGCATTGAAACGATTGACGAAGACGAGCTGATCCGCAGAGCGGGTCAGTAGGTGAGGTTTGAAAACATGTTCAGTCACTTAACCACCTGGATGAATGAGCTTACTGCGGATCCGATCGATTTTCTGATCAAGGCGGTTCTGTTCGCGACAGCTTTGCTGTTCAGTCTGATCCTGCATGAAGTCAGTCACGGATTTGTCGCATGGAAGTGCGGTGACCCGACCGCGAAAATGATGGGAAGACTGTCACTTGATCCCAAAAAACATCTGGATCCGATCGGAGCTCTCTGTATGGTATTCCTTCGGATCGGATGGGCCAAGCCTGTTCCGATCAATCCCTACAATTTCAGAAAGCGCGACCGGGATATCATTCTGGTATCTCTGGCAGGAATCGCAACGAATATTCTTTTGTTTATTTTCTTCACATTCCTGTATGTTTTTGTATGCAGCCGGACTCCGTGGATGCTGATCCGGAATGGAACGATCTATGTCTACTCGGCTATGGAACCGGCAAAGAGCATTGCGGGATATCTGCTCTATCTGATTGAGCTCATGATGAGTTTCAATATTTCCCTTGCTGTTTTTAATCTTTTGCCTGTTCCACCGCTGGACGGTTTCAGACTTGCCAATCAGATTTTTTTCAAAGGCCGGCTGGAAATCAACAGTCAGATGATGACTTACATCCGCTACGGTTTTCTGTTCATCTGCCTGACCGGTGTGCTGAGCACAGCGTTTTCCAGGGTGTGTTCATTCTGCATAAACGGAATGATCAGGATCTTTTCCATGCTGTTCTGATGGGAGACACCGATGGGTATGACATTTCAATTGAAGGACTTTGACGGTCCGCTGGATCTTTTGCTGACACTTGTCGGAAAGGCTCAGATCGATATCCGGGATATCTTCGTGAGTGAGATTACCGATCAGTATCTGGAAATTGTCCGGGACGCGAAGGATCTGGATATGGACGAGGCAAGTGACTTTCTGGTGATGGCGGCAACGCTCGTTGAAATCAAAAGCCGCGCCATGTTGCCGAGAGCGCCGGAGCCGGAGGAAGGGGAAGAGGATCCGGAAACAGAACTGATCCGCCGTCTAGAGGAATACAAGCGTTTCAAGGAATCCGCGGGGAATCTGCGGAGTTTTGAGGAGGCGGAGAAGCTTGTATTCGCCAAACTGCCGGAAGAATATCCGCTTCCGCCGCCGGAAACGGAACTTACTGGTTTGACTTTACAGGGCCTGACGGAGGCGTTTTTGCGGATCTGGGCGCGAAAACCTGTCCGGGATGCCAATCCGGATACCAATCATTACGCAGCCCGGGACATTCACAGAGACACCCACACCGTACAGGAATGCATGCTGGATCTGATCCACGTGATCAAAAAGAAACGCCGGATGAAGTTTACCGAGGCTTTTTCCAAAGCGCCGACCCGGGAGGAAGTGGTTACATTCTTTCTGGCGGTACTGGAATTGCTGCGTCTTGGCCAGATGCATATATCCCAGGATGGAACATACGGGGAAATTGAACTGATTTCAGGCCGTGCGGAACCCGCTGCGGAATCTGATGAGGATCTGGCGGAAATGGCACGCTCGAAACGAAGGAAGGTGCAGACGGATGAACCGTGAGGAAGGAAACATCAGGGGACGGATTGAAGCAATCCTGTTCGTTGCTGGTGACGCGGTTTCCATCCGGGAACTTGCGCGGGCACTTGAGATCGAAGAGCAGGAACTGCGTCCGGAACTGGAAAAACTGGCGGGCGAATATGACTACGAAAACCGCGGATTTACAATCAAGCGTTTTGGTGATAATGTACAGCTTACGACACGGGCTTTATATGCCGAGGATGTTATCCGTCTCCTTCAACCGGTACAGAAACAGAGCCTGAGCCAGGCAGTCATGGAAACGCTTGCCGTGGTGGCTTACAAGCAGCCTGTTACCCGGGCGGAGGTGGAACAGATCCGGGGAGTAAAATGCGATTACAGTCTGCAGAGTCTGATGATGAAAGGATTGATCCGCGAAGTTGGCCGGAAGGATACAATCGGACGCCCGATCCTGTTCGGGACCACAGATGAGTTCCTCAGCCACTTCGGACTGGAAAGCCTGGAGAATCTTCCGGAACTTCCGGAACCTGAGGCTGAAGAATCCGATGAGGAAGAACATAAAGAACTGATTCCATAAATGAGATCATTACGAACGGAGGAAGGATTCATGGAAAAAGTTTTACTTGTAGAGGGTATGATGTGTAACCATTGCAAGGCCACGGTGGAGAAAGCGATTCTTGCTTTGGAAGGTGTGAAGAGCGTTGAGGTCAGTCTGGAAGAGAAGACGGCTCACATTCTGACTGACGCGGATATTCCGGAAGAAACCATCATGGATGCCGTGCGGGCAAAAGGGTTCAATCCCATAAGTTTTCAGTAATCCGGAGAAATCAATGAAGGAGGGATTTCGGTGAACAGGATGAACAGACCGGCAGCGCGCCGGAAAAAGGTTGTTGAAGGTACCGCTAAGGTTGAAAAGACAGGCGAAGGATTGGGCACCGGTCCGGTCAACAATACCGGGAATTATCAGGATCGGAAAGAAAAGACAGCCGGCAAACCGGTTCATCCGGCGAGAGAACAGAACGGTACTTCATTTGCCGGTTCGTCAAGACCGGGATCCGGAATGTTCGGGAACAGCGCTTCGGGAACGGGCCGTCCGGGCGGAAATATGAATTCATCCCATTCTTCGGCTACGGGCTTTTTTGCGGGGCTTCAGCAGGGAAAACGTCCCGGGCAGAATAGTTCGTCGCGTCCGCAACAGAGCGCAACGCCCTTTCAGAATGCCCGCCCGCAGCAGAGCGGAACGAATTACCAGAGTGCCCGTCCGCAGCAGAGCGGAACACAATACCAGAGTGCCGCTCCTCAGAACAGCGGATCACAGTATTCCGCTACACAACGTCAGCAGACAACACGGGCTTCAGGCGGAAAAAGCGGAGGAAGCAAGCTGATCCTGATTATCATTGCGGCGGTTGTCCTCTTCGGCGGCGGAAAATTGACAGGTCTGTTCGGAGGGAACGACAGCAGCCTTGTTTCCGATCTGCCGCAGGCATTGACTCAAACTTCCACCCAGACAAATACACAGTCGACCGGAACGGTTTCTTCATCTTCTTCCGGCACCGGCGGACTTGGCGATCTGCTGTCCCTGTTTACCGGAAGTTCCGGCGGATCCTCCGCCTATGATTTTTCAGGTGTGCTTTCTTCCGTACTCGGCGGGAGCGGCTCTGTTTCATCCCAGTCGGCTTCAAACCAGTATTTTACTTCTAATTCGTCCGACAATACCGAAACACCCGATATGACAGTCGCGGATGAAGCCAGGGATAAACGGACTGTGATCAAGGGAAACGGCAAGGATAAAGTAACAATTCTAGTTTATATGTGCGGCGCGGATCTGGAAAGCCAGAGCGGTATGGCGACCGCAGACCTGAAGGAAATGACCAAGGCCACCCTGGGCAAGAATGTAAACCTTATCGTTTATACAGGCGGCGCGAGACGGTGGCAGAACAGCGTTGTTTCCTCCAAAGTCAATCAGATCTATCAGATCAGGGACGGAAGTCTGATCCGCCTTGAAGAGAATATGGGTACCGCCAGCATGACAACCCCGTCGACTCTGACGGAGTTCATCCGCTACGGGAAAGAGAATTTCAGCGCGAACCGGATGTGCCTCATTTTCTGGGATCACGGCGGCGGATCTCTGAGCGGCTACGGCCACGATGAAAATCATACATCCGCCGGTTCCATGACCCTTGCGGGGATCAACACAGCCCTGAAGAATGCCGGAGTAAAGTTTGATTTTATCGGTTTTGACGCCTGCCTGATGGCGACGGTCGAAAACGGGATCATGCTGGATGAATACGCGGATTACATGATCGCCAGCGAAGAGGCGGAACCCGGAGTAGGCTGGTATTATACCAACTGGCTGACGAAACTGAGTCAGAATACCTCTATGCCAACCGTGGAGATCGGGAAAATCATCGCGGACGATTTTGTCGATGTCTGCGTGCAACAGTGCCGCGGTCAGGCCACGACGCTGTCCGTTGTTGACCTGGCAGAGCTCTCCGCGACGGTTCCGAAGGAGCTTGCTGACTTCGGCCGCGAAACCAACGAGCTGATCAACAACAACGAATACAACAAAGTATCAACAGCCCGCGGCAAGACCCGTGAATTTGCCCAGAGCAGCCGGATCGATCAGATTGACCTGGTGCACTTTGCGAAGAATCTCGGAACCCCGGAAGCGAAACAGCTTGCCAAAGCCCTGCAGGGCGCGGTGAAATACAACCGGACCGGCGGAGGAATCAGCAACGCCTACGGTCTGAGCATCTATTTCCCCTATAAACGGGCTTCCAATGTCAGTCAGGCGGTTTCCACCTATTCCGCGATCGGCATGGATGACGAGTATACCAAATGCATCCAGGAATTCGCCTCGATGGAAGTCAGCGGACAGGTCGCCTCCGGAACGGGCATTTCCTCCTACGGATCCGGTTTCGGTTCCGGATTTGGCGGAGCCAGCGGCTATGCCGGAGACTTTACCGGAGGAAGCATTCTGAACGGATTGCTGGGAGGCGGAAACAGCAGCTATTCTTCCGCCAATACAGGAAGCCTTTTAAGTGGTCTGTTTGGCGGCTCCTCTTCCGGAATGACCGGAAGCATTCTGGATCTGTTCGGCGGACGTACCCTGACTGCGGAGACCGCGGCTCACTATATTGATGAAAACCACTTCGACGCGGACGCACTGGTCTGGGCGGACGGAAAAATCACACTGTCCGAACAGCAGTGGAGCATGGTCCAGGATCTGAAGCTGAATGTCTTCCTGGATGACGGAAAAGGTCTGATCGACCTTGGAACGGATAATGTGTTTGATCTGGATGATCAGGGGAATCTGATCGGGGCGTATGACGGAACCTGGCTGAGCATCGACAGGACCCCTGTCGCGTATTATTACCTGAATACGGTTCAGGACGATTCCGGTGAGAAATACGCGATCACCGGTTATGTACCAGCGTATCTGAATGGGACCCGGGTGAATCTGATCCTGATCTTTGACGATGAAAATCCGGACGGTTATATTTCCGGCGCGCAACCGGTTTATCCGGGCGGCGATGTCGCGGTTGAAGCCAAGACGATGATCGGAATCACAGCGGGCGATCAGTTGCAGTTCATCTGTGACTACTACGATTATGAAGGAAACTATCAGGACAGTTACAAACTCGGAAAGCCCATCACATTGGGCAGAACGGCGGAGATCGCGAATATCCGGGTGACCGGCGGAGAAACGCTGGCGAGTTACTGCTTTACGGATCTGTATCAGCAGAACTACTGGACGCCTGTCATTCCCTGAAAGAAAAGCGAACCTCAGTCAACATTGAATGAACAGAAAGGAGACTGAACAGTATGAAAAGAGTCCTGCTCTGGATGCTGGCGGTCTCCTTTCTGTTCGGTTTTTCCGCGTCCTCGGCTGAGGAAAACTATCCGCCTCAGGCGTATACGGAAAAGGGAAGAGCCATCTATACCTATGAATCGGATCATCTCCGGATCCGCACGACCAGGTTCATGCTCCATAATGTGACGGCGTATATGAGTCAGATCTGGATGAGTGATCCCGGCCGTCAGATCAGAAAAGTGACGGCTGATTGGGAAACCAATGTGATGAAACCTGTGGAGCTGTCCCAAAAGATGCCGGACGCCGTGCTGATGACAAACGGCAGCGGATTTATCAGCCCGAAGTATCCCTGGATTCCGGGAAACTATCCGGGCGTCAGTGAGGATTATCACTTTACGCCGCTCGGATCTCTGACTGTCACGGACGGAACGGTCTTCCGCAATCTGCTGGGCGTTCCTTATTCAGGGCTGACCCTGGAGGAGGACGGGCTGCAGATGTATATTCAGACGGATCCGGAGGAAGTTCTCAGTCACGGGATCCTGCAGACCTGGTCTTTTTACGAACAGTGTCCCATGATGCTCCGGAATGAAATCATTCTGCCGGAGGATTGGACCTTCGCGAACAAACGCGCAGAACGGACCGTGATTGCGAAACTGAACCGGAATAACTATATATTGCTCCATGTGAGCAATGACGGCGGCCTCGGATGGACACTATGGGAAGCCTGCAATTTCCTGAAAAAACGGTATGTGACCGAATGGGTCTACAATCTGGACGGAGGTCCTTCATCCACCCTGATCATCAAAAAAACCGATACAGGCAAAAAGAAAATCGTCACCGGCGGGACCGCGAAGATTACGGACATGATGGCTTTCTTTGATCTGCCGGAGGAATGACACTGTCAGACAGTTCGGGAGGCGGTGCAGAAATGTACCCGCCTCTGTTTTTGTATTTGGAAAGTCACAGAATTGAAAGACTTTTGTAGAGGATTGTTTCGTTGACTGAGGAATGGCCAGATGATAAAATTAATCGGTTAAGTATTACCTTTCGTGGAAGGAGTTTTCCGGGAATGGAAATGAATGAACGTATTGAGCAGTTTCTGGAAAAGGTTCAGAAGGCTCCGAGATATACCGGCGGTGAGATGAACACCGCGATCAAAAAATGGGAGGACTGTCCGCTTCATTTTGCGTTCTGCTTTCCGGATACCTATGAAGTCGGCATGAGCCATCTGGGCATGAAGATCCTCTACGGTCTGATCAATCGGGAGCCGTGGAGCCTGTGTGAGCGTGTGTTCATGCCGTGGGTGGATATGCTGGAGCTGATGGAAAAGGAGCAGGTGCCTCTGTTTTCCATCGAAAGCCGCCGTCCGCTGAAGGACTTTGAGGTCGTCGGTTTTACCCTGCAGTATGAAATGAGCTATACCAATATTCTGGCGATGTTGAAAATGGGCGGGATTCCGCTGATGAACCGGGACCGCGGAGAGGACGAACCCATCGTGGTCGCGGGCGGGCCCTGCGCGTTTAATCCCGAACCGCTGGCGGATTTTATCGACGCGTTTATGATCGGCGACGGCGAGGACGTGATGACCGAATTGAACCGGGTCATTCTTGAGCGTAAGGAAAAGGGATTGTCCAGAAAGGAATGCCTGCGCGCGCTTTCCCGCTTGGATGGTGTTTATGTACCAGAGCTGTATACGGTCACCTATCATCCGGACGGCACCGTGGAAAAGATTTCGCCTGTGGATGGCGATGTTCCCGCGACCGTGAAGAAACGGATCGTAACGGATCTGAATCATACCTATTATCCGGAGGAGATCCCTGTTCCCTATACGGAGATCGTGCATGACCGGATCATGCTGGAGATCATGCGGGGATGCACCCGCGGATGCCGTTTCTGTCAGGCGGGAATGCTCTACCGTCCTGTCCGGGAAAGAAGCCTCGAGACGCTGCTGCACCTCGCCGAAAAACTGGAAGCTTCGACCGGATATGAGGAGATCAGCCTGAGCAGTCTGAGCAGCGGTGACTATTCGTGCCTCCCGGAGCTGATCCGCGAATTGATGAAGCGCCTCAAGGATCAGCGCGTTTCGGTTTCTCTGCCGAGCCTGCGGATCGACAGTGTGCTGAAAGAGAGTCTGGAGGAAACGCAGGCTGTTAAAAAAAGCAGCCTCACATTTGCTCCGGAAGCCGGAACCCAGCGGCTCCGGGATGTGATCAACAAGGGTGTAACGGAACAGGATCTGCTTGAAAAGGTGAAGGATGCCTTTGAGGGCGGATGGAGCAGCGTCAAACTTTACTTTATGGACGGCTTGCCGACGGAAACGACCGAAGATCTGGACGGCATTGCCGATCTGGCCCGGAAGGTCGTCGCGGAATATTTCCATGTGCCAAAGGATCAGCGCGCCAAGGGCCTTCGGGTGACCGTCAGCGCGAGTACCTTTGTTCCCAAACCCTTTACGCCTTTCCAGTGGGCCGCGCAGGACACTATTCCGGTCATCATGGAAAAACAGGACTATCTGAAAAAGGTGTTGGCTATCAAAGGTGTGACCTTCAATTGGCACGCGCCCTATCTGAGCTTTCTGGAAGCATGTTTTGCCAGAGGGGACCGGCGGATGTGCTCTGTGCTGAAAACGGCTTTTGAGAAAGGATGCATGCTGGACGGCTGGGGCGATCAGTTCAGGTATGATCTGTGGATGGAAGCTTTTGCCGAAAACGGTCTGGATCCCGCGTTCTATGCAAATCGGGAACGGAGCAGGGACGAGATCCTGCCATGGGATCATAGCGACAGCGGTGTGACCAAGGCTTATCTGTGGCATGAAAAGGAAAAGAGTGACCGGGCGGAAACGACCCGTGACTGCCGTCAGGGGTGCAACGGCTGCGGATTGCAGCGCTTTGAGGGGGTGTGCGTATGCGAATGATCGCGTTGTTTGTGAAAAGCGAACGGATCCGTCACATCGGGCATCTGGACATTCAGCGCGCCGTTCAGCGCGGATTGCGCCGCAGCGGTCTTCCGGTAGCCTATTCAAATGGGTTCAACCCGCATATTCTGGTTACTTTTGCAAGCGCTCTGAGCACCGGCGCCTGGGGAGACCGGGAGATCATGGATGTGACCATGGCCTCGGAGGTGACGCCTGAGGAATTCGTTCAAAAGATGAACAGTGCCATGCCGCCGGAAATGCAGTTGATTTCAGCCCGCGCAGTCGATGATAAACATCCGGCCCTGATGGCGGCCCTGAAGGCGGCCTCCTATGAGATCCTGATCCGTGACGATGCGCAGGGGGAAAAGATCACCGCCGCGATCGGACCGCTGCTGGAGAAGGAGACCGTTCCCGCGGTCCGAAAGACGAAAACCGGCATGAAGGATTGCGATATCAAACCGCTGATCTACGCGCTGACCGGCAGGGGGAACCGCTTGTTCTGTACGCTTGCGCTGACGGAACGGGAAGCCTGCAAACCCAATATGCTGATGGAAGCATTACGTGTACAGGCCGGGATCGACGGGGAGGTCCGCACGCTGGTCAAACGCACAGCGTTGCTGGGAGAAGACGGAAAGGGCGTACTCACGTCCCTGGAGCAGATGTAAAATGATTCGGCAGATCCTTTTGAACAGCGGGTTCCTCGCGGTCACCGAGGATGGGCGGCTTGTCGAATATCTCCCCGTAAATCCCGAGGACCGGTTCGGCGACATCCTGACCGGGAAAGTGGACCGGCTGATGCCGGGACTCAAATGCGCGTTTGTGGATATCGGCAGAAAAAAGAACGGCTTTCTTCCGCTGCAGGAGAACAGCAAAACTTTCGACGGCGCGCCGCTGCGCTCCGGCGACCGGATCCCTGTTCAGATCCGGAAGGAGGAAAACGGTGAAAAAGGCGCTTTTCTGTCCCGTGATCTGACGGTTACGGGGAGGAACGTGATTCTGATGCCGAAGAACCGTCATATCGGTGTCAGCGCCAGAATTACGGCGGAAGCCGAAAGAGAACGGCTTTGCCGGATCGGAGAGCGTGTGTCGGACGGGAGATTCGGTCTTGTCCTTCGCTCCGCGGCAGCGGAAGTTCCGGAAGAGGAGATCGGATTGGAAGCGGAATCGCTTTTCCGCCGCTGGGAGACCGTTAGCCGGCAGGGACTCTCCGGCGGAGAACCAGGACGTGTTCTGCTTTCCGGCAATACCGGGGAGGAATCCCTGCGAAACGATTATCTGCCGCGCGGCGTGACGGAGTTCGTGCATGTTGAGGAATTGAACGCGGACCTTCGCCGTCAGCTGAATCAGGGAATCGGGCGGAAGGTCATGCTCCCGCATGGCGGAAACATCGTGATCGATCCCTGTGAAGCTATGACGGTGATCGATGTCAACAGCGCCTCCGACACCGCATCCGCAGATAAGCGCGCGACGGTTCTGCGTACGAATCTGGAAGCCTGCGAAGAGATCATGATCCAGGTCCGTCTGCGGAATCTGTCGGGGATCCTGATTCTGGACATGATTGACATGGAAGACGAAACAGACCGAAGTACGGTATTGGAAACTCTCGGGAAAATGTTCGGACGGGACCGGAACAAAACCGTGATCCACGGATGGACGAGTCTCGGACTGATCGAGATGACCCGGAAAAGAAACCGGCCGCCCCTGCGGGATCTGCTCGCGGGAAGAACGGATAAGTCCGGGGATGAAGAGACACAGAACGGAGAATCAGCAAGATGAACAGAGAGCCGATCCTTGTTTCGCCGGAAGAAATGGCGGAGCAGGCGAAGTTCGCGGCGAAGGTCCGGGAACTGCCGCATTGCCCGAAGACGTATTACGTTGTGACTTACGGATGCCAGATGAATGCGCATGATTCCGAAAAGCTGGCGGGCATGCTGGAATCCATGGGCATGGTACCGGCGGAAATCCGGGACGAGGCGGATTTCGTGATTTTCAATACCTGCTGTGTACGGGACAATGCCGAACGGCGGGCACTCGGGAATGTCACGTGGCTGAAGGAAGTCCGCAAAAGTCATCCGAATCTCATTATTGCCGTATGCGGATGCATGATTCAGGAGCCGGGCATGGCGGAGAAAATCCTGAAGCAGTACCGGTTTATCGACCTCGCTTTCGGGACGGCCAATCTTCACCGATTGCCGGAACTGCTGTATGAAACGCTGAATTCCGACAGAAGCGTTGTGAATGTTGAAGACCGCGATGTGATCCCGGAGGGGCTTCCAATCCGCAGGCTCAGGAACGACGCGGCTTATCTGACCGTGATGTACGGCTGCGACAATTTCTGCAGCTACTGCATTGTACCCTACGTTCGCGGACGGGAAAGAAGCAGAACTCCCGGGGCGATCCTTCGGGAAGCGGAGGGACTGCTGGAACACGGCGTCAAAGAGATCATGCTTCTCGGACAGAACGTTAACAGTTACGGGAAAGGGATCCCCGGAAATGTGACCTTTGCCGGTCTGCTCCGGGATCTGGACCGGTTGGGTATCCCGCGTATCCGGTTTATGACCAGCCATCCGAAGGACCTTTCCGACGAGCTCATTGAGGTGATGTCCGACACGGAGCATATCCTGCCGCAGTTCCATCTGCCTGTTCAGAGCGGAAGCAACGAGATCCTGGAGAGAATGAACCGCCATTACACGCGCGAACGGTATCTGGATCGGGTCGAATGTCTCCGGAAAGCAGTACCCGGGATCGGACTGAGCACCGATATTATTGTTGGCTTCCCGGGGGAAACCGAAGCGCAGTTTGATGAGACGATGAGCCTTGTGCAGGAAGTCCGGTATGACAGCGCTTTCACCTTCATTTATTCGCCTCGCATCGGAACGAAAGCTGCGGCAATGCCGGAGCAGGTAACGGAGGAGGTCGCTTCGGACCGGATCAAACGACTGATCGATCTGCAGGAGAATCTGCAGAAAGAGACCCTGAAGCGCTTTATCGGTACGGAAGAGGAAGTGCTGGTGGAAGGACTCAGCAAAAGGAGCGAACGGGAGGTCTCCGGCAAGGGGAAACATGCGGTTTCCATCACTTTCGCGGGTAATGCGAAGGATATTGGACAGATCGTGCCCTGCAGAATTACGGGACTGAAGAACAATACGCTGACAGCGGAAAGGACGGATAAATCATGAGAGAGGTTATGCAAAAAGCGCAGGAGCTGGCCGAGGCCATCCTGGCCAGTGATATCTGCAGTAAAATGAAGGATCTGGAAGCCAAGGTCCAGACAGATGAAGCCGCCGCTTCCGCCATGGGAAAGATGATCGAAAAACGGCAGGCTGTCGAAAATATCCTGTCCTCCGCGGATATGGATCCGGAGGAGCTTGCGCGTGCCAGCGAGGAAATGGAACAGGCAGAGCAGGAGATGAACGGAAATCCGATGATCTGCGAACTCAGGGAGGCCAGAAAGGATTTCAGCACCATGATGGATAACGTGAACCGGATCCTCCGGCTGGTCATTACCGGCGAGGTTCAGGAGGATGATCCCGGTTCCGGTGGATGCGGCGGGGACTGTTCCCGTTGCGGCGGGTGCCGCTGAAAATGAATCCGTAATCACGTTTTGAGGTGGAACAATGGGATTATCTCCGATGATGCAGCAGTATCTGAATCTGCATGAAAAGTATGCTGACTGCCTTCTGCTTTTCCGGCTCGGCGATTTCTATGAGCTGTTTTTTGAAGACGCGAAAACTGTTTCCAGAGAATTGGAACTGACGCTGACGGGACGCGACTGCGGGCTGGAAGAACGTGCGCCGATGTGCGGCGTACCTTTCCACGCGGTGGATACCTATGTGGAGAAACTGATCGAACGCGGCTACAAAGTTGCGATCTGCGAGCAGCTGGAAGATCCCGCGCTGGCGAAGGGACTTGTGGAACGCGATGTGATCCGCGTCATTACCGCCGGAACGGTGACCGATCCGGCAATGCTTGAGGATAAAGTTAACAATTTCCTTGTCAGTCTGTTTTTGAACGGCGACAGCTGCGGGCTGGCTTATGCGGATGTGTCCACGGGCGAGTTCTTTGTCATGGAACCCGAGAAGCCCGCCCTCCGGGCGGAACTGGCCCGGATCGCGCCGAATGAGATGATCTGCAATCATGCGGATACCGTCCGGAAGTTACTGCCGGGCCTGAATATTCCGGTGACCGAGCAGCCTCAAACCTGGTTTCAGCCGAAAAATGCGACCGAAATCCTTTGCGAGCAGTTTCACCTTGAACAGCTGACGTCGCTCGGGTTGGAGGATCACCGGAATGCGACATGCGCGGCAGGCGCTTTAATGCGCTATCTCCGGGAGACGCAGAAAAACCGGCTGGAGCATTTCATTTCGCTGCGTTTTGCCGAAAACGGCCGGACGATGCTGCTGGACCGGAATACCCGGCGGAATCTGGAACTGACTGAAAGCCTCCGGAACGGGAAAAAGAAAGGGACTCTGCTGGATCTGCTGGACCGGACCGGGACGGCCATGGGCGGACGGTTGCTGCGCTCCTGGATCGAGCAGCCGCTTCTGAAACGGGAAGAGATCATCAAACGGCATGATGCGGTGGGCGAACTTTTCAGCCGGCATATTCTGCGGGATAAGATCAACAGCGAGCTGGAAGGCGTCTATGATATGGAACGTCTAATCAGCAAGGTGGCTTACAGAAATCTGAACGCGCGCGACTGTCTGTCACTGTGCGCCAGCTTGAAGAAGATCCCATCCGTCAAAAGCCTGCTGTCTGACGCTGCATGCGATGAACTCTGTACGATCCGGGAGGAACTGGATCCGCTGGAGGAACTGACGGATCTGCTGGACCGGGCAATCCATCCGGACGCGCCGGTCGTCATCACCGAAGGCGGAATCATCCGGGACGGGTATTCACAGCTGCTCGATGAGTACCGGGAAGCTCAGAGAAACGGGAAACAGTGGGTTTTGGACATGGAAACCCGCGAACGGGAGGAAACAGGGATCAAGAATCTCCGGATCCAGTACAACCGGGTATTCGGTTATTACATCGAAGTGACCAGGAGCTATCTGAATCTTGTTCCGGAACGCTATACCCGGAAGCAGACGCTTGCAAACGCAGAACGTTATATGACTCCGGAACTGAAGGAGATCGAGCAGAAGATCATCGGCGCGCAGGAACAGAGCGTCCGGCTGGAACTGCAGCTTTTCAACGAGATCCGGGAGCGCGTAGCCGAGGAACTGGGCCGCATCCGGAAGACCGGGGATGCGCTGAAGAAGCTGGATGCCTATCAGAGCCTGGCGCGGGTGGCCTCTGAAAACAATTATGTCCGTCCGGTGATGAATGAGGACGGGACACTGGATATTAAAGAAGGCCGTCATCCGGTTGTGGAGCAGAGCCTCGGGGGAGAACCGTTCATCCCGAACGATACCTGCCTTGATACGGAAGAAAACCGGATGATGATCATTACCGGTCCGAACATGGCCGGCAAGAGCACCTATATGCGGCAGGTGGCACTGATTTGCCTGATGGCGCAGATCGGTTCCTTTGTTCCGGCCAGCGAAGCAAATCTGCCCGTCTGTGACCGGATCTTTACCCGTGTCGGCGCCTCGGACGATCTGGCCAGCGGACAGAGCACCTTCATGGTGGAAATGAGTGAAACCGCATACATATTACGGAATGCGACCCGCGATAGTCTGATCATTCTGGACGAGATCGGCCGGGGTACAAGTACCTTCGACGGGCTGGCCATCGCGTGGGCTGTGGTGGAATACATCTGCGACAAGAACCGGATCGGAGCAAAGACACTGTTTGCAACACATTATCATGAACTCAGTGAACTGGAAGGCCATCTGGAGGGCGTTAAAAATTTCTGCATTTCCGTCAAGGAGCACGGGGAGGATGTGATCTTCCTCCGGAAGATCATCCGCGGCGGCGCAGACAGGAGCTTCGGCGTCCATGTCGCAAGGCTTGCCGGCGTTCCGCATCCCGTAGTTGTCCGGGCGCATGAGATCCAGGCGCGCCTGGAGGTCAGCGATATCAACCAGAACACCATCGGCCAGAACATCCTCGGCGAGGACAGCAAACCCCGCAAAAACGAACAGATGGATCTGTTCGACTACAAAAAGACTGAGATCATCGAGGAGCTTCAGGGAATCGATGTCATGGCACTGACTCCCATGGACGCGATGAACCGGCTGTTCCTGCTGCGTGAAAAGGCCCGGAACCTGTAAGAACCTGTTTCTTTGGAAAAGGAGGCGTAAAAGTTGGCGCATATCCGTTTGCTGAACGATGATGTGATCGGAAAGATCGCGGCCGGCGAGGAGGTCGAACGTCCCGCTGCGGCAATCAAGGAATTGATCGAAAACAGTCTGGATGCCGGAGCGACGGCTGTGACGGTCGAGATCCGGGAGGGCGGAACGGATTATATCCGCGTGACCGATAACGGCTGCGGTATCGATCAGAGTGATATCCGGATGGCGTTTGAACGTCACGCAACCAGCAAGATCTCCAAAGAGCAGGATCTGAACGCGATCGGGACGCTCGGTTTTCGCGGGGAGGCGCTGGCCAGCATTGCGGCGGTCGGAAAGGTCACGCTGATCACCCGGACAAAGGAGACGGAAACCGGCCTTCAGGTCCGGAACGAGGGCGGCAGGATTACGGATATCGTTGAAAAAGCCTGCCCAACAGGGACCTCCATCACTGTGAAGGAATTGTTTTTCAATACGCCGGTGCGGAGAGGCTTCATGAAAAAACCGGCCGTGGAGGCAGCGGCTGTAACCGAACTTATGTCGCATATGATCCTGAGCCGTCCGGATGTCAGCTTCCGTTTCATCTCAAACGGAAAAACCGTTTATCATTCCGCCGGCGACGGACAGATAGAGTCTGCGGTCTATTGCATATACGGTCCGAAGATCCTTGAAACACTCCGGAAGGTGGAGGGCCATGAAAGCGGCCTTGCCGTCCGGGGATATGTGGGAATCGGGGAGAATGCCAAAGGAAACCGGAACGGTCAGAACTTTTTCATCAACGGACGGATGATGCGCAGCCCGCTGCTGTCCGCCGCGGTGGAGAATGCCTGCAGGGAACGGGTTATGATCGGAAAGTTCCCGCTGTGTGTTCTGTATATTCAGGTGCCGTATGATTCTGTGGATGTCAATGTTCATCCGAATAAGTGGGAAGTCCGTTTCCGGGATGAACAGGCTGTTTACGGCGCACTGAGCGCGCTGGTCCGCGGCGCGCTGTCCGAAAGGGACGCCTTTGAAAAGCCGTCGGAGATCAAACTGACGCCGCCGGAGGAAAAATCGCCGGAGAAGGACGCGCTGCCGCCGATTTCCGAAAAGACCGTGCAGATCAGGCCGAGTGCCGTAGTGGTCACCGGCGGATCGGTTCCCGCCGTTTCCCGGACGGAGAAACCGGACTGCCTGCCGGTACCGCGGATGGCGGAGGTTTCCGGGACACCGTTTGTGTCACAGGAAACGGAAAAGCCCGTCCCGGCAGATCTCAAACCGAAGGATGTTTCCTCACCGGCAGGGAAGCCTGCAAAATTGTCCTCTGAAGCACAGTTTGTAGCAAAAACAGCAAAACAGACTGAAGTCCGGAATGAAGAAACCGCAGTACCGGCGTTTGACAGGAAGGATGAAAAGGCGGAACAGGTCAATACGATCCTGTCGGAATTGCAGAAACCCCTCAAACATATCGGCGTTTTGTTCAATACCTATATTCTGGTCGAATACGAGGATCAGCTCCTGATGATCGATCAGCATGCGGTACATGAACGGCTGCTGTTTGACCGGATGATGAAAACGTATGGGAAGCAGGAAGCCGCCCAGGAACTGCTGGTTCCGATCATTGTGAGCGCGACACGTCAGGAGCAGGCTATGATCGAAGAAAACCGGGAGATGCTGGAGGGAATCGGCCTGATGATCGAACCCTTCAGCGAAACGGATGTGGCGGTCAGGTCAGTTCCGATGCTTCTCGGCAGCGCCGCTTCGGTTTCCTTTATCCGGGATGTACTGGATGAACTGGGCAACGGGCGAACCCCGGGGATTGAAAAAAAGCGCGCGGCAATCCTGCAGACAGCGTGCAAGCACGCGGTCAAAGGCGGAGAAAAGCTGTCCGATGATGAAATCCGGAGTCTGGTGGCGGAAATGATCGGCAGTCATGTAACACCGACCTGCCCGCACGGCCGTCCGCTTGTCGTGGCTCTGAGCCATACGGAACTGGACAGAAAATTCAAGAGGATCCAGTAAGCATGAATGAGAAAATCCTTTGCCGGATTCTGACCGGACCGACCGCCAGCGGAAAAACCGCGCTTTCTGTACGCCTGGCTAAAGAAATGGGTTGGGAGATTCTGTGTATGGACAGTATGCAGATCTACCGGCGTATGAACATCGGTACTGCAAAACCGACCAGGGAGGAAATGGACGGGGTTGCGCATCATCTGATGGATATCTGCGAACCGACGGAATCTTTCAGCGTTTCGGCCTGGCGGGACCTGGCGGAGAAGAAGATTCTGGAGCTGAGCGCACAGGGAAAGAAGGTCCTGCTGGTCGGCGGGACCGGACTGTATATGAACGCGCTGCTCCATCCTGTTGCAATGGGAAATGTTGCCGCGGATCCCGGTTTGCGCGCGGAACTTCACGAGATTGCCGACAGGCCCGGCGGGAAGGAACAGCTTCACGCAACGCTCGAAACGCTTGATTCGGCGACTGCGGCCAGACTGCCTGTTAATGATATCCGGCGCGTCATCCGCGCAATTGAGGTTACCCGGCTCACCGGAATCCCTTTTTCGCAGCAGCCGGACCGAAGCGAGAAATCCCGGTTCAGTTGGATCACGATATCGACCCGGATGGAAAGAAGTGTGCTGTACGACCGGATCAACACCCGGGTCGGGCAGATGATACGGAGCGGGCTGAAACAGGAAGTGGCAGACCTTCTCCGGGAAGGTGTTCCTGAGGATGCCCAGAGCATGGCGGGACTCGGATACAAGGAAATGATCCCGTGCGTCAGAGGGTTCTGCGATGAGGAGACAGCCGCAGACGCGATCCGGCTCGGCAGCCGTCATTATGCAAAACGGCAGGAAACCTTTCTGAAACGGGAGAAAACGGTGCAGTATTTTGATCCGACAGCCGCTGATGCGTATGAAAAGATGAAAACCATATTACTGGGGGAATCGCGGAATGAATGAACAGATCGAGCGTTTTGTCCGGGAGACGGAGCGGGAATTGAGCGAACTTTTTGAAAGAGGGGACCGGATCGAAGAAATCCGGACCCGTCAGATCCTGGATGCTTTTCGGGAGGAGGGCGTCAGCTACCGTCATTTCTCACCGACCTCCGGATACGGATATGATGATGTCGGCCGGGATACGCTGGAGAGAATCTACGCGCGTCTTTTCCACACGGAGGCGGCGCTGGTCCGTCCGCAGATCGCCAGCGGAACAGCGGCGCTCAGCCTCGCTCTCTTCGGATTGACAAAACCCGGCGAGCATATTCTCGGCGCAACCGGCATGCCGTACGATACGCTGCTTGGCATTCTTGGAATCGGCGAAAACACGCAGCTCGGATCTCTGAAGGAAATGGGCGTTGATTTTGACCGGGTGGAGCTGAAGGACGGCAGGATTGACGTGGAGGCTGTGGAAAGCGCGATCCGGGAAAACACAACACTGGTTATAGCACAGCGAAGTCGCGGATATGACTGGCGTCCGAGCCTGATGCCGGAGGATTTCAGAGAACTGGCGGAGATGCTTCATACCCGTCATCCGGGAATACGGCTGATGGTTGACAACTGCTACGGGGAATTTGTCCGGGAGACGGAGCCAACGGATTTCGGAGCGGATATATGCGTCGGAAGCCTGATCAAAAATCCGGGCGGAGGCCTGGCGCCGACGGGCGGATATGTTGTCGGACGAGAAGACGCGGTGGACCGGATCGCGTGGCGGCTGACCGCGCCGGGTCTGGGCAGGGAACTCGGTTCCTATGCCGGAGATTACCGCCCGTTCTATCAGGGGCTGTTTATGGCACCCCATATCGTGAATCAGGCTGTACGGACGGCGATCCTTGCGGCCCGCCTGTTTGAAAAACTCGGCATGAAGACGACGCCGGCTTCGGATGAACCGAGAGCGGATATTATCCAGGCGATTCAGATGGAAACGCCGGAACGGCTTGTGGCATTCTGCCAGGGGATCCAGTCCGCGAGTCCTGTGGACAGCATGGCGCTGCCGGAACCGTGGGATATGCCCGGATATGACGATCAGGTTGTGATGGCCGCAGGTACCTTTGTCGCAGGCGCCAGCATCGAGCTGAGCGCGGACGGCCCCATGCGTGCACCGTACACGGCTTACCTGCAGGGAGCCCTGACATACAGCCACGGCAGGATCGCACTTTCCGGAGCGCTGGACCGGATGCTTCAGACGGGTGCGCTTACCCTTTGAAATCCTTGACAATCAGGGATCGGATCAATATAATATTTAAGTTGTATGTACTTTCGCTTTTAGGAGGGTTCGCGATGAATATTCAGGCTCTTGAATCCCAGGCAAAACAGGTTCGCCGGGACATCATTACCATGGTGGCAAAAGCGGGTGCCGGTCATCCCGGCGGATCCCTTTCCTGCACCGAAGCGCTGGTTGCGCTGTATTTTGACGTGATGAATATCGATCCTGCCGATGAAAAGAATCCTGACCGCGACCGTTTTGTCCTTTCCAAGGGTCATGCGGCTCCGGCTCTTTACGGCACGCTGTGCGAGCGCGGCTTCTTCGGCCGGGAGGAATTCGAACAGTTCCGTCAACTCCACGGAATCCTGCAGGGACACCCCGATGTCAAAAAGTGTCCCGGTGTCGATGCTTCGACCGGATCTCTTGGCCAGGGAATTTCCATTGCGACCGGCATGGCGCTGGGCGCAAAGCATCTAGGCAAAAAGAGCCGCGTTTATACGATCATCGGGGACGGCGAAAGTCAGGAAGGCCTTGTATGGGAAGCCAGCATGGCTGCCGCCCATTATAAACTCGATAATCTGACAGTCATTCTGGACCACAACGGTATGCAGATCGACGGTACCAACGATGAGGTCATGAGCCTCGGCGATATCAAAGCCAAGGCGCTGGCTTTCGGCTACGATGTCATCGAAGTGGCCGACGGGAACGACATGGCGCAGGTGCTTGCCGCGCTGAAGACGCCTGCCTGCCCCGGAAAACCCCGCTACATTATTCTGAATACCGTCAAGGGCAAGGGCGTTTCCTATATGGAAGGTCAGGTCGGCTGGCACGGAAAGGCTCCGAATGCCGAACAGGCCGAACAGGCTCTGAAGGAATTGGAGGACTGAGATTATGGAAAAGAAAGCGATTCGTGTAGCCTACGGTGAAGCTATCTGCAAGCTCGGTGAAAAAAATGATCAGGTTGTCGTCCTAGACTGCGATCTCGCGGCTGCGACGATGACCAACGGATTCAAGAAAGAATTCCCCGGCCGTTTCTACGATTGCGGTATTGCCGAAGCGAACATGGTCGATATGGCCGCCGGCATGAGTACGATGGGTCTGATTCCCTTCTGCTCCACCTTCGCGGTGTTCGCCGGCCGCAACTATGATCAGATCCGCAACGGCGTCTGCTATCCCAAATTCAATGTCAAGTTCGCCTTCAGCCATGCCGGCATCACCTTGGGCGAAGACGGCGGAAGCCATCAGGCGATCGAGGATATCGCGCTGATGCGCGTTCTTCCGAATATGACGGTGTTTGTTCCGTCTGACGCGAACGAATGCTATCAGTGCGTAGAGGCCGCCGCGGCCATTAACGGACCGGTCTACATCCGCACCGCACGCCTGCCTTCTCCCGTTTACGATCCCCGGCCCTTCACAGTCGGCAAGGGAACTGTTATCAAGGACGGAAAAGACTGCGTTATCTTTACCTGCGGTATTATGCTTGAGCATACCCTGGAAGCGGTTGAGCTGCTGAAGGAAAAGGGAATCGGGACCGCGATCGTCTCGAACAAGTACGACGCCGCCGTCAAGAAGGCTGGTGCCTGTCTCGACGCGGCCGCACGGCAGGCCGAGGCCTGTTGTGACGAAGCCGCAAGGCGGGGCCGTGAAACAATCAAGGCCGTCCGCACCACCGACACGCCTGTGGCGAACCAGTAGTGATCCGTCGGCTTGCGCTGATAGGTCCCGATAAGGCTCCAGTGTGCCAGCGGTGGTGAGAGATGGACTTTTTGCGCACAACGGATTGGGGTTTTGATATAATATTGGCAACAGCGGCAGGGCACCAAACGCCTGTCGCACCGCGTGCTGGAACACGCGCAGAGAAAACGAAAACGTAATTTCGCTCCGACATCGGAAAACTGGAAACTTCACGGGATCAGCGAGACTGCGGCTAGGTGAGTTTACACTTTGGGCTAGCCGGGTCGCGTGGATCCCAGGTATTCCAGTACCTCCGATGTTCACGCACCCGGTGACGCCCGTCTTAAACGAAGGCACATCGATATGGGGCGTGTTAAAACGGACGAACAACGTGACTTTGTGCGCTTTGTGATGGAGAATTGTGGCTGCCCTAGTGGAGGTACTGCTTCCTCGTATGAACATGCTTTGTTTGTGCTAAACCTCGCATTGCAAAAGGCTAAGCCCTCATACGCTCCTGAATTTAATGTTTGGAAGATATCTGATGTTGCAGAAATTAAGGCGTTATATGATCATGTCCTTAAGGAGCAGCGTAGCTTTATAAAAGAAGGTA
>CALCUD010000089.1 GCA_937906775.1 uncultured Clostridia bacterium
AGGTATACGATTGTACTCATTTGGTACTGAATTCGCTGGCTTTTTTTAATTCTGGTTTCAGGTATCATGTGATAGGTTTATCAGCAGTCCATCTGCTTTTCAGAAACGGATTTTTTGTTTGCCACGCATGCCGGAAAGCCAGTAAAATCAACGGGAACACCTCGACAAGATCCTTTTACGGTGCTATAATTTTTTGGTGTTTTATAAGCACCTGAAATGTTTTTACGTAAGAAACGCCGCGCTTTCACGCGCGGGAGAAAGATACCCATCGATTTAGGTTCCTCGAAATACACCGACCAGAGGGCTTCACCATGAAAAAGACTGTTCTCTTCATTCTGCTGACGACTGTACTGCTGATGATTCTGCCTATGACGGCGCTGGCCACCACCGCCACCGTAAAATACATTGACGAAAGCGGTATTGAGCAAAGCCATGATTGTATCATCATGACAGGAGGGGATAGTTATGCGTTTGACGCCAACGGCTGGTATGCGGTAACAGGCAATGTAACGATCACGAACCGTATTGAAAACAGAGCGTCCACAGGTTCCCCGGCTCACCTTATCCTGATGGACGGATGTACCCTTGAGGCAACCGGCGGGATCCATAACCGCGACGGCAATGGGCTTATTATCTGCGGACAGAGTGCGGGAACCGGCACGCTTTCTGTGCCGGTCGCCGCCGAAAACAATGCCGGTATTGGCGGCGGGCTGACGGAATCCGGAGGAGACCTCACTATCAACGGCGGCACGATCAATGTACGCGGAGGGACATCCGCAGCCGGCATCGGCAGCGGCAACGCATATTATGATCATACCCGTTCCGGAGGGAACATCACCATCAACGGCGGAACAGTGACCGCAAACGGAGGAGCAGAGGGAGCCGGTATAGGCGGCGGAGACCGCGGAGCGGGTGGAAACATCACCATCAACGGCGGGAAGGTCACCGCGGTCGGAACCGACGGAGGAGCCGGCATAGGCGGCGGAAACGCCTCTGAATTTTCTTCGGAAGGTGCCGGCGGTCATGTCAGGATCAGCGGCGGCGAGATAACCGCGAAAGGGAGTGGTTTTACCGGCGGCAGTATACCGTCAGCAGCGATTGGGCCGGGTGGAGTACTTCCCCGCTGGGATGTTGGGGGAACTGTAGAATTCGGCAGGCTTCCTGCCATCATCAAGGGCAAAAATGATAAGGTCGTAGACAGTGAGGATTATTGCAGAGTTCATTCCGGGATGGAATATGTCCATATTCAATATGTTAAAGCTGAGTACCAGGTCAAACATATGCTGCAGAAGGAGATCCGCGGCAGTGAATTCGAACTGAAAGATACGGAAACGCTGCAGGGATATATCAACAACATGACTGAAGCAGCCGCAAAAAATACGTATTCCGGGTACAGGCCGCTTCTCCCGATCAGACAACAAAAGATCGCGGAAACGGGTACTGTTGTAGAGATCCAGTACGATCTGATCTATTCCACGATCACCTTTGACACAAACGGTATCGGGACCGCGCCGGAACCGATCTATGCAGCTCCCGGGACACCGGTCGCCGCGCCGAGTGATCCGTCCGAAGAAGGTTTCGTATTCAGAGGCTGGTACACAGATAAAGAATGTACAGACGGACATGAATACACATTCAGTACGATGCCTGAAAAAGACATTACCGTTCATGCAAAATGGATCACGGGCCCTGCAAGGCGGCAGGATGTTCAATATGTGGATGAAGACGGAAATATGAAAACCGTATCCGCCATTATGCTGCCGGCAAATCAGAAAAATTATGTCTTTGAAGAAGGCGAATGGTACGCGCTGGCAGGTGATGCCACAATAGAAAACCGGATCATGAATCAGGCTCCGGATGACGATCCGGCCCATCTGATCCTGACAGACGGATGTCAGCTGACGGCAAAGTATGGTATCGAATGTGAATCCGGCAAGAGTCTTTCCATATACGGGCAGAGCGAGGGTTCGGGAACGGTAAGGGCGACCGGAGGAGACCGCAAGCAGCCAGGTATCGGCGGGAGCGGTCATATCACGATCAACGGCGGAACAATCATCGCTATCGGAGGAAAGGATTATAATTTTTCCGGCACCGCGGGTATTGGCGTACTTGGCGGAAGCGTCACGATCAACGGCGGGACCGTAACGGCAACCGGTGCATCCAACGCTGGCGCGGGAATCGGCACCGGCGAAACTGAACATGTGAGCGGAAGCGTCACGATCAACGGCGGAACGGTGACCGCAACCGGAGGAAAATGGGCATCGGGCATCGGTTCCGGCGGTGGCGGCGGAACTGTAACGGTAACGATCAACGGTGGAACCGTAACGGCAGTCGGAGGAGAGGAAGCTGACGGCATCGGCGTTGGACTGAGAGGATGGCCTGTAAATATCACGATCAACGGCGGCGAAATAACCGCCACCGGAGGGACCGGCAAAACAGGCATCGGCGGAACGCTGGCCTTTGGGTCGGATCCCGCGGTCCTGAAAGCCGGGGCGAACAAAGAAGGCGCCTCCGACGTGGAGCCCGGCGAATACCTGTCGGACCACGCGGACTATCCCTACGCGTACTTAAAATACAATCAGTACCTGATCATCGAGGGCGCGAACCAGGATATCTATCAAAACGCGGACAGCGCGACTTTCCGTTCCGACGCGGATTACAGCAAGTTTCTGTATGTTAAAGTGGATGGAAACAAACTGAGCAAGGATGACTATGACAGCCATTCCGGCTCCACTGTCATCGTGCTGAAACGTGCCTTCATCAAAAAGCTGGGTCTGGGGGTCCATACCCTGAAGATCGTTTCCAATGACGGTTCTGCCAGCACCAGGTTCACCATCCGGAAGCTACCCCCGACAGGAGACAATACTCCCGTGGCACTGCTGACTCTGGCACTGCTGGCCGCACTCGGCACCATCGCATTTGTGATGAAGAAGCAGAGAAAGCATAACTGAAAGCTCCGACACACATAACGAATCTCTTTGGCATCAGTCTTCGGACTGATGCTTTTTTGATTGATTGGAATTTATTCCAACAAAGTGCCATTCTTCCCGGATATGCTTGACAAGTCTGTAGAAAATAAGATAACTTATTTGTAAGAAAATTCAGTTGAGGCAAATGTGAATTTACTACTATTTATCTGACTACTTTTGAAATACTTGCGTTTGTTGTTAGTTGTAATAAAGTTGACACAACTATATATGTTTATTGAAGAGCATATGAATATGAAAATTTGTGATAGAAAAGGAAGGAGATACTTATGAAAAAGATTTGGTTCTTCACGGGAAGTTAGGCTAATGGATTGAAAAAAGAGCATTTATCGCTTATCTTGTAGTTGCTACACAAACAAGAAGGAAAAGCTGACAGATGCTCTACGAAGATGTGTAACCTATGTTTGACAAATCAACAAAAAGTATTTGAAAACGTCATCTGCACACTTTACGCTGCTTGTTATAATTGCTATAATAAATTAGATTTTTGTATTGATTTCCTTATTGTTTATCCCCTGGAACAAGGTAATTCGGATGATTTTCCGAAACAAACGGAACAGGGCCATCCGAAAAAGGGAGAGCGGGCAGATTGGCGCAGAAAGAAATAAAGCGGGAGTATCGCCGTCTGGTCATGAAGGCGGCAAAAAGCTATTTTATAAAAAAGATCCGGACGGCACCGGAAAATTTCAGAATGCTGATGACAGCGGCCAAAGAGAATCACTATCCGCGGTGGTTTCTGTGTGTGGATTTCGCGCTGTCTGCGATCCTGTTCGGCGATTGCGTGCAGGAATATCTTTGGGCATCCAAGTTCCGCTATAATCTGATCGAAAAAAACCGCTGCTATTCCAGACGGCGTGAGTTCCTGATGTGCTATCTTTATACAAAAACCGCGTCATCGGAAATTCGGTTCAATCTGGATTCAAAGGAACGGTTTTACCGCACCTACGCGCGTTTTCTGCATCGGGAAACGCTCTTTGCTCCGGAACATACCGATGTTGAGATCCTGGAATTTGCGCAGAAGCATGTGAAATTGATTGCGAAACCCACCGACACCTATGGTGGAAAAGGGGTGCATCTGGTGGAAGCCGATGCGTTGGATCCGGAGAAGATACGGATGCTGCGCGAGGGGAAGTTTCTTCTGGAGGAAGTGGTGATCCAGCATCCGAAAATGGCAAGCATCAATCCCTCCAGCGTCAATACCGTTCGGGTGACGACGATCCTGGACGCGGAAGGCGGTTTCCACGTGGAAAATACCTATCTGCGCGCAGGATATCCCGGCTTCCTGGTGGATAATCTCACATCCGGCGGTGTGGCCTATCCCGTGGATCCTGAAACCGGTATCGTCGTGGGACGGGGAAATCCCACGGAATGCTGGAAAACCCATCTCCGTCATCCCGGAACCGGTACGGTGATGCCGGGCTTTGAAATTCCGATGTGGAAAGAGATCCTGCAAATGTGTGAGCAGGCCGCTCACGTGCAGCCTGAGCTTCGCCGCGTAGGCTGGGATATCGCCATCACGCCTGACGGACCGCTGCTGATCGAGGGGAACAGCATAACCGCCATTGTGGAGATCGACGGCGCTCAGTATTACAAAGCCAGGCGGTATCTGCGGCCGCAAAAAAACCGTAAAGCCGGCGCGGGAAAACAAATCTTATGAAAAAGCAGCAGAAATCCTCCCCGATGAAGGGCCATGAGAAGCTCGGCTATCTGACCATGGCCATGGCCATTAACATTGTTTTTTCATTCAAAAACGTCTATTATCTGATTTTTCTGACCAATATACTGGAAATATCCATTGGCGCTGCGGGCCTGATCACAGCCATCGGCACGGTCTGGGACGCGGTCAATGACCCGCTGCTGGGGGTTTTTATCTCCAACAGAAGATTCAGATCAGGGGAACGCGTGCGACCGTTATTGATCAAAGCCGGCATCCCCTGGGGCATGACGTTGCTGCTTCTTTTCACGAACTTTCATCTGAAACCGGTCGGAACGGTTATTCTGTGTATCGTGCTGTATTTCGTGTTTGAAACGGCGTATACCTTCATTGCCATTCCCTACACAGCGATGGCTTCCCTTGCCACAGAGAACGAAGAAGAACGGAAAACGATCAACGCCCTGCGCGGCCTTGGAGCAGGGATCGGCAGCGGGATCGGTGCGGTGGCCATTACGCCGCTCATCCGGCTGTTCGGCGGTCTGCAAGGGGAAAATGCTGTGATCGGTGTACAGGATACCGGTGCCATCTTCCTGACCGCCTTGGTGATGGGCTGCCTTTGCGTGTTCAGCTCCCAGTTTCATTATTTTACTTCCCGGGAAAGAGTCCGCAATGCTTCGGAAACCGAAAATGCGGAACAGGAAAAGCTTTCTTTACTGAAGTCCTATCGGGTTCTGTATCAGTCGGCTTCCTGGAGAAAGAATACAGCCTATTTCCTGCTTTATGGGCTCAGCAACGTGCTGACCATGACGACGGTGGCCTATTACGCTTCCTATGTTCTGAAATCCTCATCCCTGGCGACGCCCATTTTGGCGGCTTACATGGGGATGTATCTGGTGGGTTCGGCCATCACCCCGAGACTCGATACCAGGATTGGCAGAGAGCGGGCGATGGTTTTCTCCCTGCTTATACAAATGGTCGGAAAGATCCCGTTCTTCATCGCGCCGGATCAGTTTGCCTGTATGCTGATCAACGCGGCTTGCTACGGCCTGGGGGGATCGACCGTTTTTGTGCTGGCGGGAACCAACCGTACCGTGATTGCGGATATCGTGGAGATAAAATGCAAAAAACGTTCGGATGCCATTATTTCCTCCTGTGAAAACCTGTTTTTGAAGCTGACGGAAGCTCTGGGTCAATGGGCGATCACTTTTTCGCTTGCTTTGGCCGGATTCGATGCTTCAAACACTTTGAGCCAGCCTCCGGCTTCCATCCAAGTGATCTGCGCGGTCCTCGGCGTCGTTCCGTTTCTGATTTCGGCCATTGCTTTGCTGGCTGTGCGCGGACTCGACCCGAACAAGGAATATCATGCCCTGAAGGAAGGGAACATTTATGGGAAAACACCGTAAAAATATTTTGCCGAATCCCATCGTCTATATCGCTGCAAAGATCCTGTATCGTTTCCAGAATCGGTTCAAGATCAATAATCATTTCATCCGAAACGAATTGAAAAACGTGAAAGGGCCCGCGATCGTTCTATGCAATCACGTTTCCAGCTTTGACCACGTAGCGGACTCCTGCGCGACGCTGCGGCACATGAATTTCGTTGTCGCCGAATCGACCTATTATTCGAAGTTTCATTTTCTCCTGAAAGCCATTCGGGTCATCACAAAACAGCAGTTTTTTTCCTTTCCCTCCGAATTTCTCCGGATGCGTGAGGTGATCAGGGCCGGGGGGATCATTCTTTTGTTTCCGGCCGGGCTTTGCACTTCGGATGGCGTGACGACCACGCTGCCCGCGGCGACCGGTAGCTTTTTGAAATTTCTGGGCACGGACGTGTACGTCATGATGAGCCACGGCATGTATTTATCCAATCCCAAATGGAGCAAGGTCTTTAGAAAAGGAAGGGTGGAAACGGACTGCTATAAGCTGCTTAGCCAGGAAAAACTGGCGGAACTCTCGCAGGATGAGATCTATCAGATCGTTGACCAGGCGCTGCAATACGATGAATATGTCTGGCAGAAGGAGCATCGCGTCCGCTATCGGAATGGAGACGACTCCCGGGGGCTGGAAAACGTTCTGTATAGCTGTCCGCATTGCAAAACGCATTTTTCGATCCGGAATATCGACAATGCCCTGGTCTGCACGAACTGCCATCGTGCGTATCAAATGGATGAATATGGCTTCTTTCGCAAGGAAGCGGAAAAAGCCATAGATCATCCCGCGGCCTGGCATCGCAAGCTATTGGATGACCTTCGGCAGGATACACAGGACGCGGCCTTTCAGGCACGTGCCACTGTGCAGATCCGGGAGTTAAACAAGAAAACCTGTGCGTTTGAGACGATCGGGAACGGTGAAGCTGTAGTCACGCGGGAAAAGATTCAGCTATTCATGGAGGGGCAGGTCCCGATCTACGAGGAAGAAACGAGCCGCTTCTTCAGCCTGCCGATGATCCCGGGCGAATATTTCGATCTGCAAAATGGGAAGACCATCTATCGCTGCTATCCGAAAGAGCCCCAAGAGGTTGCCTATGTTACGGACGTTATCATTGCACTTTACGAAAACAGAACACAGAATCATCAAGGTTAAGCACGGATCTATCCGGTGAAAAGAAAGGGAAGAAACATGATAGAGCGGGATATGCATTTTTTTCGATTGATCGGCAAGATACAGAAAGCGCTTTCGCAGGCAGAGCATGCGGAAGAAGCGTTAAGGCTTGGCATGAAGATCATGATCGAGAATTCCGCCGCGGAGTATGGAGTTCTCTGGTATCTGGGAGAAGGCGGCTTGCTGCACCCCTATTACTGGCTGTTCCCGGAAGATTTCACCGGTGTATCGCACGTTCCCGGGGAAGACCTGATCGGGAAGGTCTTTTCCGATAAGAGATCGCAGGTCATTTCTGATTTCCCGCATCATCCGGAGACAGCGGATATGGAGATCGAGAAGCGGATCCATACGTCCTCGATGGTCGTGATTCCTGTTGCGATCTCGGAAAAAGTAACGGGCGTGCTGGAAATGATCAAAACAGGAGAGAATGTTGTTTTCTCTCCGGATGATGTGGATGTCATGGAAATTCTGGCGCTCTCCGTTTCCATGACCCTTTCAGACATGAATCTTCCGCCCAAGAACTGGCAGGAAGCGGAAAGGATCCTGTCGGCGCGGGACATCGTACGGGATTTTCAGAATGGCGATCGGGTCACACGGGTACTCAATGGCGTGAATCTGGATATTTACAAGGGGGAGTTTTTAGCCATACTGGGCGAATCAGGCTGCGGAAAATCCACCTTCCTGAATATTATCGGCGGAATGGATCAGGCGACCTCCGGAAGCTTTACTTTTATGGGAAAAGATATGACGCATGCCAGTGAGAAGGAGCTGACGTATTACCGGAGGGAAAACATCGGCTTTATCTTCCAAAGCTACAATCTGATGCCGAATCTGAACGCGATGCAGAATCTGGATCTGATCGGCGAATTGGTGGAAAACCCCATGGATTCCAGGGAGGCGCTCCGGATCGTGAAGCTGGAGGATCATATGGATCAATATCCCTCTCAGCTTTCCGGGGGACAGCAGCAGCGTGTATCTATCGCCAGGGCACTGATGAAACGCCCCCAGCTTATTTTGGCGGATGAACCGACGGCAGCGCTGGATTACACCACGAGCATCGAAGTGTTGTCCGTGCTGGAGGACGTCATCAGGACCGGCGCGACGCTGGTGATGGTCACCCATAATGAGGAGATCACAAAAATGGCGAATCGCG
This sequence comes from uncultured Clostridia bacterium, assembly GCA_937906775.1. Classification (GTDB taxonomy): domain Bacteria; phylum Bacillota; class Clostridia; order Christensenellales; family Aristaeellaceae; genus Aristaeella. The sequence goes on from CALCUD010000089.1 coordinate 8,396, forward strand.
TGGTTCGCATGCGAAACGGCAGAATGCATGAGGTAACGGTGAATCATCAGCCGTGCAAAGCAACTGATCTGGTCTGGTAACGCGCAATACAGATTCATGCAGAGAGGCCATGGAAATATGATGAAAAAAAACCAACGAAGAGAACTGCTTGTCAATATACGGCATACGATCTATTCTTTTCTTTCGATCACCATCTTTATCGCCCTGGGGCTGGCCCTGTTTTTCACGCTGAATTGGTCGGCGGGCAGCATTCGCAGCCAGCAGGAAAACTCCTATGAAAACACACGCGGCAGTGATCTGACCGCTGTATTTCCGCTGGGGATCCGGGATGAAACGTTGAATGATCTGAAGGCTTCGATCTCGCGGGGAGAGCTGGAAACGATGCTTGTATTTCACGCGAATTACAAGCAGAATGGCAGTGAGAAGCAAGCCCGGATCCACACTCTGACGGAGCACATCGACGTGCCGCTGCTGATAGAGGGCCGCCTGCCGGAAAAGGAAGGCGAGATCGTGGTCGAGAAGGGCTGCGCGTCCAAACTGCAGATTTCCATCGGCGACAGCTTTTCCTTTACCGTGCGCGACGGCATCCTCCCCCTGAAAACGGATGCCTATACCGTGGTGGGGATCGCGGAAAGCAGCCGGTATCTCTCAAAAACCGAATCGACCTACGGGCAGAATGACGCCAACGGGACCGAGATCAACGCACTCTTTTTTGTGAGCCGGGAGGAGATCAATGCAGGAGCAGCACCATTTGATAATATGGCGCTCCTCCGCTTTGACAGCGCGAGAGGATTGAAAAGCGATTCGGAAGCCTATGAGCAGGAGGTCAACGATGCGGCGGAAAAGCTGGATCTTTCGAACGCGGTCGTGGAAAAAAGATTTGGGAACAGAGCCTATATTTATATCGACCTTTTGACTTCAAACGTGGAAAACGTGCGTTTTTCGATCGGCGGTGTGTTTCTGGTCATCGCTGTCATGATCTGTTTCTGTATCATTACCAGGCTGGTGAACGATCAATCCAAAGAGATCGGGACAAAAAAAGCGCTGGGCTTTACGGAAAGAGAGATCACTTTATCGTATCTGTGCTATGGCCTTGCCGCAGCGGTGATCGGATCCGTTCTTGGCTTTGTATTGGCGCTCTTTGCATTTGAACCGGTCATGGTGCATCAGATCTCCACCGTCTTCGTGTTCGAGGAAAATCGAAGATATTTCGAGATCTGGAGCTATCTGCGCGCCTGCGCCGTCATTCTGATCCTGATCGGGCTTGTCAGCTACCTGGGCTGCAGGAAAAACCTGAAACGAAGCGCGGTAGACCTGCTGACCGGCAAGAATGAGCAGATCGGGAAAAAGCATTTCTTTCAGCGCGGTAAGCTCTGGAACAACGCCTCGGTTTTGACAAAATCGATCATCAGCAACTGTGTCAGCGAGAAACAAAGAGTGATCCCCACTTTGATCGGCATCATCAGCTGCACAGCCATGATCGTCAGCGGGATCATGATGAAAAACGATACACTGAGCAGCGTAGAAAAGCAATTCACCGAATACTATCAATACGATTATTTTGTTACCTTTGACCCGGAAACGGATGGGGCCGTGGACGCGATCAGCAGCGTATTGACCGATATGGGCCTTCTCTCCACCCCGGTCATGCGGCAGAACGCGTCCGTTTCCGTGGACGGAAAATTTGATGACTTCTGGGCAAGGATCCTGGCATTTGAAAATGAACAGAGCTTTTGTGAAATGTATCATCTCAAATCCGTTCACGATGATTCGCTGGACAGCCAATACGTCTGGTTGAGCGACGCACCGTATTATTATTATCATCTGGGCGATGACAGCGTCCTTCATATAAAAACCGACAAAGGAAAAGAGAACGATCTGAAGAATGTCCGGTATTATCAGCATCATAACTATATCGCAAATCTGATCCTGTCAGCGGAAATGTATGAGCAGCTTTTTGATGATCCCTATGCGGCGAATACGATCGTTGTGAAGAATGATGGATATACGATCGGAGAGATCACGGAAAGGTTGTCTTCGATCGAGGGCTTCTTCAGCGTGACGGACAGCAAAGCGGCTTCCAAAATGGAGTCCCAGACGTTCAGCGTCATTTCCAACGCGATCGTAGGCATCTATTTATTTGGCACAGTCCTTCTGGGCTTCTTCGTGATTCTGAATCTGCTGCTTACCTTTGTAGAGGAAAAGCGGCGGGAGCTGATCACGCTGATGATCAACGGCTATTCCCGGAAGGATACCCGAAAATATATTTCAACGGATACCATGTTTCTGACGACTGTCGGGATTATTCTGGGAGGATTTTGGGGGATTTTGTTGGGAAATCTCAATCTGGCCGCGATGGAAAGCGCGTATTTCCATGTGAGCCATGCGATTGATCCCGCGTCCATCGTGATCGGGGTGCTCTTTTCTTCATCGATAACGGCGATCATGACAATGATCGCCATCAGGAAGATCAATCAATTTGAATTAAAGGACATCAACGTCATATGACCGGGAGGAGCAGGTCATTGTCATTCATATTGTTCAGTGCTGCTTCGGCAACGCCTTTCTAATTGCTGTGACGAAAGTATACTGTTTGTGATTTTCCGCAGTTCCGGATTTGCTTACGCATAGCTCTGTGTAAGCTAAATGAAACTGACCAAGAACGTAAATACTTCTACTAATACTAGAGCTTTGGATGAAGATGTCGAGATATAATATGGCGATCAAGTCGTAAGCGTCAAAACTGACGCGTATTGAAACCCAAGCCGAAAACCAGCACAATATAGTGAGTACTAATCGTTACGAACCATTACCAATTAGTAATCATTATGTCCGCACCCCCCGTCAGTTCCAAACCGGAACTTAACTTTGCAAGTAATATGGATGTTGCCATTGTTGCAAAAGCAGTAGTTGTTTTCCATTTTACTTCGTATGAAATAATGTAAAGCAGAGCCCTTATGGTGAAGCTGTACAGATCCGCAATTTCTGTGAATTTGAAGATGCGCAAAAGGAGGATTTCATCCATGAAAACGAAAGAAGAATTGAACGCCTTGAAAGAGGAAGTCGAAACCCTGAACAAGAAGCTGCATGAGCTGACAGATGAAGAGCTTGCGCAGGT
>CALCUD010000090.1 GCA_937906775.1 uncultured Clostridia bacterium
TCGCCGGCAAGACCGCTTTCTATCAGAACGGTTCCTGGAACTGCGGCGAAGTTGCTGCTGCCGGCGAAAACTTTGTTGCGATCCCCTTCCCGGTGATCGATGCTGAAAAGGCTGATCTGTACGACATGGTCGGCGGCCCCAACGACTCTCTGGCCGTTACCGCTACCGCCAAGGATCCCACCGTTGCTGCCAACGCTGCCTTCGAACTGGCCCGCGCCATCTCCAAGGGCGGCAACCTGAACGGTGCCGGTATGCCTGGCTGGGCTGTCAACTATGACACCTCTTCCATCAACAATGTCAGCAACACCGTTGCCGCCATGGTTGGTCAGGCGAAGAACATGGTTCTGTTCGGCGACAACTTCCTGTCTGCTGAAGACGCTGAAATCTATCTGAACTACATCGCCGCGATCTTCGCCGGTGACATCACCGCTGAAGAATTCGCCGCCGGTCTGGCTGCTGATCTGGCTTCTGCCAAGAAGGACTAATTCAGACACCGTCTGAACCCAGATTAACAATCGCGGGAGACGGTCCCGAACGGGGTTCACCCTGAAGGGCCGTCTCCCTTCTTTTGCGAAGGGATTGGAGAACAATGAGAAGATCATTGCGTTATCGTGTTAATATCTTTCTGTTTCTGCTTCCTGCGTTGTTCCTGTTCGTTGCGGTATTGATCGCGCCGATCGCAATGTCTGCGTATTACAGTCTTCAGGATTGGAACGGATTGAAAACTCCGGTTTTTGTCGGGTTCGAAAATTATGCCGAACTGTTTACCAGCAAATTGCTCAAATTCCCGTCGTCGCTGAAGAATTCTCTTCTTCTGGCGGTTTTTTCCGTTTTTATTCAGCTGCCTTTCGCCCTGTGGCTGGCGCTGAAACTTTCCAAGGGGATCAGAGGCGAACGCTTCTTTATTTCCGTATACTTCCTGCCTGTGCTGATCTCCACGGTCGTTATCGGTCAGTTGTGGCTGAAGATCTACAATCCCGATTACGGTATCCTGAACAACATTTTAAGAGCTGTCGGCCTTGAAAGCTGGACAAAACCGTGGCTGGGCGATAAGACGACCGCGTTTGGCGCGGCGATCATACCGACATTGTGGCAGTATGTGGGTTATCATATGCTGCTGATGTATGCTGGTATCAAGGGCGTTCCTCCGGAATTGCTTGAAGCCGGTATGCTAGACGGTTGTACTGAAGGTCAGCTGAACCGTCGCATCATTATTCCGTATATCAGACCGATCCTCCGTGTCAGCGTGATCTTCGCCGTCACGGGATCGTTGAAATCTTTCGACCTGATCTATGTACTGACCAACGGCGGACCGAACCACGCGACGGAAGTACCCAGCGTGCTGATGATCAACCAGATGTTCCGGGCGAACCGCTACGGTCTGGGCAGCGCGATCGCCGTGATGCTGATCCTGCTGTGCTTCGTCTTCGCGATCCTCATCAATCTTGCTTTTAAGGAGGAAAAACAGTAATGGCTAATACCGAAGATAAAAGCAAGAGTAAATTGAAGTTCAAATCAGGCACGTCAGAAAAGGTTTCAAATGTATTCATATATGCGGTCCTCATCCTCTGGGCCCTGATCTGCCTGTTCCCGGTCTACTGGATGTTCACCTTCTCCCTGAAGGACAACGCAGAGATCTTCGGCGCGAACGTTGTGGGTCTGCCGCAAAACTGGCTGTGGTCCAACTACGTGCGTGCCGCCACCCTGGGCCGGATGGATCTTTATTTCCTGAACAGCTTCCTGATCGCTGTTATTTCCATTGTGCTCACGCTGATCGCTTCCTGTATGGCGACCTACGCGATGACGCGCCTTGTATGGAAGGGACGCGAAAGGATGAACAAGTTCTTCATGCTGGGCCTGACCATTCCGATCCATGCGGCTATCCTGCCGCTGTACATCGTGCTGGGCAAAGTGCATATGCTGAACTCGCTTCAGGCGCTGTTCATCCCGTATTCCGCGTTCTCTCTGGCGATGGGCATTCTGATCTGCACGGGCTTTATGGGAGATATTCCCTACGATCTTGATGAAGCCGCTTTCCTGGACGGTTGCGGCGTGTGGGGTATCTTCTTCCGCGTGATCGTTCCGCTGATGACTCCCGCGGTGGCCACCGTTGGCATTTACACCTTCCTGCAATGCTGGAACGAGCTGATGTTCGCGACTGTGTTCAACAGCGGTGAAAATTTCAAGACCCTGCCTGTCGGTATCCAGGGCCTGGCCGGTCAGTATCTGAGAGAATGGGGTCCCACGGGCGCCGCTCTGGCGATCGCCACTATTCCGACCCTGATCGTGTATGTCCTTTTCAGTCGCAAGATCCAGGACAGCTTTATTGCCGGCGCGGTCAAAGGCTGATTCCGGGCATACCTTTCACATACCGTATAACGGAATCCGGAACTGTGTGAACAACACGGTTCCGGATTTTTGTTTTTCCGGATGGAAACGTATTCAATATTTGTACGGACATATGCGAACAAAATAAAAACAATGGACGGCAACAGCGCCTCCAAAGACAGTAAACGTTTGCAAATCAAGGCGTCCGATATATATAAAATTACGAATATATTCAATATTCACAGAATGAATACGGGATACAAGGTGTGCAACTGTTGATTTTTTGGGTATTATCGCATAAAATGTTGCTACAGGCAGGAGAAAGAATGTGCAAATTGATACCTGATCCGGTTCAGTTTGCGCTATTTTTCCAACGGTTTTCCGAATTATCCACAGAGGGGGAAACTTCATGCAACGGACATCATTCCTGAAAAACACCTGGGAAAACCGGGCGCATGTGGTGATGGCGCTTCCGGGTTTTCTGATCCTGTTGTTCATCATGTATGTTCCGATGTCCGGTCTGGTGCTGGCGTTCAAGGATTTCAATTATGCCGGCGGTATATTCGGCAGTGAATGGTGCGGATTGGATAACTTCAAATTCCTGATTGCTTCAGGGCAGACTTTCGCCGTCATGACGAAAAACACCCTGCTCTACTATGTTTTGTTTACCGCGGTCGGGACAGTGTTGAATGTAACATTGGCGATCTGTATCGATCAGTTCGCGCTGAAGCGCATCGGTAAAACAATGCAGACGCTGATGATTATCCCCGTCTTCATCTCTTACGCCGCGGTTCAGTTCCTGGTTTTCGCGTTTATCGACCAGAGTACCGGTATGATCAACAAGTTGATGGGTACCCGCGTCGGCTATTATTCCAAAGCGCAGTACTGGCCGATGATTCTTCTGATCACAAAAATCTGGAAAGACACCGGATACGGTTCCGTCCTGTATATGTCCGTGCTGGCCGGTATTGATACCACGCTCTATGAGGCGGCTGATATTGACGGCGCCAACAAATGGCAGGAGATCTGGCATATCACGATTCCTTCCCTGATTCCGATGATCACGGTCATGTTGCTGCTGTCCGTGGGCAATCTGATGCATTCCGATACCGGACTTTTCTATCAGGTTACAAGAAACAACGGCCGCCTGTTCTCCACGACGCAGGTTATTGACTCCTATGTGCTGAATCAGATCCAGCACAGCAGTAACTTCGGATATACCGCCGCGGCGACCTTCTTCCAGTCCGTGATCGGTCTGATCATGATGCTGTTCGCTAACGGGTTGGTCCGCAGGATTGAGCCCGAAGGCGCGCTGTTCTGACCGGGAAGGAGGAATGAGTCATATGGCAAATAAAACTTATGCAGTCGGAAAGAAAACCTTCGGCCCGGGTCAGATGGTTCTCGGCTTTTTCCTGTTGCTGTTTACCGTCTTCTGTTTTGCGCCGGTCCTGCTTGCGTTTGTTTCCGCCTTTGCCAGTGAAATGGCGATCCAGAAAAACGGATTCAGCTTTATTCCGGCTGAATGGTCCCTGGACGGTATCAATTCTGTTCTGAAGTATGGGAACAAGCTTCTGACCTCCTACGGAATCACGATTTTCATTACGGTTGTCGGTACGGTCTGCGGTTTGCTGGTGATGAGCCTTTACGCGTATTCCATCAGCCGTCCGGGCTTCCGTCTTTCCCGGTTCCTGTCTATTTATCTGCTGATCCCGATGCTGTTCAACGGCGGAACGCTTTCCGGCTATATCGTCTTCACCAACTGGTACGGATTGAAAAATAACCTGCTTCTGCTGATCCTGCCGCTGATGCTGACAACCATGAATGTCATTATTTTACGGACCTATATTGCCAACAGTATCCCGGCGGAGCTGATGGAAGCCGCGAAGATTGACGGCGCCGGGGATTACCGGACTTTCTTCCAGATCACGCTTCCTCTGATGAAGCCTACGCTGGCGGCGGTCGGTTTCATGATGGCAACGGCTTACTGGAATGACTGGCAGAACGCACTGCTCTATATTACGAGTGATAATAAGAAACCGCTTCAGCTACTGCTGGTCAATATCCAGAAGAGCATCGAATTCCTGTTGAACAACAATAACGTACCGGCTGCTGCGAGAGCTGCCATGGGCGGATCCATTCCGCAGAATTCCTCCACGATGGCGACGGTGCTGATTGTTATCGGACCGATCATGGTGGTTTATCCGTTCTTCCAGAAGTATTTCATCAAAGGTCTGACCGTCGGCTCCGTGAAGGGCTGACCGGTTGCGGAGGAACATCATTGCTCAGGTTATCTGCGGCGCAAGCCGCTGAAAGATAACGAAATAAAAAAGGAGGAACCTAACATGAAGAAACTCGTTTCCCTGGTTCTGGCTCTGTGCCTGGTTCTCTCTCTGACCGCGTTCGCGCAGGCCGAAGAGAAAGTGACCATCACCGTGTACCGTGACATCTTCAACGTCGTGCCGGACGAAGCCCGTGTACAGGCAATCGAAGACGCCATCAACGCGTACATCGCCGACAAGTGCAATGTGCAGATCAAGCAGATCTGCGTCAACAGCGGCGAATACGGCACCAAGGCCAATCTGGCTGTTGCCGCGAACGAAGTCAACCTGCTCTGGACCGCTTCCTGGCTGGGCGACGGCGTTGGCTGCAACGAACTCGTTCCCATGGACGCTGTCTATGACATTACCGATCTGCTGGCTGACACTCCCCTGTACGCCTCCATGGACGCCGGTCAGTGGGAAGGCTCCAAGTACAACGGACGCAACTACTTTGTCCCGGTGTACAAGGACAACGTGGAAGGCTATGCCCTTTGCTACCGTCAGGATCTGGCCGACCAGTACGGCTGGGACTTCTCCAACGTGACCAAGCTGGCTGACATCGAGCCCATGCTCGAGCAGGCTGCCGCCGACGGACTGAAGTACCCCTATCTGTCCCAGAAGACCGCTCTGTTCTATCGCTGGAACATCGACAAGTTCGACTTCTTCACCGCTGACGCGAACACGAACTTCTTCGCTGTCGACCGCGCTGAGAACAAGGTTGTCGACACCATCCTGACCCCCGAATACGCCGAGTTCTGCAAGCTGATGGGCAGCTGGGTCGAAAAGGGCTATATGTCCGATGACGACGCCAACAAGGTCACCAACGACTTGACCACCCACAGCAAGGATTGGGCCTTCACCTACTGGACCATGACCCCCAACAACGACGAAGCCGACGGCCGTTTCGAGCAGGATGTCAGCTTTGTTCCGCTGACCAAGCGCTGGGCGCACAGCACCTCCATGCTGGGCTCCTGCTACGCCATCACCAAGAACAGCACTCCCGAACAGGCCAAGGCCTGCATCGACTTCCTGGGCCTGCTGTACACCGATGCCAAGCTGGCTGACCTGTTCACCTACGGTATCGAAAACGAAGATTTCGTTTACGATGCGAACGGCCAGGTTGATCAGACCATCGCCGAGGGCTGGAACAACAACATGTGGTCCAATGTCTCTGCGACGATCCTGACCCCCGAAGTCGGCTCTCCCACCAACACGGCCGAGCTGTACCTCGCTTTCAACGGCGAGGCTGACACCTCCTGCGCTGCCGGTTTCCGCTTTGACAAGGCTCCTGTTGAAGCCGAATACACTGCCTGCCAGACTCTGTTCGACCAGTACGGATTCGCTCTGGAGAACGGTGCTGTGGCTCCCGATGATGTCGACGCCGAAATCGCCGCTTATCAGGAAGCTCTGGACGCTGCCGGATACCAGAAGGTTCTGGAAGAGTTCGCCGCTCAGTACGAAGCCTGGAAGGCTCAGTAATCTGAATGCGTGGAACGCTGAAAGGTTAATATTTAACCGGAGGGACCGCGAGAGATCGCGGTCCCTTTTCCCATGTGACTGTTATTCAGATCCATATTTACGGTGCCGGATCCCGGCGCCGTTTTTTTGCTGCTTTCCCATGATGTTGCCCGAATGCCGGATTTGTTGTACAATATATAGTTGAGAAAATGTCCCCAGAAGGCATTTTGCCGGAGCGGAACACATTCTGACACGGAACAGCGGAAATCTGTTGAACTGTTTTATGAAAAGGGAAAGTCTGGATAAACGGAGGAAACCAATGGCGAAGAAAGGAAAGAAAATGCCGGCATATTCGTCGGACGCACTGGCGCTGCGCCTGATCGCCGGATTGGCGCTGATCGCATTGGGCGCGGTCATCTTTCTGGCGACTGTCTTGAATTTGCCGGGAGTTCTTTTTGACAATATCAGAACCGTCAGTTACGGCATTTCGGGCAGCATGGCTCTGCTGCTGCCGATCCTGCCCCTGTGGGCGGGTGTTCTGGTCGTATGGTCCACGCAGCGGAAAGCGCCGGTGAAACCCTGGCTTTTTGCGTTCGTGACCTTCATCGGGATCAGTACCGTCATGGTGATCCTGACGCGGACCAATCAGGGCTTTTGGGTGGATGCGCTGAAAAACGGGGGATGGAACGGAGCGATTGCCGATGCGTACCGGATCTGTGCTTCCAGCCGTATGAGCGGCGGCGCGCTGGGCATGCTGCTCGGCTGGCCGGTCGGAACAGGACTCGGAACGGTCCTGGGCAGTGTACTCCTGTTTCCGCTGACGCTGCTGAGCACGCTGATGATCTTTGATCTGACGCCGAAGAAAGCAGCGGATCTGGTAACGGGAAAGATCTCCCTGACCCGCCTCCGGCAGGAACGGAAACACGCCGGGGATGAACAGCAGTATCTTGCAATGCAGCAGGAACAGGAACGTCAGCAGCAGGCGGCCTATGCCGCGCAGCAGGCCTGGATGCTTCAGCAGCAACAGATGCAGCAGGCGCAGCCGGTTCCGCAGCAGGCTTACAGTCAGCCGGGACCGCAGAATGCCTATCCGCAGAGCAATCCGGTACAGAACCCCTATCCGCAGAATGCATATACCGTACCGGGGACGGCCATGCAACAGCCGGCGCAGAATCCCGCGTATCAGAGCGGTGTGGAAGCATGGATGGATCAGGTTTCCACGAATCGGGCTGCCAAACAGAACAGCGGACATGAAAGCCGCCTGTTCCGGAAAAATGAAGAGAAACCGCCGGAGAAGAAACGGAAGAGCCGGATCTTTAACCGGGGTGAGGAATATGACGGTCTGACGGACAGAACAGTGAATCAGTCAACGCCTTCCGAAGCGTCCCGCCGGAATACCGCGCCTGTTTATTCGCCTGTTTCATCCACGGCAACAGCCGCTCCGTTTACGGAAGATTCCGCTGCGGTTGAGAAATCCGCCGAGCGGCCTCAGGTACCGGTCGATCCGGACGCTTATTGCCGTCCGGAAGACCGCGCGGCAAAATATGCCCGTCCGGAAGCAGAACCGGAGCGGAAGCAGGCTGATACGGCTTCCAGCGCAGGCGTGCAGAAGGAACCGAAACAGCAGAGCATTTCAGAATCGACAAACCGCCGGGAGAACGTGCGGGAACAGAAAACGGAGCACTCCCGTCAGGAACGCATGGAGCTGCCTCCTGTGAACGCGATCGGGGAAGAAACCTGGAAGCCGGAGCTGAAGCTTCCGCCTCGCCTGGATCAGGGTGAACAGCCGGAGGAGGCGTACTGGGAGCCGACGCCGTACTGCTATCCGCCGATCACAGATTTGAAGATGCCATCCGCGGCCGCGGTAAACACACAGGAGGAGGATGAATTCCGCTCCCGAAAGCTGGAGGAGACTCTCGCGAATTTCCGTGTTCAGGCTCATGTGGTCCGTGTGACGCACGGACCGGCGATTTCGCGTTTTGAGCTGGAGCTCGCGCCGGGAACCAAAGTGAATAAGGTTTCCGAACTGGAGAAGGACATTGCCTACGGCATGGAAGCGACTTCTATCCGGATCGAGGCGCCGATTCCGGGCAAGAGCCTGGTCGGCGTGGAGGTTCCGAACCGGAAGGTGAATACCGTGACCCTGCGCGAGGTGCTGGAAAGCGATCCGATGCAGAATGCCAGATCCATTCTGACCGTCGCGTTGGGGCGTGACATCGCGGGAACGCCGATCGTATGCGATCTGGCCAAGATGCCGCATATGCTGATCGCGGGCGCGACCGGTTCCGGTAAATCGGTATGTATCAACGCAATCATCAACAGCCTTCTGTTCCGGGCCAGTCCGGATGATGTGAAGCTGATCCTGGTGGATCCGAAGGTTGTGGAACTGCAGTGCTATAACGGGATTCCGCATCTGCTGATCCCTGTTGTGAATGATCCGCATAAGGCGGCTGCGGCACTGGCCTGGGCCGTAGCCGAGATGATGGAGCGCTACGACAAATTTGCGGAGCGGAAGGTCCGGAATCTGGAGGGTTATAACAACAGTCTGGGTGCCGGCGAAAAACCGATGCCGCGGATCGTGATCATCATTGATGAACTGGCGGACCTGATGATGGTCTGCAAGAAGGATGTGGAAGAGTATATCTGCCGTCTGACGCAGCTGGCCCGCGCTGCAGGAATTCATCTGATTGTCGCAACGCAGCGTCCTTCTGTGGATGTTATCACCGGCCTGATCAAAGCCAACATCCCCAGCCGGATCGCGTTCAAGACGGCCAGCTATGTGGATTCCAGAACCATTCTGGACCGGAACGGATCCGAGCAGCTGCTGGGCTGGGGCGATATGCTGTATCTGCCGACCGGATCCTTCGCTCCGACAAGAGTTCAGGGCTGTTTCCTGTCGGATGAGGAAGTCAATCAGATCGCGAAACATGTCCGGGAAGCCAATCCGAGCACATATGATCCGGATGTCCTGGATAAACTGGAGGAACTTTCCGCCGGATCGAATGAGATATCCGGCGCGGACATCATCGGCGGGGTCACCGAGGCCGGCGGCGGAGATGCGGATCTGTTTGCGCAGGCGGTGGAATTTGCCATTGCCGACGGACAGATATCCACCAGTACACTGCAGCGCAGGCTGAAGGTGGGCTATGCGCGTGCGGGAAGATTAACGGACGAGATGGAGGAACGGGGTATCGTAGCGGCCAAGGACGGATCCAAACCCCGGAAATGTCTCATTACGCGGGAACAGTGGGAAGAGATGAAAAAGCAGACGGAGGGAATAACCTGAACAGATGGCGAATGTAATGGATTATCTGATATGGCGCGGGGAATTCGGGTTTGAGGCCGCGCCGTTCAATCCGGTAGACGCACTCCTGCTTTCGACTCTGAGCTATCTGGATTTCCGGGATACACGGGGAGATTCAGGCCGGACACTGGCGGAAGCTTTCCGGATGGAGCTGCTGGAAGAAACCGGAAATCCGTCCAGCTTTCCGGACCGGAAAGCGATGTTTCTGGCGCTTGCGGACAGCAGGCGCTTTCAGGATTGCCGGATGCATCATGCCGTGACCGTATCGGATGATCAGCTTGAGATGCAGTTTTCCGCGCTGTGCGTGGATCTGCCGGACCATACGCTGGCGGTCATTTTCAGAGGTACGGATAATACTTTTACCGGATGGAAGGAAGATTTCAACATGGCTTACCAGAGCCCGGTCCCTGGGCAGGAAGCGGCCATGTATTATCTGGAGCTGGCCTCGCAGCTGGATGACCGGCCGCTCCGGCTGATGGGACACAGCAAAGGCGGCAATCTGGCGGCATACGCGGCGGCGGTCAGTCCGGACAGGATCCGGAACCGGATCGACGGTGTCTGGAGCTTTGACGGACCGGGGATGAGTGAGGAGATCTTTGCTTCCGAAGGATACCGGAAGATCCTGCCGATCCTGCATCATTATGTTCCCCGGACCGGGATTATCGGAATGCTGATGTCCTATCATCGGGAATACACGGTGGTTCAATCAGTCGCTTCCGGGATTCAGCAGCATGATCCTTTCACCTGGCAGATTCGCGGAAGCGGATTTGAAACGCTTCCTGAGATAGACCGAACCGCGCAGGTGACCCGGGAAACGCTTCAGGAATGGCTCGCGGCCTGTCCGAAGGAAAAGCGGGCTGCGTTTGTGGATACGCTGTTCCGGCTGGTGGACCGGACAAAGGCAACAACCATGAGTGAGTTGCTGAGTGAAAAAATGCGCAATATGATGTCCATGGTCGGCGGAAGCCGGGATGTGGATCCGGAAACGCGCCGGGTTTTTACCCGCCTGATGGCGCAGTTTGTGACTTTGGGCGTCGGGAATGTCCTGGAACAGCGAAAAACCAGGAAAGATGACGAAACCGACACGGAAGGAACCGAAAAAGACAGCAATTAATGATTCACGATAGCGCGTTCTGTGTCTTGTATGCGTTTTGACACCATGATATGATGATTCCGGTTGAAGATGGAAAAGAATCCGGCTGAGCCGGTAAAAGAACAGAATAGACGGAATATGATGATGGAGGAGAAAACGATGCTGAGAATCATTGACACCGAAAATGGTAAAGTCCGCGGACTTCCCGCGGCTGATCCCCGGGTTACTTCGTTCAAGGGGATTCCGTTCGCTGCTCCGCCTGTCGGTGAGAACCGTTGGCGTGCGCCGCAACCTTGCGAAAACTGGGAAGGCATTCGCGATTGCTTCGAATTCGCGCCGATTTCTGTACAGGACACGCCTGCGCTCGGAACCGATATTTACTGCCGGGAATGGCATGTGGACAGTAAGATTCCCATGGGAGAGGACAACCTGTATCTGAATATCTGGACACCCGTCAAAACCGGTGATGAAAAAATGCCTGTTCTGGTCTGGTACTTCGGTGGCGGATTCCAGTGGGGCTATACCGCGGAAATGGAATTTGACGGGGAACGTCTGGCTCGCAGAGGCATTGTGGTGGTTACCGTAAACTACCGACTCGGAGCTTTGGGTTTCCTGTGCCATCCGGAGATCACGGCCGCGCAGCCTGACGCGCCGGCCAATTTCGGATCTCTGGATCAACAGTTCGGTCTGGAATGGGTGATCCGGAATATCGCGGCATTTGGCGGTGATCCGAAGAACATCACGATTGCCGGTCAGTCCGCCGGTGGCGGAAGCGTAATGGCGCAGATGGGCTGTAAAAAAAATGAAGGCCGTTTCCAGAAAGCGATCGTTCTCAGCGGGATGATCCGTCCGCCATACGCGCCGGATCCTTTCATGATCCCCAAGACGCTGCCGGAAGCTGAAAAACTGGGCGCAGCTTTCTTTGATTTCCTCGGGGTGAAGACGCTGGCGGAAGCGCGGAAACTGGACCCGATCTATATCCGCGACAAATATGCCGAATTCCGGACAGACCGTTCCTGCTTCTTTACCATTGTCCGTGATAATTGCTTCTGTGATGAAGATCCCATGAAAAAGTTTGTCCGGGGAACACGCGTCCGTGTTCCGGTCATGGCCGGCAATACCGGCAACGAGTTCTGCGCGGCGCTTCCCGCAGAGGATGAAGCGTCTCTGCGGGAAATGGCGGAAAAATGTTTCGGCGACAAGGCGGACGCTTTCCTGGCCTTCGGGGAGGCCCATCAGAAGGCGGAAAACGGCTATGCTTCCATCAGCGCCATTGAACACGCGGTCAAAGCGGCTTTCCTGGGTGAAGGAAAGCAGGAGGAGCCGAAAGACTGCTACTATTACCGGTTCGATCCGGATATTCCCGGAGAGGATCATCCGGGCACCTTCCACAGCTGCGATCTGTGGTTCTGGTTCGAGACGCTGGCCAAGTGCAGCCGACCCTATCGCGGCCGTCACTATGATCTGGCCCGCCAGATGAGCATGTACTGGGTCAACTTTATCAAGAACGGCGATCCCAACGGTCCCGACGACGACGGAACGCCGTTGCCCCGTTGGAAAAGTTATTCGGATAGCAACCGCGCTGAGATGCATTTCCTCTCCGAAGGTTGCGTTGCTGCGAAGGAAACCAGTCCGTTCAAAGCGTTTCTCAATGACGCGCTGCTTTCCACGCTGGAATAAGAGAAGACACATGAAAAGGAGACGGCACTGAGAGGCCGTCTCCTGCATTTGTACGGGAGCTGTTATCCCCTTACAACTTCACGGAAACAATTCAATAACTTTTCACTGAATGCGCCGCATTCGCCGTTCATGATCATGCGATACGCTTTTTCTTCAGAATACGCTTCTTTGTACGGACGTGCGGTCGTCAGTGCGTCGAAGCAATCCGCCAGAGAAACGATCTGGGCGGAGAGCGGTATTTCTTCTCCTTTCAGGCCGTCGGGATAGCCGCTTCCGTCGTATTTTTCGTGGTGCCAGCGACAGATCTCCTTGGCGTAACGAATATAGTCCTCATCCAGATCTGCCGGCAGTCTGTCCAGAATGATACAGCCTTTTTCGCTATGGGTTTTCATGATCGTAAATTCTTCAGCGGTCAGCTTTCCGGGTTTCAGCAGAATCGCGTCCGGGATCATAATTTTTCCGATATCATGAAGCGCGCTGCCGGTTGTGATGTACCGGACCTTCTGCGGCGTGAGTCCGTATTCGGGATAATCGGTCATGATCCGGTCGCACAGTTGCTGGGTGATGCTCTTGACGCGCATGACATGCTCGCCGCTGTCGACATCCCGGGCTTCGATGACATTTGCCATGATTCCGGTGAAATGTTCCCGGACTTTTTCGAGCATTTCGCGCTCCGCATCGGAATCATCCTTTTGCTGAAGCAGCGTTTGCTGAAGATCCAGCATATCAATTCCCAGAAAAACCTCGTTTCGCCCGTCCTGGCCGAAGGCTTTCATAAAGGTGGCTTTGTTATATCTTTCTCCGGAGGAAGTCCGGATCCGATAGATCATGGAATAGGTCTTTTTTGCTTCCAGCTGATGAAGTACATTTTTCAGAGCGAAACCTTTGCGAACAGCCATCAGATCCTCCGGGACAACATGGCGTCCGGAGGTTTCCTCAACACATCGGTCATACGTCTGGGACCGGATCATTGAGCGGAGCGGCATGTACTCTTCATCCGCTGCGAGAACCCGGATGCGTCTGTCGTCCGCGTTGATAATGAATGCCGCCGAATAGGACTGGGCGATAGCGCGGAGCCGATCGCCATTGTCTTTTGTTTCATTGGCCAGACCGCACTGATAGACCAGCGCAAATCCGAACACGGGGGAAAGACAGTTTGTGTCGATCGAGAAAAGGGCCTGTATCAGACCGCACAGAATGACAGGGACCGCATATACGGCAAAAAGTCGGTATTGCTTTTTCAGATAGGGCCGCGATTCCTGTACGGAACGGACAAACGCGTAGACGACTGTGAAAATGAGATAGAAAAAACTGACGCAGGCGGATACGATAAACAGGGGGCCGCGAAAATACTGCCCGTCCCGGAGCGTGAAAAGATATCCTGTCCAGGGATCCGTAACGGTCAGCAGAACAGAGATACCGGCCGGAAGAGAAAGCAGCCAGAGATAGGATTTTTCTTTATACAGGATACTGTGCAGTTTTTTCAGCGTATACCGCAGCCAGAAATATACGCCGGTAACGGATCCGAGGTAATAATTGATATTGATGATATAAAGAAGAGGCGTGTTCGTGCATCCCTGATGGGAAAGGATTTCCCACAGACAGTCGGAGCCGATGACCAGGCCGGTCATCACATATGTCAATCCGAGGCTCCCGGAAAATATCAGCTTTTTTTCTCTTTGTCCCAAATAGAGAAAGATCAGCATAGCAAGACAGAAAAAATGGTACAGAATTATATAGACCATCCCGGAACCACCTCACATTTCCGGCAGACTGAAAAAAGAGCGACAGAAACAGAATTACAAACGTTACATTGCATCTTATTATCATGTAATTCTTTAAAAATGTCAAGCAAAATCGAAGTAACCTGCAATACAGCTGATAGAAGAAATCCTGGTAAACGGAACTGTCCCGGATAAATGATGTAAATCGTAAAGAATTATGTAAGAATGATGGATACCGGAAATACAGGAAACCCTGTATGATGATATCAGAGCAAAAGAAACTTCTTCATACCACTCCTTTTGGAAAACCGTGCGTTGCCAGGCGCACGGTTTTTTCTGTGCAGTGGAATCAAAAGCACCCGCTTTTTCCGGAAGCGGGTGCTTTGCGGACAGGCGGGGAGGCTGTCCTATGCAGATATCTGTTTCTTTCCTGTCGCGACGGTTACCAGGCGTATGCTTCCGGAGCCGGGCCTACAGACGGGAAGATTGTATCCAATTGTGCCATGGTTTCCGGTGTCAGATTCACTTCCAGAGATCGGATGGAGGATTCCAGCATTTCGACTGTACGGACACCCAAAATCGGGCAGGTTACCAATGAATTGCGAACCAACCAGGCGGTGGCGACCTCGTCCTGTGTGGCACCGATATCCCGGCAGAACTCGGCAAAGAGGTCCAGTTTGCGGAGCGTTTCAGCCTGTTCAGCAGTCAGGGTACCTTCAGCTTTGCGCTTCTGCAATTTTGTAAGTCCGCTTGCCGCCAGCTGACCTCCTGCCAACGGGCTGTAAGCAAGGATCGCGATTCCCTGTCTTTGGGCAGCGGGAAGTACTTCCAGCTCGGCTTGACGCGTCAGCAGATTATACAGATGCTGTTCCGCGGCAATACCGAAGAAATGACGTTGGTTGGCACGTTCCTGACCCATGGTCATGTACCATGCCGGATGGTTGCTGGTACCGGTATAATTGATCAGACCGTCCCGGAACAGCTGTTCAAACACATCCCACATTTCCTCCCAGGAGGTGGTGCGGTCAATATGGTGCATGAAATACAGATCCACATGATCTGTTTGCAGGCGCTGCAGGGATTCCTGCAGATGGCGGCGCACTTTCCAGGTGGAGAGACCGCCGGGGCTATTGGGACCGTCATAGGGACGATGCATTTCCTCGTGGACTTTGGTATTCAGGATCACGCGTTCACGGCGTCCGCCGCCCTGACTGAACCAATGACCGATAATGGTCTCGGTAATGCCTTCATTTTGGGTGGATTTTCCATAATTGTCAGCGGTATCAAAAAAGTTGATTCCCGCGTCCAGAGCAGCATCCATAATCCGGAAGGACTCTTTTTCATCGCAACTGTTGCCGAAAGCCATCGTTCCCAGGCAGAGCTTGCTGATATGCAGGCCTGTACGGCCGAGATTGGTATACTCCATTATGTTCATGACTCCTTTGCATGTTGATCGTTATTCGACGGAATACCCATAGATTAATGTCCAATCATCATATTGATGATTTCACGGTTGGTTTCGTTCATTCCCTCGCGCCCCAGCCGACCTACATTCTTGACATTCTCGTCCACACCCTTGACAACCAGCCCGTCGCCGGCACGGAACTGTTGACCGTTTCGGTACATCTCCCATCCGAAGAGACCTACTTCGACCGCTTGAGAAATCTTTGCCGCGCAGGAGGATTTCGCGCCGTCACAGACCATACCGGAAATAATAGCCAGTGCGTTTGATATGGTATGAGCGATGGTTTTCAGGTCTCCGCCCATCAGGAAGGCTACTCCGGCACCGGCACCGATTCCGGCGCTGACTGCTCCGCAGAAGGCGGACAGCGTTCCGATATAGGTTTTCTGGTGAATTGCCACCAGATTGGAGAGCGTCAGTGCACGAAGCAGTTCCTCTTCGCTTTTGTGCATTGCCCGGGCCCAGACGACAACCGGAACGGATGCTGTGATACCTTGATTGCCACTTCCGGAATTGATGATCACGGGCATGCTGCAACCGCTCATACGGGCATCGGAGCCGGCGGCCGCCATTGCTCTCGCTTTAATGGACAGCGGCGCGTTTTCATCACCGTTGAAACGGAGCAGTGTTTTCCCGATATTGGCTCCGTAATCGTGATTGATTCCTTCCTCTGCAATGGCCATGTTATAGCTGATTTGTCGCTCCAGGACCGGACGGACATCCTCGAGGTTGACCGTTCTGCTGAAATCGTATATATCGGCTACATTCAGGATGGTGTGATCCGGCTCCGTTTCGGCTCCGCAGCCGACGGATGCGGAAGCGAAAAGTGTTTCGTCATTTTTGAGGATTTCTATAATGTTCGTGTGTGTATCTACGATATGGACAACTGCGGTGTCCTGACCGGCGGATACGGTTATCTGGATTTCAAAGATCCGATCCGTCTGAAGATGGTTAACCTGAAAAAACGCTGTTTTCAGATATTCCCGGATCTTTTCATGCTGTTCTTCTTTGACGTCGGAAATCACCTGAAGTTTCATTTCTTCATTCCCGGCAATGATTCCCGCCGCGGCCGCGGCTTCCAGCCCTTTCATCCCGCCGGTATTGGGAACAACGACGCTCTTGACATTTTTGATAATGCTTCCGCTGCAGCCGATGGTAACTTTTTCGGGCAGTTTTCCGAGCACTGCCCGGGCTTTTGCTGCTGCGTAAGCCACCGAGATCGGTTCAGTACAGCCCATGGCAGGGACCAGTTCTTCTTTCAGAATATTCGTATAAGCCGAATATAACGGATTTGTTTTTTCCATTTCCACAACCTCCCGGATCAGATACAGGATTGTTTTTGTACCCGCATATATTTTGAAAATGTTTATAAACCGCGCCGATCGGAAAAGGACCGGCGCGATATTGCGGGCTGCGGATATTGAAAAGAGTATATATCCGGGGTCAGTGTTTTCTGGCTTCCTCAACGATCCAGCGAATTCTTTCCTCATCCAATGAGTCGTGAATGCTGCAGTCAGCACCCAAAATATATCCTTTTTTGCCGCCTTTTTCGATCAAAGCACGGACTTCTGCTTCCAATTCTTCCTTTGAAGCGGTATACAGCACGGTGCCTTCACGGTTATCGAAGCCGCCCCAAACGGTTGCGCGGAAATGTTTTTTTGCTTCATCAATATCCAGGATATCAATGTATCGGGACCAACTGATCACGGGCGCGGTATAGTCCGACCAGACGGACAGGCGGTTCGGAGCCTCTTCCCAGGCGCAGAAGTGGATGGCATTCATTTCGCTGAGTGTATTGATATAGTCCAGAACTTTCTTGTCGCTCGGAGTAACCCAGTTGCGGTATTCCTCGGCGGTAAACCGATTTTCTTCTCCGTTTTGTACACTGTAGAAGATTCCGTCCACTCCGGCTTCCTCGATCAATCCTTTGGCCAGTACTTTGACATCATCGGCGATTATGTCGCAGGCGAACTTCATGGCTTCCGGATCTTCCCGAATCAGTTTCATCATCATGGGATAGCCGATCTGCAGGCGCAAATAGGAAAGCGGCGCGAAAACCAGATAAAGCGCGATACATTCGCCGTTCAGCTGTTGAATGATCTTTTTGGTACGCTCGATCTGTCCGCGGATCTGCGGATGGTCCGCGCCGAGAGGCTTCATTTCCCAAAGCTGTTTTGCTTCTGTAATGTGATCCAGACAGGGAGCCGGCCAGCCGAAGTATTTATCTGCGGACAGCTTTACAAAATCCACATCGGTCTTCCGGTAGGAATCCAATTGGCATTGGACAAAAGCGTCGTCATTGTCCCACAGGTCAGAAGGGACATGTTTCCACATGCAAACCGGTACATGGTCCGTTTCCTGTCCGTGAAAAGCAGCGATTACCCGTTCCTTTTTGTTCATGACTGTTCCTCCCAAATACATTCAGATATCTATTCCAACGGATCGGAAGAGATCCGGAATACAACAGGTCAGAAGTGCCAGACTGTTGTACTTTAAATGTACCGACGGTTCAAAGCCCTTCGCCGATGCTCCGGGTTGTTACAAAACGGACACCCGGGCGGGTCCGCAGTAAGGTCGCCGGGATCTGGGCCTGGATCGGATCGTTGAAAACATGTTTTGCGATGCCGTGCTGCCAGTCGCGGTTGAGAGCGATATAGACGCTCTTCGCGGCAAGAATCTGTTTCATGCCGACAGTGATGCAGTATTCGGGCATTCCGCGAAGATCTCCGCGCTGATAGCCGTAGGCGTTGATGGTACGGGTTTCACGGGTGATGGGAAGAACCCGGGTTCCGAGCGCGGCAAACGCTTCGGGTGTGATGGGATCGTCGGCTTCCGCCGCCTCGTTGAAGGCGATGTGCCCGTTGATGCCCAGACCGCCGAAACAGGCTTCCGCGTTGCCTATATCAGCCAGCATTTTATCGTAGTCTGCTTCTTTGCCGGGTTCCGGGAAATGCCGATGGGATTCAGGCATCACCAGATCGGGACGGACCCGGCTGTAGAATTCACTGTTCATCCGGGCATGGAAGCTCATGTAATGATCGGGTGCAATCGGCTCGGTGGGGGTGATCAGATATTCGTCCATATTGAAGAAGTGTACATGGTGGAGCGGGATATCAAGATGGTTGACGATTTCAGCCAGAACGGGATACTGGTCTGTCGGACCGACGGGCACGATGAGAGCGCATTCGCGGTTTTCCTTCCGGCAGCGGACGATGATATCCAGCATACTCAGTGCCATATCCAAAAACAGATCGGGTTCTTTTTCCACGAGTTTCAGTTCCATGTCGCAATTTAGCGTACGAATATTCTCCATGGTACATTCTCCTTTTTCATTTGTTTTCAGCAGTTAATACACCGTTCGTCCAGACCCGGCGAACGTTGAAATCCGAATCCATAACTACGATGTCCGCATCCTTGCCAGTTTCCAGGCTTCCGGTCCGACCGTCCACATGGCTCAGACGGGCCGGCGTCAGGCTCAGCATCCGGCTGACATCCGTGAGCGGGATGCCGTATTTCACATGAGCAGTCCGGAGACACCTGTCCATGGTACAAATGCTTCCGGCGTAGGAGGACAGATCGGTCAGCTGTGCGACATCATCCTTGACGACAACGGGCGTTCCTCCGATTTTCGGACCGAGAATGCTTTGTACATCGTTTGTTCCGGCAGCACGCATGGCGTCCGTGATCAGGCACATGCGATCCGGTCCTTTAATCCGGTAGGCCAGCAACATGGATTCCCGCGGAATATGGCATCCGTCGCTGATCAGCTCTATTGTTACGTCATCCCGGATATAGGTCGCTTCAATGATCCCGGAATGCACGATCCCGTTTTCTTTATGAAATGTCGTGCAGGCGTTATAGAAATGTGTTACATGGCTGAATCCCCAGTCGTAGGCCTGCAGTGCGCGGGTCGCGTTACAGCCGGAATGGGCCAGGGAACAGAGAACGCCGTTTTCTTTCATGACCCGGGCGAACAGATCCATGTTTTCCAGTTCCGGCGCCGCGTCCCACCGGAGAATGTGTCCCTGCGCGCGCTTCAGAACCCGTTCCAGATAATCCCGGGAAGGAATCCGTTCCTCGGAAATCGGTTGGGCGCCTTTTTTCGCGGCGGAGAAAAAAGGCCCCTCAAGATGCAGTCCCAAAACCTTCGCTCCGCCGGTCGGACTATCCAGCTGATCCAGATACATATCAATGGCGGTATCGAGCAGACTGTCGGCGCAGGTCATGGTGGTGGCAACCAACGCGGTTGTTCCGTGGGCGTTGTGGGCGCGTGCCACGGTTTTCAGGGAATCCGGTTCGGTATCCATAAAGTCCGCGCCACCGCCGCCGTGGACGTGCAGATCAATGAAACCGGGCAGAATATAGCCGCCTTCCGCGTCTGATACGGGAACGCCGTCGGGACAGGGAATATTCAGAGCGGCGATCTTTCCGTCACGAACCAGAACGGAGCCGTTGCTCACGACTCCGTTCGGCAGTACGGTCCTGCCGTTTCCGATCCATACCGTATTCATACAGATATTCCTCGCTTATTTGTTATAGACGCGGATTTCGGGGACAACAGGATTCTCTGCAGCGAGACGGACGGAATAGATTTTTGCGTCCGGATGATTCTGGAACAGGGATACCGGCACATGGCAGGAAACCGGGCCGTGAAGCGCTTTACGCAGCATGGCGGCGTTCCAGTCACGGGGCATGCACATCCGGATCTTACGGGCGAAGTTGATTTCCTTCATTCCGACGGTGATGCACCACTCCGGAATAGCGTCAAGATCGGCGCCGGCGTTCATGAAGGCGTTGATCGTGCGGGTTTCGCGGGCGATTTTCAGACAGCGGGTAGGACGGGCCAGAAATTCTTCGTCGGTGCATTCCTCACCGGGTTCCGGCGGTTCGTTGAAGGCGATATGACCGGTGATACCGACGCCGCCCCAGCACATATCCAGCTTGCCATGTTCCTGAATGACTTCCCAGATGCGGCCTTCGTTCCCGGGTTCAGGGAAGAAACGCTGTGCTTCGGGAACATTCAGTTCCGGCTTGATCTGACTGTAGAAAATCCGGTCCATACCGCCTCTGAAGGACAGGGGATCACTCTTGTCCAGATATTGTTTGTTGTTATCCAGATATTCGTCCATATTGAAGAACCAGCAATTTTTCAGGCTGATGTTGCGTTCATTGATCTGGTCGACCAGACGGGCGTAAGGCCCCAGAGGGCCATAAGGGATGATCATCAGGGTTTCTTCGCCCTTTTTGTTGTTTTCTTCGATCAGGTCGGCCACTTCGATGGCCATTTTCCAGTACAGATCCACTTCGGTTTCGCAGATCTCGACTTTGATGTTACTGCCTTTGCCCAGTTCACTGGCGGGAACGGTTCTGTAATCCATGACGATACACTCCTTGCTTTTTATTTTTATCGGAAAAAACCGATATCTGTTGCTTATCAGTGCATATTATAGTACAGGAAGCCTGAGCGTGACTATTAACAGAATTACCGAAAACCTTTGCAAAAATGATGAATGATATTGTATACTGAAAAGGAAATTCAGATGATATTGTTTATAGCCGCATCTGGTGGTATATGGCAGCGGTGGAAGGAGTGTCCGTGATGATTCCGGCAAAAGCGGTGATCGTGGAAGATAATCTGATCACGGTCCGATCCCTGGAGAAAACGATCGACTGGACCGGCTTGGGCTGTGAACTGGCCGGAATTGCGAATGACGGCGAGAGCGGAAAGAACCTGATTCTCAGCATCCGGCCGGACATTGTGCTGACCGATATTCATATGCCCAACAAGGATGGCCTTCAGATGATTGAGGAGATTCGTGCCGAGATGCCGGAACTGACCGTGATCATTCTGACGGGCTACGATCAGTTTCAATATGCCAGCCGGGCTATCAAACTGAGCGTATTTGACTATATTCTGAAGCCAATCCGCAACAATGAGGTGGAAGGAGCTATACGCCGCGCACTGGAACAGCGGAAGCGCACGCAACAGGGCGCCGAAGCCATTGCCGAGGCGGATAAACTTCTGGCGAAGGCCCAGTTGCTTTCCCTGCTGACGAATATGAGCCATACCGGTCAGGATGTCAGCCGGATGATGGATGACGCCGGTCTGAGCAGTGAAGCTTATTATCTGATGATCTTTCAGCCTGAGGAAGCCGGAAGCGTTCCCCAGCCTATTCTGAACGGAATGGAGAGCTTGCTGACGGAGAACCGGACTCCGGCGATTTCCGTGGTTCTTTATGATTCCGTTGTGCTTTATCTTCGCCGGAATGACAGTTCCGACGCATGGATGGATGAGGCGGAGGA
Source organism: uncultured Clostridia bacterium (assembly GCA_937906775.1). Lineage (GTDB taxonomy): Bacteria > Bacillota > Clostridia > Christensenellales > Aristaeellaceae > Aristaeella. The sequence goes on from CALCUD010000090.1 coordinate 21,671, forward strand.
CCTTTGCGATCTGATACGGGAACGCGTCCCCGCAGGAATGAATATCGGGATCAGCCGGCTGGAAACCTCCAAGCATCGCATCCGGCAGGCTTATCAGGAAGCGCGTCAGGCGTTGTATGAGAGCGCGATGAATGCCGGGTCGTACGCCCGGGTCTTCTACAATGAGAACACAGTTCACAACAGCGGACTGCTCGCCGGGATGAGACGCCGGGTAGATGAACTGGCGGAGCAGGCGGAGCTGTCGGACGCAAGCGCAGACGCGGCGGCTTCGGAGTTGATTCGTATCAGCGGCTCCCAGTACAGCCAGCTGAGAGCATTGGTTTCCCTGTATGCCATGCTCCTGAGCAAAAAATTCCCCTGCAGTCAATCTGCCGCGGTAGACAAGGCACTGAGCCTGACCTGGTTCGTGACCGATGAGGAGCAGGTGTCTTCCGTTCTCCGGCAGGTTTGTGCCGCATTGCAGGAAGGCCGGGAGAAACCGGAAGAGCAATGTTCCCTGCTGACCCGGAATGTGTTGGATTATATCCGTCTTCATGGGGCAGATAAGCTGTCTCTGAGCGATGTGGCGGATCGCTTCCATGTCAGCGCGAACTATCTGTCCGCGTTGGTGAGAAAAGAAACGGGCATTACTTTTCATGACCATATTATCAACGTAAAAATGGATATTGCCCATACTATGCTTGCCGATCCCCGGATTCTGGTGGAGGAAGTTGCCTATGCCGTCGGGTACAGCAATTATGTTTCCTTCTATAATGTTTTCAAACAAAAAGAAGGGATGACGCCCACAGAATACCGGAACAGACTTGCCCGGCAGTGATCACAGGTTGATGACGATCATCGCGGCCAAAGTAAGCAGCATTCCCGTCAATTCCTTTGGAGTTGGCTTTTCCCGAAGAACAAGCGAACTGTAGAGCTGGTTGATGACCAGCACGATTCCGCTGCTCATCGGATAAAGGATTCCGGCAGGAATGCTGACGGCGGCTTTTGTTCGGAAAAAATCCACAAAAAAGAGAGAAACCGACAAAAAAATGACGGTAGGAGCCGTCTTCCTCCACAGGAAGGCGGCCCGCTTTTTTATACGGTCTTTTCGGTTGATCAGCAGAAGACTTCCTAACAAAACGGAAGCAAATACATAGGTCAGCAAATTGAAGAACGCGATATTTCCACCGGGAACTGAATAGACATAGAGTTTTTGGACAAAGGACATCATTCCGCAGGACAGAAACATGAGTGTCAGGTAAAGGATATCTTTCGGGGTCATTTTACCGTTCAGACTTCTGTTATAGGAGCATAAAAGGACGGACGCGACGAGGAAGAGGGCCAGGCCGATCAGATGCTGGGTCAGGATCGGTTCGCCGAAACAGATATAGGCCAGAATGACCGGAATCAGATTTGCAGCGGAGCCGAGAACGGTCAGCGTCATCAGCGCTCCGGTCCGAAGCGCCAGCAGCCAGCTGACCATAAAGACGGACATCGTTCCCCCGGAAAGCAGCGGAATCCAAAGAATCGCTGCGACAGAAGATGGAGTGCTTTCAGAGGACAGCGGTACCATAATACATCCGCAGATTACGCACAGTACGGTCCGGAACAGATTCAGGATCAGTGAATCCCGAAAACCTCCGGAAATCCGGCTCAGATTTTTGCTCAGGCAGCCCTTGGCTCCGTCCAGCAGGGCGGAGAGCAGTAAATAAATATAGTTCATGACGGTTGTATGGCCGGATGCACAGAGCTACCCGACCGCCTCCAAATTTTTCACATGTATTTTATCCCGCTTTTCTCCGGGTGAACATGAAGTGAATTTATGATTTTATGGAGCGGTTTTTCTTTTTTTTGGCGGAAGAACCTGCATGACAGTCCTCCGGAATATCGGATTATGGCACTGTATATAATGTAAGAATCGGAAAGAAACAGCCCATACAGTCTATTTCAACGTGATAAATATTATATATTTTTCAATAATTTGAATACATTTTCTCCGGAGATGATTCATGACATAATAATCACAACGAAAGGGGACGTCTGTTCTCGTTCCCCCTGATTCGTTCATAGCGGCGGGTGGCCGCGAAAAATATGTCGGGCAAAATGCCCAAGGAGGAAAACCTCATGAAGAAACTGGTATCTCTGCTTCTGGTTCTGGCGATGGTTTTCGCCATGACGTCCTTCGCCTTCGCGGACGATGAGAACGTCATCGTTGTTTACCACTACATGGTCGAAGGTCAGAAGGCCGGCGCTATGGAAGAAATCCAGGCCCGTTTCGCTGAACTGCATCCCGAACTGAACATCAAGTGGGACAACCGCGCGATCTCCCAGGGCGGTTCCCCGAACTACTTTGACGCTCTGAACACCGGCATCCTGGCCGGCGAAGACATCACCCTGATGATGGGCAATCCCGGAACCTATGTTGACCTGATCAATGAAGGCTACGTCCTGGATCTGACCGGTGACGAAGCTGTCATGAGCATGGGCCTTGGCGCTGCTGACCTGGCTGACTGCGGTCTGGACGGACACCTCTATGCCTATCCCGTGGACTTCAAGTCCTGGGGCGCCTTCTATAACACCAAGATGTTCGAAGAACACGGCTGGACCATTCCTACCACCAAGACCGAAATGCTCGCGCTGTGCCAGACGATCGCCGATGCCGGTATCACCCCCTGGGCGAACTGGTATGCTGACGGTGCTTCTGCCGACATTGAAAACCGTATCGTAATCTGGACCAAGGCCGTTGCCGACGGACAGCTGGATATGTATGTCAAGCTGATGAACGGCGAAGCCAAGATCGCTGACTATCCTTACTTCAAGGAAGCCATCGAATACTGGGGAGAACGCATTGGCGCCGGCAAGGGCTGGGCTCGTCCCGATGCTCTGTCCAACGGTCAGACCGAAGCGAATGAAGTGTTTATTTCCGGTCAGGCTGCCATGCTGTTCCAGGGCACCTGGAACATCGGCTCCATCGAAGAGAAGATTGCCGGCTCCGATTTCGAATACGGCTTCTTCGTAGTTCCCATGGATGACGAAGGAACGGATTATCTGAACACCCAGGTTGACCAGGCCTTCATGGTCAATGCCAAGTCCAGCCATGTCGAAATCGGCAAGGCCTTCATGGAATACTGGCTGGGCAACGAAATGGGCTTCTGGTCTGACGCGACCTTCCAGCCCTGCATCACCGGCGCGACCACCGAGAATACCGTGCCGTTGCTGAAGACCCTGCTGGGCGCCAAGGCCGGTGGCAACACTTCCGGTTACGGCAACTTCGACCGTCAGCTGACCAGCGCTTTCATCAACGCTTTCCGTAAGGCTCTGTATGCTTATGCTTCCTGGGCCTGCACCGGTGTTGAAACCAGCGGTGTATCCGATGCTGATACCTGCATTACCTACATGCAGGAACTGTTCGACGAAGAAATCGCTCAGGCGGGTCTGTAATCGGACGATTGCTTTGACGGTGTAAATTAACCTGCAGGCGGCCGGTTGTCTCACGGACGGCCGGCCGCCTCTTTCTTCCGGAATTCCGGTGCCACTACGACGAAAGAGAAGTGACAGACTTCATGACAACCAAAGTGATTAATGAGAGGAAGCTGCATCCGAGTCTGCGGGCGCAGACCCATATCGGCAACTTCTTCTTCCTTCTTCCGACGATCCTGCTGTTCGGCGTCGTCGTTCTGGTACCCTTCATTCAAGGCATTCCCTATTCCATGATGAGCTGGAAAAGCATCATCAGTTCCAGCCGTCCCTTCAACGGCTTCAAGAATTATGCCTATCTGCTAGGAAACAAATATTTCCTTGGCTCGCTGGGCGTTACGTTTCACTTTACCTTCCTTTACCTGCTGCTGAGCAATCTGTTGGGATTCGGACTGGCGCTGATCATTCAGCGGTCCACCCTGTTCAACAACATTGCCCGGACCATTTTCTTCCTTCCCTTTACGATTTCCGTTTCCGCCGGCGCCATCGTCTGGAAATATATGTACAGCGATGTGCTCGGAACCCTTTTCAACACGGTCAGCCCGTTGACGATGCCGTCCACGATCGTACCCGGTATGGCGATCATGGCCTCCTGGCGTGACATGGGCTACTGTATGCTGATTTATATCGCTGCGCTTCAGACGGTCCCGAAGGACTATTATGAGGCAGCGACGGTCGAAGGTGCCAACGCGTGGCAGCAATTCCGGAAGATCACGATCCCCATGATCGTTCCCGCCTTCACGACCAATATTACCCTGATCCTTTCCTGGGGACTGAGAACGTTCGACCTGCCGATGAACGTTTCCGCCAACATGGAAGCCGGACAAACAACCGCCTTCTATATCTACCAGAGCATATTCCAGAATAACAAGGCCGGACTCGGTCAGGCCGCGGCCATTATTCTGACCGTTATTCTGATCGTATTGACACAGATCGTGACCCGTACGCTGCAGAGACTGGAGGTGGAAGCATGACGACCGCCACACCCGCCCGGAAGCTCCAGATGTATGATCCGGATTCCAAGATGCACAAGAAAAAGGTACGGCATGAGATCCTGCGGATTCTCTTCGTTGTCCTTCTGCTGATCATTGTGATGATCCCCTTCTATATCGTGCTTCTGTACGCCTTCCGCCCTGCGACCGAAATTCCGGTCAACCGGCTGGTGTTCACTTCCAACCCCACGCTGGAGAACTTCCGCAGAGTTCTGTATGAGAACGAACTGTTCGGGATCGGCTTTAAGAACAGCATCATCAACACGATTCCCTGTGTTCTCATCCTGATGACCTTTACCTCCATGGCGGCCTGGGTGCTGGCCCGGAACCAGACCCACGGGTACAATATCATTTACGCTGTTCTTTCCCTGGGTCTGCTGGCGCCATTCCAGTGCTTCGAGCTTCCGTTGTTCCTGAATTGGTTCAATTGGGGATTGACGAGTACCAATATCGGGTTCATTATCGCACGCGCCGGCCTGCAGGTTTCCATCAGCCTGGTGGCGGTGACCGGCTTTGTGAAAACCGTTCCGAGAGAACTGGAGCAGGCGGCAGGCATTGACGGATGCAACCGGTTCCAGACCTTCTGGAAGGTTGTTTTCCCGCTGATGACGCCGATCAACGTGACCCAGCTGGTTCTGAACACGCTGTTCATCTGGAACGATTTTACCACGGCTGTCATCATCCTTCGTGAAAAACAGTCGTTTACCGTGACGCTGGCTCAGATTCAGTATTTCAACGGGAAAACCACCGAACTGAACGAAGCGTTTGCGTTCTTCATCATTGCGATGATCCCGATCCTGGCGCTGTATCTGGTTTGTCAGAAATATATCATCAGCGGTATCACTGCCGGCGCCGTGAAGGGATAAACAGATTTTTTACCGGACTCCGTGAAACATCACGGAGCCCGTTTTTCTTTCGGAAGAGAAGACTATTGACATCCTGCTGCATAAGGTTAGGATAGAACAGAAGAACAATATGGGGGAATCCGTATGAAACGTTTCCGGGACAGGTCTTTCCGGTCAAAGATTCTGCTGATCAGTCTGGCAATCGGACTGATCATGATCCTGATCATGATCGGGATGCTTGCCGTTACAACGGCGAACCGGATCCGTCTGGGGAACCGGAATTCTCTGGAGCTTCTGACGGAACAGATGGCCATCAACTTTAACAGCGCTGCGAAGGACGCTGCTTATAATGTTTATACCATGTGCAGCGGAAGCGGCGTGCCTGCCAAGCTTTATTCCATGCGGAACCTGAATTCTGACGGACCGGAATATATGCTGGGAACCCGCGATGTGACCAATCTGCTGACATTCATGGTCACGGAAGGAATGCCGTATGACCGGGTCAGCGTATTGCCGGACAGTTCCGAAAATCTGATTCACAGCGATGCACGGGATCCACAGGCTGTCTCGGAGGCGGAAGAAATCTTCTCCGATCCGGAAAACCGGATGAATACCTACAATCAGGTTCACTGGATACGCCTGGAGAACGGGAGCCTTTGGCTCGTCCGGAATGTTTACAACGCGTCTCCGCTGAAGCATGTGGGGAAAATTGCCGTCCGGGTCCGTCCGGAGGAGCTGATCAGCATCGGGGAGCAGAATGCTTCCAGACAGATCGCCGTTCTTTTCTATACGCAGGACGGACAGATGTTCACCTCCGTAGGGGAACCGCCGGAGGGAATCACGGAGGCGACGGATTTCCTGCCTGATTCGGATACGGTCCGGATCGGAAAAACAGATTATGCGGTCAGTGTTTTCCGAAGCGGGAAATGGAAGACTGTCGGCCTCCAGCCCATGAGTGTGGTGGATGAACTGAACCGCCGTATCTACCGGATCGCAGCCCTTACAGCGGTCATCGCGATTGTGACCGCGCTGCTTCTTTCGTGGATCGCCAGCCGCGGAATGTCTTCGCGGATCAACGGGCTGGTAGACAGTATGAACCGGGTCGCCGAAGGGGATCTGGAGGTCCGGGTCCCGGTGGATAGCCGGGATGAGATCGGCGAACTCGGCACCCGTTTCAACAGCATGACGGGGGAAATGAAAAAACTGCTGACGCGGCTGGTTCAGCAGGAAACGGAAAAGCAGCAGGCGGAATACCGGAATATGGAATATGAATATCGCTTTCTGCAGTGGCAGGTGAACCCGCATTTCATCTATAACGCGCTGGAAACGGTCAACGGGATGGCCAAGATCGACGGAAATGACGATGTCTGTGAAATGATCCAGAGCCTCAGCGGTTATTTCCGTCACAATGCGGAAACCATGCGGAAGCGCTTTGTGACCGTGCGGCAGGAACTTCGCAGTCTGCGGCAGTATGTGGATATCTACCGTCAGATCTACGGCGCGGATCTGCAGGTGGAATATGTGTATAACAATGACGCGGGGAATGCCTATCTGCCGACCATGACGGTGCAGCCTCTGCTGGAAAACGCGCTGGTCCACGGCGTGAAAGCGGGACAGGAAGCGCTGATCCGCGTTGTGGCGGAAGCGGAGAACGATGTGCTGCGCGTCCGGATCGAAGATAACGGGCCGGGGATGCCGGAGGAGACCGTCGCCCGGATCCTCGGCCCCCGGAACGACAACCCGCAGAACAAGGAGGAGAAGACCTCGCTCGGGGTCCGGAATGTGCTCGACCGCCTGGAACTTCTTTTCGGCGACCGGGCCGGACTTTCCATCAGCAGCGTTCCCGGAGAGGGGACTGCCGTGATCATGTCGCTTCCGCTCAACTTTACGGAGTGGCCGGAAACGAGGCTGAAACACTGACCGGTTTTCCGGTTTCCAACGATTCGCGGACAAGGTTCAGCAACCTGACTGTCCGGAGCCCTTCGGTCAGGCGGACAGGCGCCTCGCCCTTCCGGATCCCGTCCAGGAATGCGGCCATTTCCCCGCGGAAGGCCTGCGCCTGGGCATTGCCTTCGGAACAGACCGGGGCGGTCCATTCTCCGCGGTACAGGCGCCGGAGGGAGGAATCGGTTTTTACTCCGGCACCGATGTTTTTTGCCGCGCCGGAATGAGCTTCCAGCGCGCCCTCCGGCCCGGAAACCGTCAGACGCGTCGTGAAAGGAAAACCGTCGGGCATATCGTTCCCGTCTTCCAATACGGCATAACGCTGATCTTCATAGAGGAACGTGGCGCAGACATGCTGCCACGCTCCTTTTTCGTTTTGCTTTCCTACGGCATATACAGACCGGATATCCGTTCCGAGCGTCCAGAGCATGAAGTCTGCGTCGTGCGTCATGAGATCGAACAACGCGCCGCCGCCGAGGTTCGGATCCGCAAACCATCCGCCGCGGGTCCCGTGCATGATGCGGGTGGCGGTAAGGGAACGGACCGGTCCGATATCCCCGCTTGCGGCGAGATCGTGCAGTGCCCGGTATTCCGGCCACCAGCGCAGGACCTGCGCCACGGAGATGACGGAAGAGCCGCTTTTTTCCGCTTCCATCATCCGGAGACAATCCGCTTCTGTCAATGCCAGCGGCTTTTCACACAGAACGTGGATTCCCCGGGAAACAGCCTCGCAGACGGCTTCCGCGTGCAGAAAAGTCGGGATACAGACGCTGACTGCGTCGGGAGCGGCGGCCGCGTACATCTCCGCGGAGGAGGAAAAGGCCGGGCAGCCGTATTTTTCTCCCAGCATTTTTGCCCGGGTAAGGTCCGGATCGGCGACGCCGACCGGCCGGACATCCGGCAGAGAAACCAGCGCCTGAGCGTGCAGCTCTGCGACAAACCCTGCGCCAAGGATCCCGTATCTGATTGTGTACATGCGGTTTACCTCACAGACTGATGATAAAAAATGATAACGCAGATACGGAAGGAATGCAAGGGAGAAAGCAAACGGTAACAAGTCTGTGAAAAATATGTATAAAACCATAAGATATGCGTATTAACAAAAAAACCCATGAGCATAAAATAAGACTGTAACCTCGGACAATTTATAGGCAGGAAGGCGAAAAATATGCTGAATTATCAGGTTAAAATCGGTCTGGCTCCTATGCGCCGGGATGTGACGCCCCGGCCCGGCATCTTCAACTGGGAAAAGGCGGAAGAGCGCGGACAGGCGGCTGTGGCCTACATCGAGGAGCATTTTGCCTCCGAGAACGTATCCTTTGTGGACCTGAAGGGCATCAATCCCGTGGATGTCATGTACTGTGATGCCGATGCGGAAAAAGTGATCGACCGGTTCAAGGCGGAAAAGGTCGACGCGATTCTCATCATCAACAGCAATTTCGGGAATGAAGAGATCGCGGCGCAGGTCGCGCGAGGCGTGGGCGTGCCGGTTTGCATCTGGGCACCCATTGATGACAGCTTCCTGCCGGACGGCACCCGGTATACCGACAGCCAGTGCGGTATCTTCGGCGTGAGCCGTCAGCTGCAGCGCTTCCATATTCCTTTCAGCTTTATTGAAACCAGCCGTGTAGACAGTGAAATTTTTGCCAGGGGATTTGAGAAATTTACTCATGTGAGCTGCATGGTCAAGAACTTCCGCGGTATGCGGATCGCTCAGGTCGGCATGCGGCCGAAGCCCTTCTGCTCCGTTATCTTCAATGAAGGTGAGCTGATGGAGAAGTTCGGCCTTCAGATTGTGCCTGTGAATCTGGCTGTGATCATCGACAAGTACAACAAGATTCTGGCAGAGCGCGATGCGGAGCTGGAAGAGGGCGCCAAAATGCTGCTCAGCCGTTATGAGATGGACGATCTCACACCGCCGCTGCTGAAGAAGGTATATGCCTTTGTGCTGCTGTATCAGTGGGTCTTTGAAACCTACAATGTTCAGGCAGTCAGCGCGGAATGCTGGACAGCCATGCAGCTGGGCGTCGGAGCGATGCCCTGTACCGCCTACAGCGTATTGGCCGATATGGGATATATCATCTCCTGCGAGAGTGATATGCACGCCGCCATTACCATGACGATGCTGTCCTGCGCGACCATGGGAAAGAAGATTCCGTTCCTGGGCGAGTTTACTGTGCGCCATCCCGAAAACGTCAACGGAGAGCTTCTCTGGCACTGCGGACCTTTTGCCTACAGCCTGAAGAAAGAAGGCAGTCCCTGCAAGAACGTCAATATGCGTCAGTGGTTCCAGGTAAAAGACGGACAGTACACTGTGGCGCGTTTTGATCAGGATAACGGCGATTACAGCCTGCTGGCCGGAACCTGCAAGTCTACGGACGGACCGTATACCTTCGGGACCTATCTGTGGGCGGAATTCGACGATCTGCCCGCCTGGGAGCGGAAGCTGGTCGAAGGGCCGTACATCCACCATATGAGCGAAGTGGAAGGCGACGTTACAGAGGAACTCCGGGAATTCTGCAAATATGTGCCCGCACTGAAAATCGACACGGTGACGAAATGACAGAACCCCGACAAGTTTTGTAAAAGAAGGAGAAACAAAGCAATGTATACGGATATGAAAACCCTGCTGAAGATCGCGGATGAACGCAACTGCGCGATCCCGGCTTTCAATGTCTATAATCTGGAAACCGCGATGGGTGCGATCATGGCGGCGGAGGAGGCCAACGCCTGTGTGATCATTCAGATGTACAGCCGCCTGTTCAGTAATTATGAAGCGGAATTCATCGCGCCTTCCATCATTGCCGCGATTCAGCGCAGCAAAGTGAAAATGGCATTCCACCTGGACCACGGCGCCAGCGATGAGGTGGTTTTCCGTGCGATCCGCTACGGATGCTCCAGCGTCATGCGCGACGCCAGCGAGCTTCCGCTGGACGAAAATATCGCCGTGCTGAAAAACGTGACCCGGTTTGCTCACGACATGGGGATCAGCGTGGAAGGCGAACTGGGCCATATCGGTGTCGCGGCGCAGGGCGTAAGTCAGGAATATACCAAGGTGGACGAAGCTGTCCGCTTTGTGAACGAGACCGGTGTGGACGCGCTGGCCGTTCTGGTGGGCACGGCGCACGGCCACTACAAGCAGGCGCCCGTGATCGCTATTGACCGGATCCGTGAGATTAAGGAAGCCACCGGGATCCCGCTGGTCCTTCACGGCGGAAGCGGTGTGCCGGATGATCAGATCATCGCCTCTGTCAAGGCCGGTATCCGGAAAATCAACTTCGGTACGGATGTATGCTGCAGCCTGCTGGACGCTTTCAAGGATGTTCCCGCCGGCACCGTGGCGATCGACCTGTTCATGAAGGAGCCCACGCAGTGCGTGAAGCGGTTCTGCCTCGAAAAGATCCGCCTGCTGGGAGCGGAGGGAACAAATGAGTAACCAGAATTGGCCGGAAATCATCGGGATCGGCAGTACCGTTTACGATACCCTGATGGTAATCGGACAGTATCCGACAGAGGATACAAAGCTGGAAGGAATCGAAACGAAAGTCCAGGGCGGCGGTCCCTGCGCCACGGCGCTGGTCGCGGCGGCGAAGCTCGGGGAGAGCGCCGCTTATATGGGTACGATCGGAAACGATCCTTTCGGTACCTATATGGTGGAGGATATGAATTTCTGGGGAATCGACACTTCGGCAACGAAGTACATCCCGGATTGCACCAGCTTCCATTCGGTCGTTCTTCTGAACAAAGCCACCGGAAGCCGGACCTGCATATGGAACCGGGGCAACGTTCCGCAGCCGAAGCCGGAGGAACTGGATTTCGATATGCTGAAACACGCAAAGGTGCTTCACTGCGACGGGCATATGCTGGACGCGGCGGTGGCCGCGGCAAAGTTCTGCCGGGAAAACGGGATCAAAGTCAGCTATGACGCCGGCGGGACCTATCCGGACGTTGAGCGTCTGATGGCCTATACCGACTGGATGATTCCCAGCGAGGAATTCGCCATGAAAAAGACCGGAGAAACAGATCCGGAGGCGGCTGCGCGCAAGTTGTATGAAACCTGGCATCCGGAACTGATCATCGTTACCCAGGGTTCCCGGGGAGGCATCCTGCTGGATGAAAAAGGACTGCGGCACTATGGATGCTACCGGGTGGAAGTCAAAGATTCCAACGGATGCGGAGATACATTCCACGGCGCGTTTGTTGCGGCGAAACTGAAGGGTCTGACCAATGACGACGCCTGCAAGTACGCGAGCGCGGCTGCGGCGGTCAAATGTACCCGGCTCGGCGCCCGTTTCGCGATGGCAACGGACGAAGAGTGCCGCGCCTTCCTGAAGGAACGGGGAGAAACGCTGGAAAACTGAGACGCCCGAAATACAGAGAAACGACAGATACAGCAATTTCACAAAACGGAGGGAAACGCAACATGGAACTGAAAGCCTTTATGACGGACATGGTCCGGACAGAACTGGAAGACGTAGTCGGAGTCGAAAATGTATCGACTTCCATGAGCGACCGGATGACCTACGGCGTAGACTATTTCTGGGTCGGCAGGATGTGGGCGGACAACGGAAAAACGCCCCCTATGCCTGACTGGATCGTACGCCCCGGATGCACCGAGGAAGTCAGCAAGATCCTGAAGATCGCGAATTACTACAAGATTCCGGTGAATATCTGGGGCGGCGGTTCCGGCTCCCAGGGCGGCGCTCTGCCCATGGCCGGCGGCATCATGATGGATATGAAACGGATGAACCATATCATCGAGATCGATGAAACCAGCCGTACGATCACAGCCGAAGCGGGCATGATCTTTCAGCAGCTGGAGTGGGTCGCCAATGAAAAGGGCTATTCCTGCATGCATATTCCGTCCTGCCTGACCTGCGGCACCATCGGCGGCGCGCTGGGCCATCGCGGCATCGGCATTCTCTCCACCAAATACGGCAAGATCGACGATCAGTGTATCAGCATGGAAGTCGTTCTGCCGAACGGCGATATCATCAATACGCTGCCTGTACCGAAGCATGCGGCGGGCCCCGATCTGAACCAGATCTTTATCGGTTCCGAAGGTACGCTGGGCGTTATCACCAAGGCGACCTTCAAGCTGTTTGAGCAGCCTGAAAGCCGGAAACACCGTGCTTTCCTGTTCCCGGATATGCACAGCGGATATATGGCCGGCCGGGATATCATGCAGAAGGTCAAGCCCTCCATTCTCCGGTTCTTCGACGAAGCGGAAACCGTATCCATCATCAAGAAGATCCTGGGTTTCGAGAAAAAGGGCTGCTTCATGAACCTGACGCTTGAAGGCATTGAGCGGATCGTGGATATCGAAATGGAGATTGTCTGCGAAATCGCGGCGAAGTGGGGCGCTCAGGATCTGGGCAGCGAATACGGCGAGAAATGGTTTGAAAACCGCATCACCTTCTTCTATCCCGGACATATCATGGATATTCCGCAGATGTTCGGCACGATGGACACGGTCGCGACCTATGCGAATATCGAGAAGATCTACTGGGCGATGAAAAAGGCAATCAACGAGAATTTCCCGGACGTGCGTTATATTTCCCATTCCAGCCACTGGTACGAGTGGGGCTGCATGAACTACACCCGGTTCATTCTGGACAATCCGCCGAAGGATCCCGAGGAAGCGATCCGCCTGCACAACAAGATCTGGAACACAGGCGTTCGCGCGGCAATGGAAAACGGCGGCGTCATCAATGACCATCACGGGATCGGCCTGAAACTGAGCCGCCTGATGAAGGAACAGTACGGCCCCGCGATGCAGGTGACCCAGGGTCTGAAGAAGCAGCTGGATCCCAACGGCATCCTGAACCCCTATAAACTCGGACTTTAATCGGCAGGGAGGAAGAAAAAGATGTTTAGTGAAAAAGCGAAAAAGAACGCCGACGCGTGCCGTTTCTGCTGGATGTGCCGCCATCTGTGCCCCGTGCAGTTGGTGACCGGCAAGGAAACCAATACCCCCCGCGCCAAGGGACTTCAGGTGAGTATGATCGAACGCGGAATGCCCATGGAGCATGACTGCGCGAAGACGATGTATGAATGTATGCTGTGCGGCGCCTGTACCAATGACTGCGCGACCGGTTTCGATCCCCTGATCTTTATCCGCGAAGCCCGGACGGAAGCTGTCGTGAACGGCACGGTTCCCGCCGAAGTTGAAAAGGTGATCGACCGGGTAACTGAAACCGGAAACATCTACGGAGAAAAAGCGTGCAAGGTGAATCTGGACGGCTTGGATGAAAAGGGAGATCTGCTTGTCTGGCTCGGTGCGACTGCCCGCTACAGCGTCCCGGAGACTGCGGAAGCTTTCCTGAGCCTGTTAAAGAAAGCTCATGTGAATTTTGCCGTGCTGAAGGATGAACCGGCTTCCGGATCCGCACTGGGCGATCTGACGGGCTTTGTGGAAGATGTCCGTACGCAGGCGGTCGCGGCCGGAAAGGCGATCGCCGCCTCCGGCGCGAAAAAACTGGTCGTGCTGGACAGCTATGACGCCGCTCTGATGCGCCACGAATACAAGGAATGGGGCGTGGAGTTGCCTGAAATCGTGACTGCGACCGCGTTCACGGATGAACTGATCAAATCCGGAAAACTGAACCCCGAAAAGAAGGCGGAGGTTGTGAGCTATCATGACGGCAGCCGCCTGGCCAGGGATCTGGATGAACATCAGCCTGCCCGGGATATTCTGACCGCTATGGGCTGCGAGATCCATGAGATGTGGCAGAACCGCCGTCTGGCGAAGTGCTGCGGCAGCGCTGTCGCAGGACAGTTTATGCCTGAGATTCGCGCGAAGGTCGCGGCGAACCGCTGGAACGATCTGCTCCGCACCGACGCGAAGATCCTGATCGCCGCCTGTCCCCAGAGTACGGAAGGATTGAAAGCCGTTGTACCGGAAGGTTGCGAGTACAGAGATCTGTTTGTTATGTTGAACGACCGCACCTGATTGATTTCAACGCCGGTTCCGCCAGACGGCGGAGCCGGCATTTTCAATGAGAACAGCATCGGGAGGAATTGGTGATGGAAATTCTTTCAGTATTGGACCCTTCATTCAGAAAATACGGTCAGGTGCTGACCGGGTATGACGTGACGGAACTGCTGGAAACGCTGGACCGGGTTTCCCCGCTGCCGGAGGGAACGCAGTATGTGGCGGAGCAGCCGGAACTGATGGCGCTTCCGATCGCGCAGGAACTTGCGAACAACGCGTATGGCGGAATGCCGATCCAGATCGGCTGGTGCAACGGCCACAACACGAAACTGAACTGTCTCGAATATCACCGGGACAGCGAGCTGAACGCGGGAACAGAAGACTTTATCCTGCTTCTGGCTAAACGGGAGGAGCTGGTCGGCGGAGAACTGGATACCGCCAGGGTCGTGGCTTACCGCTGCCCGAAAAACACGCTGATCGAGGTTTACGCGACGACCCTGCATTTCGCGCCCTGCAACGCGGCCGGGGATCAGGGATTCAAGGTGATCGTGGTCCTTCCGAAGGGAACCAATGTCGGCAAGCCTTCTGTCACGGTCCGGAACGACGAGGACGCGATCCTGTGGGCGACCAATAAATGGCTGCTTGCACACGCGGAGGCTCCCGCGGCGGCCAAAGGCGCGAAAGTGCTGCTCAGGGGAGAAAACATCGATATTGCCGGTATCATTTGATTGTTCGCAGCGGGCGAAAAGCGGACGGCTCAACTTTTGTGAGCCGTTTTTTGGACGGCAACGGGTCGCGACGGGTATGTTTCATTCCGGCGGGAATTCATCGGACCGTGTACCGGTCGACATGGAGGGAAGTTGTTTTTCAGCATCGGAAGGATTGTTGCTCCGTACTGTTGAAATGAAACATGAAAGAGCCGGCAACATTCATCAAGTCAAGAGGTGAAATATCATGGATCATTACCGTTCGTTCTCTTTGGCTGCTTATGTCTACGCCTATTATCTGGACGGCATCACGGAGAAAAAACTTCGGGAGGATCTGTCCTTCTACCGGGAGCATCTGCCGATCAACAAGGCTTATCTGGAAACACACCGCGCGCTGGTCGACATTCCGGATGATGTCATGAAGATGGCGATCCGCGAAGCGCTGAAGGCCGCGGACGAGGGGGAGGTGCCGCTCGGTGCCGTCATCGTCGCCCCGGCCGTCCTCGAGCCGGCGCACGACGGACACCCCGCCGTCTTCGACGAGAACCCGACGGCGGCGAGGATCCTCGGCCGCGCGCACAACATGCCGGAGGGACTGAAGGACGCGACGGCGCATGCGGAGATGCTGGCGATGAGCGCGGCGTTCCAGGCCGTCGGCGACTGGCGGCTCACCGGCGCGCGGCTCTATGTCACGAAGGAGCCGTGTCCGATGTGCGCGGGCGGCATCGTCCTTGCGCGGCTCGACGCGGTCGTGTGGGGCGTCTCCGATCCGAAGCGCGG
>CALCUD010000091.1 GCA_937906775.1 uncultured Clostridia bacterium
CCGAACATTTCGGGTGATTCCAGCATAGAAACCTGTCCATTATGCCGTTTGTACATTTTGAGTCCTCCTGTTGGTGCAAGGTTTTTGACGCGAATTCCCTGATTCTCTTGCACTTTGCATACCACATTTGGGACTCTAACCGTTGATTTTCTTATATTTTTGGGGAACCGCAGGAGATACTAAGTAAATCCGCAACAGGTATAGATGGGCGGCGATTGCCGGATCTCATTCAATTTCTCTATATACCACTTCATGGCTTGCCTCGGTTTGTTATAAAGATAATGGTTCCGGGATCACTTTCCGAACAGTTCCGCGGTCTTCACCATCCGCTCCGCGATCTTTACACCGAAGGGACACCTGCTTTCACAGGACTGACAGCCCAGACATTCGGAGGCGGTATGCGGGAGAGACAGATAATGCTCCCGGATCGTTCCGGGAACTTCCGGCTGCATGGTGGCCAGATCATAATATTTATTGATGGTCGCGATATCCAGATCGGCAGGGCATGGACGGCAATGGGTGCAGTAGGTGCATTGCCCGTTATAGGAATGCTTCGGCGCGCCGGCGATGACGGAAGCGTAGTCTTTTTCGTCATCTGTCGCGGTTTCGTACGCGACAGCCGCGTCGATCTGCTCTTTGGTATCATAACCGCACATCGCGGCACAGACCGCGGGACGGGTCAGTACGTAATGAATGCACTGCACCGGAGTCAGACTCACACCGAAGGGAGAACGGTTCCCGTCGAGCAGTCGACCGCCTGCAAAGGGTTTCATGACGGTGAGACCGACATCGTTTTCCACGCAGGATTTATAGAATGCGGCACGGTCCGGATCGATTCCGCTGAGAGACGGATCAAATTCATCTGCAAAAAGAGTTTCGATATTTTCACTGGCCGGCAGCATGTCGAAAGCGGGGTTGATGCTGAACAGGATCATTTCCACGAACCCGCTTTCAGCAGCCAGTTTCCCCATTTTCGGGTTATGCGTACTCATGCCGATATGGCGGATCCGCCCAAGACGTTTCTGCTCCTTCACATAGTCCATGAAACCCGTTTTATACGCGTTTTCCCAGTCGGCCGGGGAGTCCACAAAGAAGATCATACCGAGATCGATATAGTCGGTATTCATATCCTTCAGAAGATTTTCGAAGGCGGGGATCACAACATCCAGATCTCTGGACTTATCGCTCTGACCGTCTTTCAGAATGGAGCCGAGATGCCCCTGAACGAACCAGCCTTCACGGTTGTCATGAATGGCTTTCCCGATGATCCTTCTGGAAAGTGCATCAGGCATCCAGCAGTCAATGATGTTGATACCCTTTGTTCCGGCATAACGGATCAGTTCGACCGATTCCTCCTCCGGATGGCGTGAGAGCCATTCGCCACCGAAACCGATTTCACTGACATTCAGGCCGGTCTTTCCGAGACGTCTGTAATTCATGATCTGTTCCTCCTGCATGATGATTGCTGTTATTGGATGTATGACTGGTTATGCTGAATGATTTAATAGAGTTTTCCCTGAAATCACGGTCAATTCCTGCTTCTTTGCGCGATAACCGTTTGACATGGAACTGAAATCTGAATCTTCGTTTATTGCCATATTGCCTTTTCACCGGTGATCTTTTCACCCCAACGGCTGGCCCAGGCTTCAACAAAACAGGCTGTATACGGAAGCTGTTTTTCCTTTCGCAATCTGGCAAAATACGGAAGATCTCCCCAAAGGATTGAAATAATGCCGACAAAGATAAGCGTCGGTCCCAATACCAGAGACTGAATGCAGTGTCCGTATTCATGCACCCGGATCAACGGCGCGTTCTCCTGATGATCGGGTGGGGTGAAAATGAACAATCCGAGGCTCAGCCCGCCGTGATGATTCCACTGCGTGTCAATGCATCCGCGGTATCTTCTGCGGGGATGTTTCCTGTTCGCAATGAAGAAGCCAAGCCCGATCAGAGTAGCCGGCAAGCCCCATGTACACTGGACCAAAGAAAAGAGAATCTGCTTCAGCCGTGAACATTGTCCGGATAATGCCATTGTCTTTTTTCTCCATATTCATCAGGTCATCTGCTGCTGACTGCCCGTCAGTTCAATACGGGCTGCGTGTCAAGCGGAAAAATGATGTACCTGTATATGATCAAAGTCGCCTTCGATACAGTAATAAACGGTATCCTCATTCCGTGAATAAACAAAGGAAAAACGGGTGCCCCATTCACCGGTTTGTTTCACTTCGTTCAGAAGTTTCAGCCCGTCGGCAGCGTTGAAGTCTTCCGTACTGTTTTTCAGAATATTCAGAGATTTTCTGTACCTGTCTACTCCGTAGAATCCGAACTGACTCTCGTTCAGATCCGGCGGAGGTTCCAGAATGGAGAAGTTCGTCACTGTGAAGTATTTTTCCCGGATGACGGCATATCCGTTTCCCGGTTCCACAAAGACGATATTCCCGTCCGGATCTGTAAACAGACTGTGAAGAGCCACAGAGGATCCGGTATCTCCGGGAATGTTGTAAACCTGTCGCTCCTGCAGTATTTCTGTCAGCTGACGGGCAGAGTAATGCTCCGTCACAAATGTGTCTGTCAGCAGATCGTTGGTCAGCATATTCTGCTCATATACTGCCGGCACCTTGGGAAAGTTCAAATTCATGAGCTGACCCGCCACATGTCCTCCCGCACTGACTCCCTGAATCAGTCGGATCCCGTTCCCGGGTCTGATGGCAGGAGGCATCATTCCGAGGATCTCGGGAGAAAACCTCATCCCCAGATAAACCCTGTCTTTTTCAATGACCGGGCAGTAATCCATGCCTCCGATATTCATATCAAAATTGAAACCTGATATAATATCTTTCCCTTTTCTGACAAAACCGCTGCACATATTGTACCCCCACTTCACTTAGTGATCTTCAGTGTTTTCAGGTATGTCTTCTGTTCATCGGTGATCCGATAGCTTTCGATCGCTTTCTGGATTGCCTTGTTGTGAGTCCATTTATCGAGCCTTTTCCCCTCAATGTAGGGAATGACTGCATCCCATTGCCGGGTCAGCGCTTCCGCAAACAGCCAGGCTGTCATCATATTGACATAGTATTCATCCGAACGCAGGTCCGCCGGTTGGGAAAGCAATGCTTCATCAAATTCTTCATCGAGGAAATAGGTCATCAGCATATGCATTCCAAAGCGTCTTGTGTAAGGAGCTTCCGAGGCGATCCATTCCGGGAGCTTCTTCCGGATTTCCACGGTGTGCTTCCGGAAAACGGCTGGCTGCAGACCGTCACACACAGCCCAGTTGTCAACGTATGGCAGAAACTTATCGGTCAATTCCACGCATCGCTCATAGTCTTTCATTTCGGAGATAAGCAATCCATGGAGCATGTTCTCATCATAGAATCTGTGAGGAAGGGAACCGAGGAAGGTTTCTGCGTCCGATGCCTTTGCATACTCCTTCGCAAACTTCCTCAGCACAGGCACACGCACCCCGATGAAACTTTCGGGAGGAATGTCTGGCGTGAGTTTCGCCTGAAACGCGGCATATTCAGCGTCACTAAGCTCGAAGAGCGATTTCTGCAAGTCGGTCATTTTACAACAGTTCTGTTTCATTCTTCTGTAGGTATTGATATCTTGATATTTTATCTTGCAAAGGTAGTAAAAAAAATTGTGGGTTCCAAATTTCACCTTTACCGAGCATTTTTTCTTTATAGCTTGCCCCGAGCGGGCTGACAGACTGACTTGCAGTCAGAGTGAATAGTGAATAGTGAAAAGTGAAAAG
>CALCUD010000092.1 GCA_937906775.1 uncultured Clostridia bacterium
TCTTCCAATGAATCCGCAGCGTACTGAGCTTGAATATGCAATCCGCATGACACTCAAAAAACTTGGTGTTCAGGTAAAGATTCCTAAGAAAAACCGTATTTTCTACAAGGTTCCTGATATTCCGGAATGAAATTCTGAAAGAATGGTTGATGGAGGAAGGCAACATGAATGAAATGAGTAATTGCACATTTTCTCCGCTTTCTGAACGACTGAACGTATTCATAAGCTCTGCACAAGCCGAGGAAAACGGATTTGCTTGGAGTGAAGTACGCAGGCGCATCAAGGATAGATTGTCACAATGCGCATGCTTAAATCCTTTTATTATCGAAGACGAGTGTTCGTCAATTCCTTCAACACAACTCTATCAGATGATGGTTGCTCGTTCGGATATCTATATACTGCTGTTAAAAGGAGAAGTAAGAAAGGGTACTTCTAATGAATATGCTTTGGCAGTAAAACTAGACAAACCAATGTTAGTATACTTTTTGCAGGAAGAAAAACCAGGGCAAAAAGTTCAAGAAATAAAAAACGATATTATCGATAATGATCGATGTACATTTTATCCTGTCAGTGATTTTGCCAAGATAGAAGATACAATTTGGGAACACCTAATGAAAAACCTTATTAGAGAGTTCCAATTTAAAAGATATTCTGATTCTCATTTCTCCCAGGACACAGAAATCATTCTAAATGGTAGTGGAAAAGAAGCATTTACTAATCTTGGGCTTGCTTCTAAAGCGGAGATTTCAAAGTTCCAAAGTTGTTACGACTACCTATATGAGTTGCTAAATCTACATTTTTTTAAGAACAGTAAGAATGAAACAAAGTCTGAATGTCATGATATTGGTTGTTCATTAATTAAGTGGCTTGTAACTGGTGAGTACAACGTTTCTGATAAAGAGATTAAGAAGCTCATCTCAGTAGGTGGTCAGTTATTTGATAATCAAGTATGGCTGCAGAAACGTTGGAATGCAATAAAAGCATCAATGTTCGGGGAAACAAAGAAGGCCTTATCACAAGAGAAACAAGCACTTAAACTCGCCAGAGAATCATCGATACCTGATTGGATTATCAATAATATATTGATCGATTGCCGTAATATGGAAGTAGCAGTCAATCAAGGGATGCGGAAAATTATATATAATGGGAAGTACCAATCAGAGTTAAGTTCACAAAACTCAATGATATGTTTTCCTGTTGCAGACAGATATCTAGATACTATTTTTGAGAACATCGAAAAAGATGAGCTTAGAGAAAAAACTGCTTCTCCATATACGGAGCGCTTTGGATCCAACTTATCAGTTGTTCTGACAGATTTGGCAAATTATATGTTCACCGCAGCAATATATGGGTCAGAAACACACTTGCAGTTATCCAGGAAGGTACTTCACCAAATATTTGATCATTATTCTTTTATCGCAAATGATCCTCAAATGAAGTTTGAAGCGTTGAAACAGCTTGTATTACTTGGAGATATCAGCGCTTTTAATTCATATGTAAAAGCGTATTGGGATGATATATATACGTATGCAACATCGCAGACGGATGCCCTTTGGGCTTTAGCCAATACTCCATCTGTTCCTAATCAGGATTCGATGAAGCTGTCCGTAATCTCAGCATTGGGTATGTACTTCTCGGATAATGTATTCAAAGAGGCAGAACATTTTGTTTATGAATACTCGGCCTCTGTATACTGGGGAAATTCGGAAAAATATTTTGAGGCAATTTACAACACGCTTCAAAGAATGAACGCAAACAAAATTGTTCAAGCGCTTTCTCCTGTTATTGCAGAGAAACGTTTCTCTGTTGGAAACAAGCTATCGCACATTATTCTATATATGAACCTTGATAAAGTGAGCAATAAGAATTTAAGGTTGCTATCTGAAGCGTTAAAGCAGCAATTGCCTGCTATTATTGAGCGGAACGGCGATCCTCAGATGATTGCAGTTCTAGTTAATCGAAATAAGGATTTATTCTCGGACTTAGAATATATAGATGGAAACGGGTTGCAGGGCCATCAATTAGCGTTATATCGCATTAATTGCGGCTCAGATAATTGGGCACCGGTTCTCAGTGAGGAAATCAGAATAGCGCGATCTCAGTTTGAAGCAAATAAACAGGGGAATACATTCCATGGATTTATGCATGATCCGTATTCTATGATTAGCAATATTATACGAAGACATACAGATGGTGGTAAAATAGATGAACTATTCGTTAATGATTTCATTCCTTTAGCGATCGATGTATTAAACAGCTCTGCTCCCATACCAACCAAACTTCCTTGCGTAGCTTGCTTGTGTGATCTTTTCGGTTATTTGAGAAAAAAGAACATTCAATTGCCAAGCAAATTGAAGGATGCCCTTCATAATATAGATGTAAACAACGAAAATAATATATTCTCATCAGATGGTCGAAAATCACTTGAAATAAGATTGATGATGGCTCAAATTCTTGCTGGGACAAAGGATATCAATAGTCTTCTCAAGTGGTGCATTGAATTTAGCAGCCTTGATATAAAGAACAAAATTGCGATTATTGACTGCATTGAACAGTATTACTATCACAATCGAGATAAGGCGGAGAAGATGGATCCGCTAACATTGTCTATTGCCTTGCAATGTTCAACAGAACGATACTCAGAAATAAGAATGCTCGCGATTAAGTGTTTATCCTATGCAAGCCTCCATGAAACAGCTTGTATAGCGTTAAATAAAGCAGTCTATGATCCGTCAGAAATGGTTAGATCCACGTTGCTCCATTTGTGTAAATCTGGATCTTTACCAATGACAATATCGAACAGTTTAATCAAATCGCTTAGAAGTGATGCAAACTACTTCATCCGCAGGATGGCAAGAGAAAGAAAAGTCGAAAAGGAATGACAAGCATGGATCTAAATATTGAAACACAAAAGCAGGAATTTTTGACAATTTGCCGTGCAAGTATTCAACGGGAAGGTTTGGAAGATCTGTTAGATTGGCTGTGCAAGGCGGATTTTTTCACCGCGCCAGCCAGCACACATTATCATGGCGGATATGCAGGCGGTCTGTGCCAGCATTCTATCGATGTTTACCAGTATGCTAAACGGCTGACCTTCCTGATGCCCAAAGCACCGACAGAAGAATCTGTGGCAATCTCCACACTGTTCCATGATCTCTGCAAAGTCAATCTGTATAAGATGGACAAAAGGAATCAGAAGATCAATGGAGAATGGCAGGAAGTCCCATATTATGTGATTGACGAGAAGTTTCACTTCGGCGGGCATGGTTCCAAGTCCGTGTTCCTGATTCAGCAGTTTATGAAACTGGCTACAGAGGAAGCAGCAGCAATAAACTGCCATATGGGATTCTCGGACGCTAGTCCTTCCGTTATTCGGGATGTGGGCAACGCATATACCCAATTTCCGTTAGCCTGGATAACTCACGTGGCTGATGAGGCGGCTACATTTCTACTGAATCGCTAATTCGGAGCTCGATTAGTAATTGCTGGTTGTGCCAGGCGAAGAGAGGTGTGATTGTGGAAGAGCACATTATTTCCGTTGTGTTCAGCATAATAGAAACAGAAAGCAGCAACTGGTTTTCTGGAAAAAGAGACAAGATCAGGGTTTGGATAACAAAGAGGAAACTAAGAAGAGAACTTCATAACCGTATCGTAAAAAAATACGGAAACAGAGACTATTTTAATGCACTTGATAAGTTCATAACGAACAATAACGTGCTTCCATCATTGCTTGAATACTGCTACAATCCAAATCCATTTATTGGTTCTTCACATTATCAAACAACGGAATACTACACCAATCTATTTATTGAAAAAAATCCAAATTTCTTTCATAGCAGAGATGAGATATATTATTTGCTAATGGAATGCTATAAGATAATATTTTCCTGTTTAAACCCAATTCAAGATGAAAATGCAAGGATCGTTCTTGCTCATATTAACGAGCAGTTAAGCTATTGTGTCCATAAGACTGAACAGAGCAAAGATTATTTAACACAAAATAGCGATAAGGGCAGGACAAAGAGCAATATGCCAGCATTTGATAAAACCGGCTATTTCCAGTATGTTGGTAATACAAATGGAACTTATTCTGAAGCAAAGTACATAAACAGATATATTTACCAAAGGGATACGGAAAAAGGAAGGGCACTGCTAGATGCTATTCTTGAAGACAGACGTATCCTATTGATTGGAGATGCAGGCTTCGGAAAAACTAATGAGTCCATTCGATTGCTCCATGAAATATGTACTGATGCTCGAACAAGCAACATGATCCCGGTATATTTACCATTATCCGAATACGGAATAATTTATGATAGCATTGAACATGGCATAGTTTATAGGTTAAAAACTTTTATTACTGGTGACCCTATGCTTCTTATACAAGACTGGCTAAAAGCTGCTTGTATGGTCATTATTTTTGATGGTGTTGACGATATTGGCTCTTATGAACAAAGAGAAAGATTTATTCTAGATGCAAACGATTTCCTTACTCGTTACAACAATAATATTTTCTTGTTCACTTCAAGATTTAATTCTTATTATGAAAGAATAGCTATTGAAAAGAAATATCACTTGTCTATGATTGATGAAATCTCTGTAAGGAAAATACTACGCAAAGAGGAAATTTACACGGATATTCCAAGAGAGTATTATGAATTGTTTTCAAACCCGTTTTTTCTAGTAATAGGAATATCAATACTCAGAAAAGAGAATAAGAGGCATCATTTCAACAGGAGTAATCTGTTTGCGGAGTTGTTTCATCAACTATATGACGGGACCGAGCATGGCATAAGTAAAGTTGGAGAACCAACGCTATCATCATATGAAGCTTTACAGGTATTAGGACAGTTTGCCTTTGAAAATTTCAATAAACCGGCATACTCATATCTGGCTTTAGATCAGAAACTTGGAGCTCTTATCAAATCTGATAAACGAAGGACGATTAGTCAGATTATCAGTTCCGGACTGTTCCACTGCAATGAAAGCAACGTAACGTTCGCGCACAAGCTTTTAAAAGAGTATTGCGCCGCAGTTTATGTCATATCACATTTTGATGATGCGCAATTTCAAGATCGCTTCTTAAGTAATGTTGACAAAGATGAGTGGAAAGAAGTATTCGTTTTTGCAGCCGGTGCTATAGAGCAAAGGGATATGCAAGACAAATATCTCGACAGCATTATGAAACGAAGTCTGCCACTATACGTCGATTGTGTAAAATCAAAATGTGAGCTTGTAGAGGAGAATGACATTAGCTCAGTTACAGACAGATTGCTTCGAACAATTCTGGATTCCTATGTATGTATAATCGACAATAACTTTGGATGTATTCGAGGCCTTTTTGATCCGCTGTATACAACGCATGATAAAAACCTTCGTATTGGGATTAGAGGCAATTTATCACACAATGATTCTTTTGTAAGCTATTGGTTCGAAATAATAAATGATGATGAGAAAGATGTACTTTGCCTCAGTCAAGAAGAGCTGCAAGAGCAGCATCGATCGGCAGAAGCGAGAGGATTATACCAAACGCATCATTTTGTATCTCATTCAACCAATTTAGTTCTTTCTGGTATGACAACAGAAAGTGGAAGATTAATTGCAATAAAGCTTATCTACGATCAATTGAAAGAGATACTTGAGCATAAGCAATTGATAGAAAGCGAATACTTATTGTGCGAACGAATAGTATCTATTAAACGCAATTTCAAGGCAATAAAAGAAATCACCTCAATTGGAGAGATGAAAAGAATAGTTGATAAAGAAATAGCTGAAGTCAAGTTGCGTACATCACCAAATATAGCAAAAATTGTGTATGGCAGAGTTGACTTAATCCAGCTTCAATCCTTGCTTGAATATATGTACGACTTAGGAATTGAATATAAAGACCTGATTCTGCCGCAGCCTGATGTGCCACATGAAAAAATGAAGTCTGGCTTCATTTGGGATTCCTATTCAAAAGATCAGAAACAAAAGAGAATAGAAAAGTTCCTTATGTATTTTGACGAAAGCTATATGCAGATGGCAATCGCCAATTTTCCTGCCCTGTGTGATCGCTTTGCTAAGTTCAAAGATCATCCCTGCAAAGCAATTGCATTAGTAAACTACAAAGACACCGAAAGTGGAGATTTCTCATGCCCTACAGTAACGTATTACTATAAAGCAATCGAAAGCAAAACAGATTTTTCCCCAGAGATACGGGAAGTAAATGCAGATCGTGCTGATTCTGACGCCATTTTTCACGATATCCAAGAAAGCTATCTGCAGCTTGGAAGGGAGGCTCACAATGCAGTCATACATGGCACATCTTTCTCATCGATGATCATTTCTCATCGTACTGGAGAAGACACCCCTCTTTCAGACGCAGTATACGATGCACTGAAAAATAGTATTGAACAGATCTTTGGAAGTGATCTGTAACCGAGTAGCTTAGAAGAAAATGGTTAGCATTGATTATGAGTTGGAGAATATTGGGATTGCAGCATCATAAATGAATGCTGAGCGAGGGAGTAAAATGAGGAATTCGCAGAAACACGGTGAGGTGATCATTTTTCAATCAAGGAACGGATTACCTCAGGTGAATGTCCAGTTTGAAGATGAAACTGTCTGGCTATCCGCAGAGCAGATCGCTGATTTGCTTCAGATATCCGCAACGGATATCGAGGAGCTTATTCAGCGCATCTATCAGAACGGAGAACTGAAGCAGGAAGCCACTTGTCGGGTTCGGAGGGAAGGAGAACAGAAGGCTTTCAGCGAAATCACCCAGTATAATCTGGATATGATTCTTTCTCTCGGCTTCCGGGTGCATTCGGCTGTGGCGACACGTTTCCGTCAGTGGGCATCGGGAAGGCTGAAGGAGTATCTTCTGAAAGGCTTCACGATGGATGATGAACGTCTGAAGGGAAACGGCGGCGGGAATTACTGGAAACAACTGCTTGATCGCATACGGGATATCCGCTCTTCAGAAAAAGTGTTATATCGGCAGGTGTTGGATCTGTATACCACCAGCATCGACTATGATCCGAAAAGCGAGGATTCAATCCGGTTCTTCAAGATTATTCAGAACAAATTCCACTTCGCTGCCCACGGTCATACTGCCGCTGAGGTGATCTACCAGCGGGCTGACGCAAATCGGCCGTTTATGGGGCTGACGACTTTCCCTGGCGATCTGCCCGTTATGAGTGACGTAGAAATTGCCAAGAATTATCTGACGGAACCAGAATTGAAACGTCTGAACAATCTGGTTTCCGGTTATTTTGATCTGGCAGAAGCCGCCGCCATGAAGCATGAGCCGATGACCATGAAGGATCATATTGATCGGCTGGATAAAATACTGGTCGTCAACGGAGACGAAGTTCTAGAAGGCAGCGGAAACGTCAGTCATGATGACGCCG
Organism: uncultured Clostridia bacterium; assembly: GCA_937906775.1. Lineage (GTDB taxonomy): Bacteria > Bacillota > Clostridia > Christensenellales > Aristaeellaceae > Aristaeella. Next base: position 7,395 of record CALCUD010000092.1, read on the forward strand.
TCGAGAAAGCACGTTCGGAATACCGAAAGTTCCAGGTAAAAACGTTGTCGCCAGTAGAAGAGGCGTACCTGGAAACAATTTCGGGGCTGGAAAAGCGGGTAAAAGGTCGGGAGCATGGCTGAAGCGAGGTAACGTCGTTGATTGCCGCGTTGTTGGCTCGTCTGCGGGCCTTCCGAGGCTGGGAACGGTCTGGGATAAGGGGTTTGGGCGGCTTTTCGCCCGAGGCCGGTTTCTGGGGCAAACAGGCCGGAAAGTGAAAAAGGGCGAAAAAAAGCCCTCCCGATGACGGGAGGGAGTGGTGACAGTTGGACTCGAACCAACGACCCCATCGATGTGAACGATGTGCTCTACCGACTGAGCCATGCCACCTCAGAACAAATGCGATTATATCACAGCCGTCCGCAACGGTCAAGGAAAAAAATTTTGACAGATGCGCCGCGCCGGTTTATACTTTGTATATACACACGGAGGAAGGTGAAATCCATGGAGTTCCAGCTGAAACCCTGGGGGAACAGTCAGGGCCTGCGGTTTTCAAAAGAGTTTCTGCGCATGGCCCATATCGCGGAAAACGAGGTTCTGAACGCCGAGATCGTCGGCGACAGGATCATCCTGAGCAAAGCCTTCCGTCACAAAACACTCGCCGAGCGGGCCGCGGATTACGACGGTCAGCTGAACCTCTCCGGCGAAATCGAATGGGACGCACCCTCCGGAAACGAGGTGTGGTAACATGCGGCAGGTCGAGCAGGGAGATATCCTGAAGGTTCAGGGGATCACCTTTCCGGTCATCGTTGTCAGCAGCGACTTTTTCAACCGGTCCGGCAGAGTGATCGCGTGCCCGGTCGTGAAAGACGCCGCGGAAGGTCCCCTTCACATCCGTCTGAAGGACACGGCTGTTCAGGGCGTCGTGCTTTGCGAACAGATGCGCTATCTGGATCTGGACGCGAGGCGCTGGTCGACGCTGACGGCGGGGCGATACTTTGATATCATGGATCTTTCCGATGCCGTCATGGGCATATTCGACTGTCAGTGAAAGGAGCCCGGCCCCAACCGGCCGGAATGTATGGATATGTCATTGAATGATGAGGTGCTCCTGTCGGCGCTGAAGCTGGCCCGCGCGATGCGCCGCTGTCCCCCGGACCGCGGGGAGGACGGCTTTCCCCCGGCGGTCGGCCGCGTGCTGGAATCCGCCTGCGGCCGGGACGGGATCACGTCCCGCGAACTGAGCAGACTGCTGGACCTGCGGCCCTCCTCGCTGAGCGAACTGATGGCCCGGGCCGAAGAGCAGGGCCTGCTGATCCGTTCCGCGGACGAAGAGGATCGCCGCGTGCAGCATGTGACCCTGACGGAAGCCGGCAGGGAAGCGGTCCTCCGGATCCGTTCCGTCCGGGACGCGGACGCCGCGAAAAAGACCGCCTGCTTCACCGAAAGCGAAAAGGAAGCCTTTGTCGCCCTTTGCGGAAAGCTCAGCCGCCATCTGGAATCCGCCGCGCCGGCCGGTCCCGAAGGGCGTTTCCCGCCCGGGCGCGTCCGCGGCTGAGGTTTCCCGCCAGGGTTGTTTTCCGCCCGGCGGCGGAGTACAATAACCAGTATCTGAATCAAAAAGGAGCGTCCATTATGACCATCGGTCTGATCATTGCCATCGAACGCGAACTGAAAGCATTTCTGGAATACGGGGAGGACATCCGGGAGGAAACCGTCAACCGCCGCACCGTCTACCGGACCCGGATCGGCAGTCACGAGATCGTCGCGCTGAAATCCGGCTACGGGGAGATCGACGCCGCGGCCGCGACCCAGCTGCTCATCACCGCCTGCGGCTGCGGGCTGATCATGAACTTCGGCGTGACCGGCGCGCTGGAGCGCGGGCTGAAGGTCGATGACCTGTTTGTGGTCCGGAAGGTCTGCAATCACGACTACGACGTCTCCCCGATCGATCCCGTCCGGAAGCATCAGTATGAGGAATTCCCGGATGAATTCATCCCCCTGGACGAAGGGCTCATCGCCCGCGCGAAGCAGATCCTGCCGGATCTGAAGGAGACCGCCGTCGCGAGCGGCGACCGGTTTGTGGTCGAGCCCGGCGACAAGGCGGCGCTGAACGCCCTGGGCTGCAGCATCTGCGACATGGAGATCGCGGCGATCGCCCGCGTCTGCTTCCTGAACGGCGTCCCCTGCCTGTCGGTCAAATGCATCAGCGACACCTTTGACGGGGACGGGGGCGATTTCAACGCGAACGTCATCCGCAGCGCCGGCCTGGCGTTCGACGTTCTGCTGAAGATCATCCGGGAACTGTGACCGGAAAGAGACCCGTCTGATTTCGAAAAAGGAGATTCCCGATGTTCTTTATGTCTTCCTCCGCCCTGAAGGGGCAGGCCCGCGCCGCCTTGAAAAACCATTGGCTGACCGCGCTGCAGATCGCGCTGATCGTCAATCTGCCGTCCCTGCTGGTGACAGGCGTCGCGTCCTTCACCGGCCGCAGCCAGTCCGCGCTGCTGAACGCCGCGGTCGAAGCCGCGACGTCGCAGGGCGTCGTCAATTCGCAGATCCTGCTGAACGAGCTGAGCGCGCTGGTCCGGCGAAGCGACCTGTGGGTCCTGCAGGGCGCCTGGCTGGTCGCGTGGCTGCTGACCCCCATCCTCGCGCTGGGCATGAATGTCTGGACGCTGAACCGTCTCCGCGGCGAAACCGGCGAGGTCACGACCGTCTTCTGCCGCCTCCGGATTGCCCATAAAGCCGTCGGGCTCCGCCTGTTCATGCTGCTGAAGGTGTTCCTGTGGATGATCCCCGGCGTCGCGCTGTCCTTTCTCGCCATGCTCCCGGTCATCAACAGCACCGCGACCGTGTGGGAGGATCTGGTGCCGGCGCTGAATACGACGCTGCGGCTGACCAGCCTGGCCTCTCTGGTCATGACGGTCCCCGCCGTGATGGCCTACCTCCGGTATTCCCTGGCGGATCTTGTGATGGCGGAAAAGCCCGAAACAGGCGTCCGGGCCTCCGTCGCGGAAAGCAAAAAGCTCATGGCCGGCAAAAAGGGAACTCTGTTCTGCCTGCTGTTCAGCTTCATCCTGTGGTACTTCGCCGAAACGCTGGCCTCCGGGCTGGTCGCGTCCCTCTTCGGCTCCGTAGCCTCGCTGACCGTCCAGCTGCTGGCCTCCCTGGCGCTGAACGTCTATGTCCAGATGAGCGTATGCGCCTTTTACAAAGAAGCGCTCCGTCTGCCCTCCTCCGCCGGAGCGGAGGAACCGGAGAACGGCGCCGGTCCGGAAGAAAATAACGATTTGAATTGAATCATGCAAAATATGCAGTTTTCCGTTCCTCGTATGAATAATATCCTTCATTGTTGCATTTTTCGAACAGGAAAAATGCAATTTTTCTTTATAATCCCTTGTTTTTCCTTGCTTCAGCGAATATAATGTTCTCATTCACTACCGATCGGGAGGTCTTGAACGATGGCATTATGCATTTCTCATCGCTGCCAGAACATTGCCCCTTCCCTGACGCTTCAGATTGACGCCCGCGCCAAAGAGATGGCCGCGTCCGGTCTGAATGTGATCGGGTTCGGCGCCGGGGAGCCTGATTTCCCGACGCCCGAATATATCTGCGAAGCCGCCCGCGAAGCTCTGGCTTCCGGATTGACCCGCTATACGCCCGTCGCCGGAACGATGGAGCTCCGGAAAGCCATCTGCGCCAAACTGGCCCGGGATAACGATCTGATCTACAGCCCGCAGGACATCATCGTCTCCAACGGCGCCAAGCATTCCCTGTTCACCGTGTTCCAGACGATCCTGGATCCCGGCGACGAGGTCCTGATCCCGACGCCCTGCTGGGTCTCCTATCCGGAAATGGTCCGGATGGCCGGCGGCGTGCCGATCTTCATCCCCACCGACGAGGCGAACAACTTCATCCCCTCCAACCAGGACATCGCCTCCCGCGTCACGCGCCGCACCAAGGCGATCATCCTGACCTCGCCGTCCAACCCGAACGGGTCCGTCTGGTCCCGGGATCAGCTTCAGTTCGTCGCCAACCTGGCGGTATCCCATCCGTTCTACGTCGTGTCGGACGAGATCTACGAAAAGCTGCTGTACGACGGCCGGAAGCATCTTTCCATCGCGCAGCTCGGCGAGCAGATCAAGGATCAGACCTTTGTGATCAACGGTCTCTCCAAAGCCTACTGCATGACCGGCTGGCGCGTCGGCTACTGCGCCGGACCGCACCAGGAGATCGCCGCGATGAGCGCCTTCCAGTCCCAGGCCACCAGCAACGCCAACTCCATCGCCCAGCACGCCGCCGCCGTGGCGCTGAACGGGGATCAGGGCTGCGTCGACATGATGGTCGCCGAATTTGAAAAGCGCCGCGACGCCATGGTCGAGCGGATCAACAGTATCCCCGGCATCTCCTGCAAGAAGCCGGAAGGCGCCTTCTACGTCATGATGAACATCCGCGGGATCCTCGGCAAAACCTACAACGGCCGTGCGATCGAGACCTCCATGGATTTTGCCGAGCTGCTGCTCGCGGAGAAGCAGGTCGCCATCGTGCCCGGCGTCGCCTTCGAAGCCGAAGGTTTCTGCCGCCTGAGCTACGCCATCTCGGTCGAAAAGATCAACGAGGGGCTTGACCGGATCGCCGCGTTCATCGCGTCCCTGAAATAAGGAGGAATTCAGCCTTGATCACCTATGACGGAAAGCACAATGTCCTGATGCAGAGCAAATACCGCTACTCCCTGCAGGATGTGGCGGAGCCCAACCTGTACCGCGAGATCTACGATTATGAGCACATTCCGAAGGTCGCCTTCAATATGCGCCAGGTGCCCATGAACGTTCCGGACCAGATCTGGATGACCGACACGACCTTCCGCGACGGGCAGCAGTCCGTCAGCCCCTTCACTCCGGAGCAGATCCTGCACCTGTACAAGCTGATGAGCCGCCTGGGCGGCCCCAACGGCCTCGTCCGCCAGAGCGAGTTCTTCCTGTACACCGAAAACGACCAGAAAGCGCTCCACATGTGCCAGGACGCCGGCCTCCGCTTCCCCGAGATCACGACCTGGATCCGGGCCAACGAAAAGGATTTCGCGCTGGTCAAAGAGGCGGGCGTTCAGGAAACCGGCATCCTGGTCTCCTGCAGCGACTATCACATCTTCAACAAAATGCACCTGACCCGCGCGCAGGCCATGGACAAATACCTCGGCATCGTCAAAGCCGCGCTGGACTACGGCATCCGTCCCCGCTGCCACTTTGAGGACATCACCCGGGCGGATTACTACGGATTCGTCCTCCCCTTCGCGGAGCAGCTGATGAACCTGAGCCACGAAAGCGGCATCCCGATCAAGATCCGCGCCTGCGACACCATGGGCTACGGCGTCAGCTATCCCGGCGTGGCGCTCCCCCGGAGCGTTCCCGGCATCATCTACGGCCTGACCCACTACGCCGAGGTGCCCTCCGAAATGCTGGAGTGGCACGGGCATAACGATTTCTACAAAGTCGTGACCAACGCCGCGACCGCCTGGCTGTACGGCTGTTCTAGCATCAACTGCAGCCTGCTCGGCATCGGCGAGCGGACCGGCAACTGCCCGCTCGAGGCGATGGCGGTGGAATATCAGTCCCTCCGCGGGGAGACCGGCGGCATGGATCTGACGGCCATCACCGAGATCGCCGATTACATGGAGCGGGAGATCGGCATCGAGATCAGCCCGCGCCAGCCCTTTGTCGGCCGCCACTTCAACGTGACCCGTGCCGGCATTCACGCGGACGGCATGCTCAAGGACGAAGAGATCTACAACATCTTTGACACCACCGCGATCCTGAACCGTCCCGCCTCCGTGGCCGTGGACAGCCGCGGCGGCGCCGCGTCCATCGCGCACTGGATCAACAGCTATTTCCGTCTCCGCGATCCCCACACCATCGACAAGAGCGATCCGCTGGTGACCGAAATGCGCGCGCAGGTCGACAGGCTCTACGCGGAAGGCCGGAACACCGTGATGGGCGACGAAGAGCTGGAGATCATGCTCCGCCGCTGCGACACGGAACGGTACGAGCATCTGCTGTTCCACAAGAGCAAGTAAATAAAAAAGGAACTCTCCCCTGAAACGGCGAATTATTATCTGTTTACCGTATTCAGGGGAGGTTTTATATTCCTATGAAAAAGATCGTCCTGACCGGCGGCGGCACGCTGGGCCATGTCACTCCTCATCTGGCGCTGATCCCGCATCTGCAGGAAGCCGGATACGAGATCCATTATATCGGGACCGAGAACGGCATGGAGGCGCCCAAAATGCGCTCCGTTCCCGGAATCACCTATCACTCGGTCAAAAGCGGCAAGCTCCGCCGCTATTTCTCCTGGCAGAACTTTACCGATCCCTTCCGCGTGATCGCCGGGATGTTCCAGTCCGCCCGCCTGATGGGAAAGATCCGGCCGGACGTCGTTTTCAGCAAGGGCGGCTTCGTCGCGGTTCCCGTCGTTTTCGGCGCGTGGCTGCACCGGATCCCCGTGCTGTGCCACGAAAGCGATCTGACGCCCGGCCTGGCCAACAAGCTGTGCAAACCTTTCGCCCGCCGCTTTGCAACGACCTTTCCCGAATGTGCCGAAGCGCTCGGCGATAAAGCGGAAATGACCGGGACTCCCCTGCGGGCCGAACTGTTCCGGGGCAGCCGCGAAAAGGGGCTCCGTTTCCTCGGCTTTGACGGGAGCAAGCCCGTTCTGCTGATGATGGGCGGCTCCTCCGGCGCCCAGAGCGTCAACAGCACGCTGCGGAACGCGCTGGACCGTCTCACGCCCGTATTCGATGTCGCGCACATCTGCGGCAAGGGCAATCTGGACGCGTCCCTGGACGGGACGCCCGGATACGCGCAGATGGAGATGCTCGACAGGGATCTTCCGGACGTGTTCGCCTGCACCGATCTGGTCCTTTCCCGCGCCGGAGCCAACGCGCTGTGCGAGTTTCAGGCACTCGGCCGCCCCATGCTGCTCATTCCCTATCCGAAGGGCGCCAGCCGCGGCGACCAGATCCTGAACGCCCAAAGTCTGAAAAAGCGCGGCCTGTGCCGCGTCCTTCCCCAGGAGGAAATGAATCCCGCCACGCTGGTCTCCGCCCTGACGGAAACCTGGGAATCCCGGGAGGATCTGATCCGCGCCCTCCGCGAGGCTCCGCCCGCCGACGGGACCGCGAGGGTCCTTGAAATGATCGAAGAGATTCAAAACAAAGGATCAAAATAAACGAGGAGGGACCCGTGATGCCTTTTATCGATTCCAGGATTACCCTGAAGCTGACCCCCGAACAGAAAGAAACCGTGAAATCCAGGCTCGGAGCGGCGCTGCCCCTGCTGCACAAGCCCGAATCCTACCTGATGGTCGGGATTGAGGACGGATACGACCTCTGGTTTGCCGGAAAGCGTCTGGAAAAAGGCGCTTACGTCTCCGTCAGCCTTTTCGGGGAGGCGCAGAGCGAGGCCTGCGACCGGATGACGGCGGAGATCTGCCGGATCTACGGCGAAGTGCTGAATATCCCGGGCGATCAGATCTATGTGACCTACCACGGCGTCCGCGACTGGGGCTGGAACGGAAGCAACTTCTGACATTTCGCAACATTTCTGTCACACTTTTTTCCATTGTACTGACTCTGTACTTTGGATATAATATCGGTAATGGCCCAATCTTATAAAGGAGGATTACCCCATGAAAAAGCTTCTGGCTCTCATTCTGGCTCTGGCGATGCTGCTCGGCATGACCGCCATGGCCGAAGAAACCGCCGCCCCCGCGCTGACCAAGGATCTCGTGATCCTGTTCACCAGCGACGTACACTGCGGCATCGATCAGGGATTCACCTATGAAGGCCTGTACGCCATGAAACAGCAGCTGGCCAAAGACAACCATGTCGCGCTGGTCGACAACGGCGACTCCATTCAGGGCGACGCCATCGGCGCCATCACCAAGGGCGAAGTCAACGTCAAACTGATGAACGCGCTGGGCTACGACGCCGCGACGCTGGGCAACCACGAGTTCGACTACGGCATGGACCGCATGAAGGAGCTGCTCCAGGGAATGGCTACCTATCCCTATGTCAGCGCCAACTTCACCTATCAGGACGAACCCGTGTTCGATCCCTACATCATCAAAGAATACGACGGCGTGAAGGTGGCCTTCCTGGGCGTCTCCACCCCCAAGACCTTCACCTCCTCCACCCCCACCTATTTCCAGGATGAAAACGGCAACTATGTCTACGGTTTCTGCGAGGACGAAACCGGCGAAAAGCTGTATGCCGCTGTGCAGAAGGCCGTTGACGACGCCCGTGCCGAAGGCGCGGATTATGTCATTGTCCTCAGCCATCTGGGCATCGAAGAAACCTGCTCTCCCTGGATGAGCTCCGAGCTGATCGCCAACACCACCGGCATCGACGTGCTGCTTGACGGCCACAGCCACTCCATCCTGGAGCAGGAAGAAGTCCTGAACAAGGAAGGCAAAGTCGTTCTGCAGGCTGCCTGCGGCACCAAGCTGGAAACCATCGGCTACTGTAAAATCGCGACCGACGGTTCCATCTCCACCGGCCTGTATAAGTGGGATTTCGATCTCAGCGCCGACGACCTCTTCGGCCTGGACAACGAATTCTCCGCCATCGAAGCCGAAGTGACCGGTCTGGTGAATGAAAAGCTGGCCGAAGTCGTCGCGCACTCCGATGTCAACCTGATCATCAGCGATCCCGCCACCGGCGAACGCGTGATCCGTAATCTGGAAACCAACCTGGGCGACCTGGTGGCCGACGCCTACCGCACCGCGACCGGCGCTGACGTGGCGATGGTCAACGGCGGCGGCATCCGCGCCAACATCAAAGCGGGCGACATCACCATGGGCAACATTCAGGAATGCCATCCCTTCGGCAACGCCCTGTGCATGGTCGAAGCCAAGGGCCAGCATATTCTGGACGCCCTCGAATGGACCAGCCGCGCCGTTCCCGGCGAAACCGGCGGATTCCTGCAGGTTTCCGGCCTGACCTATGAGATCCACTCCTACATCCCCTCCACCTGCACCAGCGACGATAAGGGCAACTTCACCGGCGTCACCGGCGAATACCGCGTCAAGAACGTGATGATCAACGGCGAGCCTCTCGATCCCGAGAAGACCTACACCGTTGCTTCCCACAACTACCTGCTCAAGAGCGGCGGCGACGGCACCTGCACGTTCACAAGCGACCCCGTCCTGCTGGATGAGATCAAGCTGGACTACGAAACCGTCATCGACTACATCGTGAACACCCTGGGCGGAACCGTCGGCGAACAGTACGACGATCCGTGGGGCGAAGGCCGCATCGTGATCATTCCCGAAGCGCCCGCCGCGGAATAATCTCCACCCCGTTTCCCCGCAGCCGGCAGGATCGTCCTGCCGGCTGCTTTTTCATTCCGGCGCCGCGGCCGGGAGCCGTTTTTGCGGACAAAAAAAGCGCCCTGAAGAATCTTCAGGGCGCTTTGCATGTGCCGGAGGTGGGACTTGAATTATAGGAGTACCATTTTTGAGCATCCCTCTCAGTCACCGGAAATATTACGGAAATATTGAAATATTGCAATGTTGCGCGAGTAGCCCGATCGGGCGTATAATATGTATAGATGAATAGAACCTGAAAAAAATTAAATACGGAAGGAGACAGACAATGAAAGAAGATCAGAAGATTCAGAAACTGGAAGAAGAAAAACTGGATAAGGTGAACGGCGGCCTTAAGGCTGAGGTAACAATCGAATCGTCTGTGCCTGCAAAAGAAGACCGGAAATATATCAATGGACTGCCTCAGGGCGACGTGATCACCTGATCCGTCCGATGAAGATGTCGGAATCGCTGATCGATAGAAGGCCCAATTGGGAAAGGAGATCGTACCCATGAAGACCAATGAAGAACTGAACGCCCTGAAAGAGGAAGTCGAAACCGTGAGCATGAAGCTGCAGGAGCTCACGGAAGAGGAGCTTGTGCAGGTCGCCGGTGGTTTGAGAAAACTATGCGGCGATGACGATTGCAAGAATTGTCATGATACCACCTGCCCCCGGTGTGGGCACTGATATCCCATCTCCGCCCATGTTGTCTGGTCGGAAAATGAATGAATGAGCGCCCCGCTTTTATTACTTCCGGCATCTGAGATCTTTGCATTTTAAGGAAACACTGAACAATATCAGCGATATCCTGAAGTCAATCTGTTTCCATAGTATGAGGATGCATAAACGAAAGCAATCCTGTAAAGAAGAGGAAAGTGAATTCAAATGAGAATCAGGTCAAAGAATCGGTTCGTAAGCATTCTGGCGTTTGTTCTGGCGTTTTTGATGGCTGTCCCGCCTGCGTCGGCAGAGCAGGAAGCGTTCAGGCAAGCGCATGATCCGGGTGAACGCGATATGCTGATTGACCTGATCCGTCGCGTGGATTACAAAAATGAAACGGTATTTGTGATCGGTCATCAGACGCCGGACGCAGACTCGGTGGGTTCCGCCATCAGCATGGCCTATCTGCTGAGCAGTCTGGGCATTCCGGCTGAGGCGAGAATCACGGCTGACATCAATCTTGAAACGGAATATGCTTACACGGCGATTCATTATCCCGTTCCGGAAATTCTTGAAAACGCGGCCGGGAAGCAGCTCTGGCTGGTGGATCATTCCACCGCGACGCAAATGGTGGAAGGCGCGGAAGACGCGCGGATTGTCGGCGTCGTTGACCATCATGGCATCGGCAGCGTGGAAACATCAGAGCTTATCTGCATTCTGTCCTGTCCCGCGGGAAGCACCTGTTCGATTGTCTGTATGCTGTGCGACGCTTGCGGCGTGGAGCTGCCTGAGGATATTGCAAGCGTTCTGCTGATTGGCCTGCTGTCCGACAGCTCGAATATGAAAAGCAGCGGCGTGACATTGCTGGATGAGGCGGCGTTCGCGCGTCTGAAGGCAATTTCGGGAATTGACGATACGGACGCGCTGTTCGCCGGAATGCTTGAAGCAAAGCTTTCTTATAAGGGATTGGACGACCGGGAGATTTTCTATTCGGATTACAAAGACTACGAGCATAACGGTTACCGTTATGGCATCGGCTGCATCAAGGTCGCGCGTCCCGATCTCATTCCCGGGATGGCGGAGAGAATGCAGAATGCGATCGAAGCCGAAATGGCAAACGGCAATGAAGCCGATCTTCTGCTCTATCACATTTATGATCCGGATTACACAATGGGCTATTCGGGCTTCACAGGCAAGGACGTGACGGTTGCCGGAGAGATCATGGAAGGCGCGTTCGGCGATATCGCGGAAAAACAGGGCGAATACTATGTATTCACGCCGAGTCTTTCCCGAAAAAAGGAAATCGTTCCGACGATTGACGCCTGTCTGGAGGAAATGGAACAGCGGTAGGTCCGGAAAGGTTTATTCCGGTTACGTGCTTTCCTGGAAAAGCACCAGCTGCTCGAACAGCCCGTGACGGCTGTCTTGAGCTTCTGAATGCCCCGGACCGTGACAAAGATATTGCTTCGGAGGTCGGAGTTCGCGCCCATTTCCATTTTCAGATTCATGCTCTCAACCCCTTATGTTTACTTGTTTCGTGGCACTTTTATTATACCCGAAACGGGGGTTGAATTACTACTGGAAATGCCGATTAAATCAGCGTTCCCCTAACTTGGTTGTGGTCAAAATTGTAGTCAAACGGCATTTTTAAGAGTATAAAAACGCCCTGAAGGCATTGATCCTTCAGGGTTTTTTGCATGTGCCGGAGGTGGGACTTGAACCCGCACGCTTTTAAGGGCAACGGATTTTGAATCCGCCGCGTCTGCCATTCCGCCACTCCGGCAACAGAAGGCATTATATCATATTCCTGCTTCCTTTGGCAAGCCCGTGATCCGCCCGAAAGGCGGATCATCACAAATTTATCCGGTGATCCCGGCCGTCAGTTGTACTCGACCGTCTCCTGATAGGCCTTGTAGGTGGAGGTAAAGAGCAGCTCCCGCCGGACTTCCTTCCCGCCCTGATACCAGACCTTCCAGGTTTCCACCACATAGCCCTTCCGGCCGGTGACGGTCTTTTTCTCCGTACCAACGGGCAGCGAGGTGTTCTGGACCCGTTTGACCCCGGACGGCTGCTCCAGAACCCGGACCGTTTTGCTTTCCAGATCGATCTTCATATCCGCGCCGAGGCTCATGCCGTAAAGGTTGACTGTGATCTTCCGGTTCGAATAGCCGGCGAGGATGAAGATCGGCCAGTCCGTATTGTTTTTGAATTCAAAATCCACGCCCGGCCAGTTGACCGTCGCGTCAAAGCCTTTTTCAACATAGCTGGAAGGCCAGGCGTGCGGATAGCGGGTCACGATCTCAAGATCGGCCCGGGCCACCGCGTTGAACAGCGTGGAGCTGGTCTGGCAGACGCCGCCGCCGACCTCATCCTTGCTCTGGCCGCCGGAGATCGCAGCGGCTTCCTTATATCCCTTCGCCGCGGTCCGCTCCCCCGTCGCTTTATTGAAGGAGAAGGTCTCCCCGGGCAGCACCGTCAGGCCGTTGATCGCCTCCGCGCTCAGGCGGATATTGGTGTTCCGGTTCTTGTTGGAGGTCGTTGTCGTCGTATAGGCCGAGATCAGGCCGAAGCTGTTCATCAGTTCCGCCCTGGTCACTTCCGCCAGCACCTTTTCCGGCACAGCGCGAAGAGCGCCGTGCCAGTCCTCCGCGTCCAGCAGCGCCGCGACCTGAGCGTACAGGTCGTCCGGGTCCAGCCGGGCCCCGGGCGCGTCATCCGTAAAGGTGAAGGTCTTCGTGTTGAAGTCAAACGTCGCGACCGTGCTGTTCACCGGATCGCAGTCCACATACGCGACGATCTCATCCGTCAGCGCGCGGAGCATTTTCCGGTCATAAGTCAGCTCCGTCGTATACTGCACCGGATAGGACCGCATGGAAGACGCGGTCTGCACCCGTTCCGCGAAAGGCGTCATTCCCGTCCCGCGGATCGCCGCGGTGTTATTCCTTCCCTGCGTCCAGGCCCGGTTCACCGTTTCCTCCGTGTTCCGGGTGATCGGGACTCTGTCCGGCGTCACATGCCAGTCCATATTCCCCACGGACACCGTGATATCGAATTCGCTTCCGCGGTCCTCATGCGCGGCGTTGACCGCCCGGACGGCCTCCTCCCGGGTCATGCCGCCCACATGGATCCCGTCGATATAAACGCCGGCAAAGATCCGGTCCTGATAGATCTCCCGTTTGTTCTGGGAAAACTCTTCATAGGCCTTTTCGTCCAGCCGGATCAGATTTCCGTCCACAAAGGCCAGATTGGGCAGAAAGCGGTAGCGGATCCCCGTCAGCTGCGGAAGGGTAAACAAAACCAGAGCCGTCAGGATCAGCGCGCAAAAAACGGATACCGCGATCCAGCCGCCCTGCTTTTTTTTCGGCCGCCTGTATTTCGGCCTTTTTTCCTCCAGAGAACGATCCGTAAACCGGTCAAAATCGTCGAACAGGGTGGACGGAGCGCCCAGCCCGTCATCCTCCTCATTCGACGCGAAATATCTTCTTTTCCGCTGGGAAGCCGCGTACTCCGCGCGCCGGTCATAATCGTCCCGCTCGCGCAAACCTTCATCCCGGCCCATAGGCTGCCGCCCGGGCAGGGAATATCCCCGTCCGTCGTCACGGATCTCCTCTCCGTCGCCTTCGTAAAGATCGTAGCGTTTCAGCCTTGCCATGCTTTTCCCCCGGATCCTGCTCAGCCCCGGTCATCCTCCCGGTGAGCCATTTTATAGCTGAGAATATGCAGCGTGTCGCTCAGGTGAACGTTCACCAGAACCATATCCTCCGGATGCTTCAGGTCGAGCGGGGCGAAATTCCAGACGGACCGGACCCCGAGACTGTACAGCCGCTGCAGCGTTTCCTGCGCGCTGACAGCCGGCAGCGCCAGGACCGCGATGTCAATATTCATTTCCGGCAGGCGCTGTTCCAGCTCCTCCATCGGATATACGGGAATCTGACCGTCGGAGCAGAACTTCTCCGGATCCGTGTCGAACATGCCGACCGTTTCGAAGCCCTCCCGGGCAAAGCTCGGATAGTTGGCCACGGCATAGCCGATGCGGCCCGCGCCGACGATCGCCATCCGGTGTGCTTTATTGATCCCGAGGATCTCCCCGAGATGTTCCTTCAGTTCATGGACGGGATATCCGTATCCCTGCCGTCCGAATCCGCCAAAGCAGTTGATATCCTGACGGATCTGGGAAGGTGTCAGCTGCATCCGCTCGCCGAGCCCCTGGGAGGAGATCTGGGTCACGCCCTCCTCTTCGAGCTCCCTCAGGTGACGGTAATATCCCGGTAAGCGGCGGATGACCGCGTCTGAAACATATCCGGCCATAATGCACATACTCCCCATCCACAAAAACGTTCTGTACTCTCAGAGCGCAACCGCTCCTGTATACAAGATTATCATATTTTTAACAATCCTGCAATCCTACCGCCGGTGATTTCTGACGGGGCCGCGGAGCATATCCCCCGCCGCGCAGCCCGGCACCGGCATCCGGATCACTTCCCCCGCGATCCCGAGCGTATCGAGCGTTTCCCCGGTCTTCTCCCGGATGAACGGGACGGCGGTGAACGGGCGGATCCCTTCCGGAGTCATCAGCTCCAGCTGATCGCCCGCGAAAAAGCGGTTCTTCAGCAAAAGGCGCGTTTCTCCGCTCCCGCCGTCCGGCTCCAGGACCCGGGCGACGTATTCCCTTTCCTGATGGAATCCCTCCGCCTCCCCCGGCGTCTCCGGGGCGCCCTGCAGGAATCCCGTATCGCTGTCGCGGTGGCTGGCCGCCTCCAGCTCCCGCATCAGGAGCGGGAGCTCGCCTTCAAACCGTTCCGGGCTGTCCCGGAGCAGGTCCAGCGCCCGGCGGTAGGCGCCGGTCACGACCGCCACATAGTATTCCGACTTCATCCGGCCCTCGATCTTCAGACTGTCGATCCCCGCGCCGCACATTTCCTTCAGCAGGGGCATCAGGCACAGATCCCGCGCGGAAAAAAGATAGGTCCCGTTTTCATCCTCCGAAACCGGGATATATTCCCCCGGTCGTTTCTGCTCCACCACGGCATACTGCCACCGGCAGGGCTGGGCGCATTCGCCCCGGTTCCCGCTCCGGCCCGTCAGATAGGCGGACAGCAGGCATCTTCCCGAATAGGCCATGCAGCTCGCGCCGTGAACAAAGGTTTCCAGGCGGATATCCGCCGGAGCCTCCGCGCGCATTCTGCGGATCCTTTCCAGACTCATCTCCCGGGCCAGGATCACCCTTTCGCAGCCCCAGTCCCGGTACATCCGGACCGTGCGGGTGTTGACCGTGTTCGCCTGGGTGCTGACATGCACCGGAAGCTCCGGGACTTCCTCCCGAAGGGTCAGGATCGCGCCGGGATCGGATACGATCACGGCGTCCGCGCCCGCGTCACGGGCTTCCTTCGCGGCCTGAACGAACCCTTCCAGCTCATCGTCGAAAGGATAAAGGTTCATGGTCACGTAAAATTTCTTTTTTGCCTGATGGGTCAGACGGACGGCGTCGGTCAGCTCCTCCCGGTCAAAATTCCCGGCAAAAGCCCGGAGTCCGTATTTTTTCATACCGCCGTAGACCGCGTCCGCGCCGAAGTGCAGAGCAGCCTCCAGCGCTTCCCGGTTCCCGGCGGGGCAGAGCAGTTCAGGTATTCTCATTGGGCGATTCCCCTGGATTCATCATATTGCTTCCATGTCGGCGAGTAAATGGCCACCGCGGTCTCATGCTCCGCCAGCGTCTTTGAAAAGTACAGTTCGCCGCTTTCCGGCGTTTTGGCGCAGAAATACAGATATCCCTCATTCAGATAGTTCTCCTCCGGGAACAGCGCCGCGCGGACAGCCGCGGCGGAGGGATTGCAGACGGGACCGAGCGGCAGGCCCGTGTGGAGATACGTATTGTACGGGGAATCCGTGTTCAGATCCCTTTCGTTCAGCGACATCCGCGGCACGCCGGTGATATAGTGGACCGTCACGTCGCTCTGCAGCTTCATGCCTTTTTTCAGGCGGTTGTGGAAGACGGCGCTGACCTTCTCAAAATCCGCCGTTTTCGCTTCTTTTTCCACCAGGCTGGCCAGCGTCAGGACCTCGTCCATCGTCATGCCGAGCTCTTCGGCCCGGTTCCGGTAATCCTCCGGAAACGCCGCTTCGACCTGACTGAGCAGCTTCCGGATGATCTCCTCGTCGGAGGCGGTCGTGTAGACTTCATAGGTGTTCGGCGCCAGATATCCTTCCAGCACGTACTTGCGGCGGGCGGCGCCGGGTGTGCTCAGCACATCCGCGATGTAGTAGTAATCCTTGAACAGCTCCCCGGTGCGGCACTTTTCCAGAAAGGCGTTCTGATCTCCGATCACGCCGCCGGCGGCCAGTTTCGCGGCGAAATCCTCCACGGATTCACCGGGGATTAGGGTGATGTTCCGCACCAGCGGATTCCCGTCGCCGGTCGTCAGCCGGTCGGCAATCTCGGACATCGTCATGGCCGGATTCAGCTGATAGGTCCCGATCTGGATCTTCTGGCCCATGCCGGCAAAGTCGCAGTAATACTTGAACACCGTGCGGTTCCGGATCAGCCCGGACGCCTCCAGCCGGTTCGACACCCGCGTCAGGCTGTCGCCGCTGGCGATCTCGAACAGGATCTCCTCCACCGGCTCCGCGCTCACGGGGGCCAGATACGTCTCGTAGATCTTGTTCCACGCGGTCAGCAGCACGCCGCACACGACGACCAGCACGGTCAGCGCGATCAGCACAGGGCGCAGAACGGCCCAGAAGCCGCTGGACAGTTTCATTTCATACTTCCGTTCCTCCCGCAGGGACCGGTAGGTATATTCTTTCTCCTGCTTATCCAATGTTTATCCCTCAACTCCCGGCAGCGGCATCTCCAGATCCGCCGCCTCCGTCACAATGCGGAAGATATCCGCCATCGCCTGCTGAAGCTGCATTTCGGCCAGCAGGAAGGCGCTGACCTCCGGCTTGGAAAACAGCAGCGCCGTGATCCCGTTGAACCGCTGCATATCGTCCGGATCCGCGGAGCGGCCGGACATGGCCGCCATTTGCAGGCTGACCTGCAGCTTCCGGTATTCTTTGATCAAAGCCGCGACGGTGTCATCCGCCATGACGGTTTCCTTCAATCCGTGATAGGTTTTGTATTCCTCGCTGGCGCGGATGTCCGCCGCCATCTGATGCGCAGAAGAGTATTCCATCCTTGCGGCTCCTTTCTCTGATAAAAACGAAAAGGGAGAAAGGTTTGTTCCTTTCTCCCCGCATTATATCTGTTTTCGGATCAAACATCAAGAATGATGGGCAGGATCATGGGATTCCGCTTGATCTTCTCGAAAATGTAGCGGTGGACCTCGTCCTTGATCAGATTCTTCAGATCCGGCCAGTTTTCCCCGGCCAGGCTGTTCTCCGCGAGGATCTCCCGGACCAGCTCCTGCGTGTTGTCAATGATGACTTCGTTCTCCTTGACATAGATGAAGCCGCGGCTGACGATATCCGGACCGCTGACGAGCTTCTCCTCGTCCCGGTCGATCGCCATGACGACGATCAGCAGTCCGTCCTGGCTCAGATGCTTCCGGTCGCGCAGGACAACGTTCCCGACGTCCCCGACGCCAAGCCCGTCGACCAGGATCCCGCCGGTCGGCACCTGTTCGCCCAGCGCCAGCGTATCCTCGGTCATCTCGATAACCTGACCCATCTCGGGGATCACGATATTCTGGGGTTCGACGCCCATGGACTCGGCCAGAACGGCATGCTGCCACAGCATCCTGTATTCGCCGTGGACCGGAATGAAATACTTCGGCCGCACGAGCGCGTGCATCAGTTTCAGCTCCTCCTGGCAGGCGTGTCCGGACACGTGGACCTCCGCCATGGCGCTGTAGACCACCTGCGCGCCGAGCCTGTACAGCTGATTGATCACGCGGGAGATGAACTTTTCATTTCCCGGGATCGGCGTCGCGGAGATGATGACCATGTCGCTCTGGCGGATCTGGAGCTTGCGGTGTTCGGCGTAGGCCATCCGGGTCAGGCCCGCCATGGGCTCGCCCTGGCTGCCGGTCGTCATCACAAGGATCTCGTTATCCGGATATTCATCCAGCACGTCCATGTCGATCAGCCATCCGTCGGGGATCACCAGTTCGCCGATGCCCATCGCGACGCGGCTGACGTTGACCATGCTCCGTCCGATAAAGCAGATCCGGCGTCCGCAGCCGATCGCGCTGTTGATGATCATCTGCATCCGGTGGATGTTGCTGGCGAACATGGCCACGATCACACGGCCTCCGGCCTGCGCGAACATCTTGTCGAACGTCTCCCCGACTTTCAGTTCGCTCATCGTATATCCGGAACGTTCGACGTTGGTCGATTCGCAGAGGAGCGCCATGACGCCCTGCTCGCCGTAGCGGGCCAGCGTCTGCAGGTCGGTGACCTGGCCGTCGATCGGCGTGTAGTCGACCTTGAAGTCGCCGCTGACGATCACCGTTCCGGCCGGGCAGGTGATCGCGATCGCGCAGGCGCCGGCAATGGAATGGCTCACATGAATGAACTGGCAGGTGAACGCGCCGAGCTGGACCGTATCCCGCGGCTTGATCACATGCATGGGAATATTGTCGAGCCGGTATTCCTTCAGCTTCAGGTCGACCAGAGCCAGGGTCAGCTTCGTCCCGTATACATGGGACGGCGCCTGCTTCAGAATATACGGCGTCGCTCCGATATGATCCTCGTGGCCGTGGGTGAACAGATATCCGCGGATCCTGTCGCGTTTATCCATGAGATAGCTGATATCAGGAATGACGAGATCGACACCGAGCATATCCTCTTTGGGGAAGATGCTGCCGCAATCGACGACGATGATATCATCCCCGTATTCGAACACGGTCATGTTCTTGCCGATCTCATCGACGCCGCCCAAAGACACGATCCGCAATTTGGTCACTTCTGCCGGTTGGTTCTCTTTCATTTCTCTGCGGTCTCCTTTCGAACAAAATACACACAACAGGACTGCCGACCGTCATCACAGTCCCGTCAAAAAACATATTCAACTCATTGACCCGTAAAGTATATCACAAACAGGCAGAAAAATCCATCCCGATTTGTTTTTTTGTTGTCGGGAACATTTTCAGCGGGTTTTTGCCGTCTTTTCGCCGCATAAAGGAAGGGTGAGACTCGCGTCTCACCCCGTATTCCGGATCACATTACACGTACAGCGGGAAATGGCTCATCAGATCCTCGACCTGCATCCGGACTTCCGGAACGGCGGCTTCGCCTTCGCGCAGGATCTTCGCGATCCAGGAAGCGACTTTGGCCATTTCGGCTTCCTTCAGGCCGCGGCTCGTCGCCGCGGGGGTCCCGACGCGGATCCCGCTGGTCACGAAGGGGCTGCGGGTTTCGTTGGGGACCGTGTTCTTATTGACGGTGATATTCGCGTCCTCAAGCAGCGTTTCCATCATCTTGCCGGTCATTTCCGTCCCGGTGAAGTCGAGCAGCAGCAGATGGTTGTCCGTTCCGCCGGAGACCATCCGGACGCCTTCCGCGCGGAAAGCGTTTTCCATCGCCTTCGCGTTCAGGATGATCTGATGCTGATAAGCCTTGAACCCGTCGGTCAGCGCTTCGCCGAAGCATACGGCCTTGGCGGCGATGATATGCTCCAGCGGACCGCCCTGCGTTCCGGGGAAGATCGCCTTGTCAATGGCCTTCGCGTACTGTTCGCGGCACAGGATCATGCCGCCGCGGGGACCGCGCAGCGTCTTATGGGTCGTCGTCGTAACAAAGTCGGCATAGGGAACGGGGCTGGGATGCTCGCCGGCCGCCACCAGGCCCGCGATATGGGCCATGTCGACCATCAGCATGGCGCCGACCTCGTCCGCGATCTCGCGCAGCTTATCAAACGCGATGACCCGGGGATAGGCGGAAGCGCCGGCGACGATCAGCTTCGGCTGGCACTCGAGCGCGATCCGGCGGACGTCTTCATAATCGATCGTCTCGGTCTCCGCGCTGACGCCATAGGGAACGAAATTGAAATAGGATCCGCTCAGGTTGACGGGGCTGCCGTGCGTCAGATGTCCGCCGTGGCTCAGGTTCATGCCCATGACCGTATCGCCGGGCTTCAGCATGGCGAAATAAACGGCCGTATTGGCCTGGGCGCCGCTGTGAGGCTGAACATTGGCATGCTCCGCGCCGAACAGTTTGCAGGCCCGGTCGCGCGCGAGATTCTCGATGATATCGACATATTCGCAGCCGCCGTAATACCGGTGAGCCGGATAACCTTCGGCGTATTTGTTCGTCAGGCAGGTGCCCATCGCCGCCATGACCGCGGGAGAAACGAAATTCTCGCTGGCGATCAGCTCGATATGGGTCCTCTGACGGTTCAGCTCAAGTTCAATCGCTTCGGTTACCTCGGGATCAGCCGCCCGGATGACATCCAGTTCCATTCCGGATTTCCTCCACTTTCTTGATGATGTACACAGTATACACTTCGGGTCATCAACCCACAACCTTCTGAACACAAAAAAAACCGCCCATGCTCAGACCGGGCAACCCTGCAGCACATCCGTCAAACGCTTACTGCTGCTTCCGTCAGGACCTGACAGGGTTCACATCGGCGAATCGCACAGGACCCGACCGTCATCGCATACGCGGCAAGAAACAGTATACCTTCTTTTGGGGCGGAATGCAAGTTTTTCTTCCGCCGAAAAGTCCCCGGCGGGATCGCTCCCGCCGGGGACTGCATGAATTATTTAACCTTGACCTTGAATGTACCCTTATAACCTTTATCTTTACTCTGAACCGTGATAGTCACGTTATCATCACATTGTATAACAGATGCAACCCCGGAAGATGGATCCACGGTATACGTCAGATTTCCCTCTGTTACCGTATATGAATCTGCCGCAGCGATCCCAACCGCCAGACAGATCAGCGCTACAAAAATCCCTGCCGCAAAAAGTTTCTTTTTCATCATGTACCTCCCGAACTATGCAGAGTTGTATTTTCAAAGCAGTCAGATGATCTTCACATGAATCCGTGAAGTTTATGATCTTCATTCCCGATAACAATGCGGACCGTATACTTTGTTAATACTAACATATATATGCTGACAGTCGATAGTTTGTATTAAATTTTTCGTATATCCGCTGCCATTTTTTCACATTTCTTTCCAGCCTGATCCGAACCGTTCCGCCGCCGCAGGGGTCGGTTCGGCCGGCCTTACAATCCGCTTTTCAGTTAGCCCGCGAAACGGATACATAATTGATACCAAAAAGCCTTGACCCTGATCCCCGGGAAGAATAGAATAATTCTGTTTGTTAACTCGGAGAAGGAGAGGCTCTCTTATGAAGATCGGCTTTGATCATGACAAATATACCCGGATGCAATCCGAACATATTCTCGAAAGGATCGAAAAATTCGGCGGAAAGCTCTATCTCGAGCTGGGCGGAAAGCTTTTTGACGACTTCCACGCCAGCCGCGTGCTGCCCGGTTTCCGGCCGGACAGCAAAATGCAGATGCTGCTCCAGCTGAAAGACCGCGAAGAGGTGCTCATCGTTCTCAATGCCGACGATATCGAAACGAGCAAGGTCCGCGGCGATCTCGGCATCACCTACGACGCGGATACGCTCCGGCTGATCGACGCCTTCCGCGGGATCGGGCTGTATGTCGGGTCCGTCGTGCTGACCCGGTACGCCTCCCAGCCCGCGGCCGTCGCCTTCGAGCAGCGCCTGAACGATCTCGGGATCCGCACCTACCGGCATTTCACGATCGAGGGATACCCGACCGATGTCGACCACATCGTCAGTGAAGACGGTTTCGGCCGCAACGAGTATATCGAGACGACCCGGCCGCTGGTCCTGGTAACGGCCCCCGGCCCCGGCAGCGGCAAGATGGCCACCTGCCTGAGCCAGCTGTATCAGGAAAACTGCCGCGGGATCAAAGCCGGCTACGCCAAGTTTGAAACCTTCCCCATCTGGAACCTGCCGCTGAAGCACCCGGTGAACGTCGCCTATGAGGCCGCAACCGCCGACCTGAGCGACGTCAACATGATCGATCCGTTCCATCTCGAAGCCTACGGAACGACCACCGTCAACTACAATCGCGATATCGAGATCTTCCCCGTTCTCAACGCCCTGTTTGAACATGTATGGGGAGAATCCCCCTACCGGAGCCCGACGGACATGGGCGTGAACATGGTGGGCCAGTGCATCGTGGACGACAACGCCTGCCGCGAGGCCGCGACCCGCGAGATCATCCGCCGCTATTACGCGGCCCGCTGCGCGTTCCTGCAGGGGCACGCGAAAAAAGAGGAAGCCGAGAAGATCCGTCTGCTGATGAAGCAGCTGAATATCGATGAATCCATCCGTCCTGTGATCGGCGCCGCGCGGAAGCGCGCGGAAGAGACGGGCCAGCCCGCGCTCGCCATCGAGCTCCCTTCCGGCGAAGTCATCACCGGCAAGACGACCGACCTGCTCGGTCCCTCCGCCGCCGTGATCCTGAACGCGCTCAAAAAGCTCGGCGGGATCGCGAAGAGAAAACATCTGATCTCCCCGGAAGTCATCGGTCCTGTGCAGGATCTGAAATGCAAGTACCTCGGAAATCACAATCCCCGCCTGCATTCCGACGAGGTGCTCGTGGCCCTGTCCGTTTCCGCCGCCTCGGATCCCGTCGCCGCCAGGGCACTGAGCATGCTCCCGCTGCTGAAGGACTGCGAAGCCCACTCGACCGTGATCCTTCCGGCCGTGGACGACAACACCTTCCGCCGCCTGGGACTGACGCTGACCTGCGATCCCGCATACCAGACCCATAAGCTGTATCACAAATAACGACCGACATTTTTCGGAGGTAAACCGCCATGAATAAAGAGCCGATCCTGCTGATCATGGCTGCCGGAATGGGCAGCCGCTACGGCGGACTCAAACAGATGGACGCTGTCGGGCCCGACGGCGAAGTCATCCTCGACTACAGTGTGTTCGACGCGCGCCGCGCGGGATTCAAACGCGTGATCTTTCTGATCAAGCATCAGATTGAAGACGATTTCCGCCGCCTGGTCGGAGACCGGCTCAGCCGGTTTATGGAAGTCCGCTACGCTTTTCAGGAGCTGGATCGCCTGCCTGACGGCTATTCCGTCCCGGAAGGGCGGGTCAAGCCGTTCGGCACCGGCCACGCGGTCCTGTGCTGCAAGGATCTGATCGACGCGCCGTTCGCCGTCATCAACGCGGACGATTATTACGGACCCAACGCTTTCCGCGTCGCCTACGAAGCGCTCAAAAACGCGGCGGACGATGAAAAGTACCGCTACATGATGGTCGCCTATCAGCTGAAGAACACGCTGACCGAAAACGGATATGTAGCCCGCGGCGTCTGCGAAACGGATGAGAACGGATATCTGAAAACCATCAACGAGCGGACGCACATCATTGCCTCCTGCGACGGTCCCCTGTATACGGAGGACGGCAAAACCTATACCCTGCTCTCCCCCGATTCGCCCGTATCCATGAACATGTGGGGCTTCACCCCCTCCCTGCTGACGGAGCTCGAGGCCCGCTTCCCCCGTTTCCTGGAAACCGGTCTGAAGGCGAACCCCCTCAAGGCGGAATTCTTCCTTCCGTTCGCGGTCAACGAACTGCTGGACGAAGAGAAGGCGACCGTCCGGGTCCTCGGCAGCGAAGACCGCTGGTGGGGCGTCACCTATCAGGAGGACAAGCCTCAGGTCAGACAGGCGCTGCGCGACCTGGCGGAAAACGGACTGTATCCGCTGCCGATGTGGCAGGACTGATTTGACAGATCAAAAGCCGTGCGATCAGACGCACGGCTTTTTCTTTCAGGTCTGCCGTATTTTTATTTCATCCGCTCCAGCGCCCGTTTCTCAAAGGGCAGCAGGCACAGGCCAAGGACGCAGCAGCTGACCGTTTCTCCGGCAAATATGCTCAGCGCCAGCAAAGGCCAGGCGGTCCCGACCCCGTAGGCCGCCCTCAGAACAAACGGGATGATCAGGGTGTTGCACAGAACGGGCGGAATCCAGGCCAGACGCGGTTTCCCCCGGAGGAGACGCGTCCCCGCCGCGCCGAGCACGGTCGCCACCGTGCCGAAAACGATGTCCGGACCGGCGCATCCGGTCAGAAGATTGGCCAGAAGGCAGCCCACCCCGAGCCCCGGAACAGCCGCGGGCGTCAGGCACGGCAGCAGGCACAGCGCCTCCGAAAGGCGGACCTGGACAGGCCCGGAAGCCAGCCCCAGCGCGCCCGAAAGAAAAGTCAGAACAACATACAGCGCGGCTGTCATTCCGCCGATGGTCAATCCGTTGATCCGGTTCCGTTTCATCTGATCTTCGCGTCCTTTAGTTTTGTTTTAGGTGAGGAAGGTTTCGAACTCACCGCTTTGCAGCAAAGTGCAGTATATCCGAATCCGGCCGAAATCGCAAGGCATCTTGCGCCGGATATTCTGTTTATGATATAATACCGGCAGAAAAAAACCTTATCTGATCCCGGCAGGTGTGTTTTTATCCCCTTATGCCGCATAATCCGGCGACACGCTGCCCGGTGGACGGAACACGGAAAATTCCGATGGAGGAAACCCGCGTGAAAGAAAAGCTGATCGGCGTATGCCTGACACAGGTCCATTCCCAGCTCAATATCGGCCTTCTGAAACATCTGTACCGTTTCTTTTCGGAAAAAGGGTACAGCCTGATCGTTTTCAACGGGGTCCGGGATCCCGGCACGGACGGGCCTTCTGCCGGCGGGGAGGATCAGTTCTTTTCCCTGATCAATTATGACGCGCTGGCGGCGCTGATCGTTCTGTCCGATTATTTTTCGGACCGGAAAACGCTCTCCTCGGTCATTCAGCAGGCCGGGGAACACGGCCTGCCCGTTCTCTCCATCGGAGGCATCTGGAACAACTGCGTCTCCATCATCAACGAATATTATCAGTCCTACAAGGAACTGCTGAACCATATGATCCGGGTCCACGGGGCGAAAGATACTTTCTTCATCAACGGCTTCCACGACGAGGACAACTCCGCGCTCCGTCTCCAGTGCTACAGGGAGGCATTGGAGGAAAACGGTCTGTCCTTCAGCGAAAACAATGTGGCTTACGGATACTACTGGTCCGATCATGCCAGGATCATCACCGAAGAACTGATCCGCACCCGCCGGAAGATCCCGGACGCGATCTTCTGCGCGAACGATACCATGGCCGTGGCGGTTTGCGATACCCTGACGGATCACGGATACCGTGTTCCGGAGGATGTGATCGTCACAGGTTTCGACTGCCTGCCCATCGCGGATATTCAGGATCCCCGTCTGGCAACGCTGGACGCCGATCCGGAAGGGCTCGCGCGGCTGGCCGCGGAAACGCTGATCCGGATCTTCTCCGGGGAGGAAGTCGAACCGATCCTGCATCATACCTATCTTCCCCGCTATGCCAGATCCTGCGGATGCGACTGCAAATCTCCCGCCCCCTACAATCTGTATATGCTCTTCCGCCAGAACGAGCTGCTGGTCTCCCACGAAAATCAGCTGCACGAGGATATCGAAAAGGTCCTCCGGCTGACTGACATCAACGCGATCTTTTCCGAATTGTCCGGTTGTCTTCTTCCCTCTTCCGCCGTCTGCCTGAACCGGAATATTCTGGGTCCTTCACAGGATCAGGAATCCGGAGACAATCCTCCGGATTCCCAGATGATCGCCATTGTTTCCGGAAACGCCTCGCCGGACAGGCTTCCCTATCAGATCCTTCCGCCGGCGGCGATGATCCCGGAAATGATTCTGGCCGATCCCGGACTGTATCTGGTAACAGGCATCTACGCGGATCGGTCGGTATACGGTTATTACACGGTCCGGACCGACCGGATCGACGAGAACGTTCAGCTGATCAAGCGGACCGCCGACGTGCTGAACATGCTTTTCAACATTCTTGTCGGACGCGTCCGTGAAAAACGCCTGCTGACCAATATCGAGAACAGCGTATATGTCGATCCGATGACCTCGCTGTACAATCTCCGGGGCGCTTCCCGCTGGTTCGCGCAATATGCCGGAGAGGAAAAGAACCGCGAATCGGCGCTTGCCCTGTCCGTCTATACGGTGAACCGCTATCTCAGCATCAGCGAAAATTACGGGATCGGCGAAGCGGAAGCCGTTCTCGGAAAGATCATCGGACTGATGCGTTCCGCGTTTTCTGAATCGCTGCTGCTGGCCCGGATCAACGAGGATCAGCTGGCCGTATTCATGGCGGCGGAAGACCGCGCACTGGCGGACGCGGCGCTCCGGTCCTGCGACAGCAAGCTGACGGGGCTGCTCCGGGAATACAACAGGATCTCCGGAAAACCGTATACCGTCGAACTCAACAGCGGCAGCACCGTACTGGACAGCGGATGGTCGGAGGCTTCCCCCGAAAACATGATCCGCGTCGCGCTGGGCGAAAGCTATCTGAACCGGCTGCGTTCCGGGAATCTGGAGCCGGAAAGTCAGGACACCGCGGAGGAAAACCTGTACAACGCGTTCAGCCTGATGATGGAAAAGAATCTCCTCAAGTTTGTATTCCAGCCCATCGTCGACGCGAAAACAGGATCGATCTACGCGTATGAAGCCCTGATGAGAACCGATGATCTGATCGGGATGAGCCCGGTCCAGGTCCTTTCCGTAGCCCAGAGCAACAACCGGCTGTATGATGTCGAACGCGAAACCCTGTTCGGCATCATGGAGAAATACACCCGGAACTATCAGAATTTCCGCGGCAGCAAGCTGTTCATCAACACCATTCCCGGATACTTCCTGAATCAGAAGGACTGCGACACCCTGATCCGCCGTTTCGAAGATTATCTGGACTGTTTCGTCTTTGAGCTGACGGAGCAGGATTCCATTTCGGATTACGAGCTGAGCCGGATCAAACAGCTCGCCAAACCGGGGCGGCAGGCCCAGATTGCCATTGACGACTACGGCACAGGTCACAGCAATATCGTGAACCTGCTGCGGTATTCCCCGCAGGTGATCAAGATCGACCGGTATCTGATTTCCGGCATTGAGAGCGATCCGAACAAACAGATGTTCGTCAAGAATACCATATCCTTCGCGCACCAGAACAATATCAAGGCACTGGCCGAAGGCGTCGAAACCTCGGCGGAGCTCCGGACCGTCATCGAGTACGGGATCGATCTGATCCAGGGCTTCTATACAGCCCGTCCTTCGGAAAACCCGATCCCTGTCCTCAGTGAAAAAGTCCGCAGCGAGATCATCGAAGAAAATGTCCGCCTGTCCAAATATGACAGCGCCATGCTGATCTGTACCGCGCACGACGGGGATACCCTGAACCTGTTTGAGCTGGCGCTCCAGAAGTATTCCTTCATCAACATTCAGGGAGGGACCGTCACCCTCATCGGCGAAATGAGCCACACCGTCGACATGGTCATCCGCTTCCCGGACAACACGGATTCCACCCTGATCCTGGACAACGTCAACATCAAGGGCGCCACGGAAACAACCGTTCAGCTGGGCAGGAACAGCAACGTGACTCTGGTCATCCGCGGAAAGACCACCCTGAATAAAGAAGGGATCCTGGTTCCTCCCTCCTCCACGCTGACGATCAAAGGCGACGGGGATCTGTTTATCAACAACAACCGGAATTACGCCGTCGGGATCGGCGCGAATTATAACAACCCGTACGGGACGATCATCCTGGATCTGGACGGCTCCATCACCATGAATTCCACGGGCGACAAAGTCGTCGGGATCGGCGGCGGCCGCGGGGAAGGCCAGGGCATCCGCTTCCTGAACGGATCCTACAAATTCCTGGCCAGAGGGATCAACGTCATCTGTATCGGCAGCACAGGCGGCGAAGCCGCGATCGATATCGGGAACGCTTCCCTGACCACACAGATCCAGGGGAATGACGCTGTCTCCATCGGTTCCCTGACCGGTCACGCGGTCATCCATTCCATCGGAAGCCTGAATCTGATCACCGACGGCGAGCGTTCCGTCGGCATCGGCTCCATGGCCGGCACAAGCGAGATCAAATTCAGCGGCGGGTCCGTAACCTCCACGGTCCACTGCGACATCGGGACCTGTCTGGGAACGCTCAGCGGAGAAACAGAGTTCACCTCCCGGAATACGTTTGTCCGTATTCACGGGGAAGGGACCCGCTGCGTCGGCTTCGGAAGCCTCACCGGCATGGGAAATGTATATATCAAAAGCGGAACCTGCTACGGCAGCGTCGCTTCGGCGGACGCCATGCTTCTGGGGAACGAACAGACGCGGGTCTACATCACCGGCGGAAATCTACTGTGGGAAGATCCGGGCACGTCCAGGCCGCTCAGCCCCACGGGAAAGCCGCTGTACTCCCTGTACCCGGATACGGACCGCTATGAGCAGACGTTCCGGGACGGCTCCACCTCCTGGACCTACACCGCCGACAGAGCGCCCGACGGCGGGCTGTGCGTATATATCCCGCAACAGTAACGGATTCAAAAAAGCGGTACCGTTCCCCCGCGCCGGGGAAGGTACCGCTTTTTTTATCTGCTCCCGAAGGTGATCAGGCTGCCCTGGGACCGGAGTTTATTTCCGCCGGAAAGGATGACCTTTCCCATGAACATCATCGTGGCGGTCTCGCCGCCGTCCAGATTCAATGCTTCCGTACATCCGTACTCCTGCATTTTCTCCGCCAGCCAGTCCAGATGGCATCCGATATATTTAGGAGTCGGCCGTCCCCGCACGGCGATCGCGACATAGTGGTAAGGTTCCACCATCCCGATCGCGACCCGCGGTTCGCTGTAGGGGTAATACTTCGGATCCAGGATCTGCGCCGGGATCTCCCCGTCCGTCAGGAGGACCGGCCCGAAGGCGAACACCTGAACCGCGCCCTGCGCCAGATACTCCTCCGCGGTCAGCGCGTCGCAAATGAAACACTTCATGCTTCCGTCCCCGTAAAGGGCCAGCGTGTCCAGATTCGGCCACGGCCTGGATTTGGCGCTGTTGCGGGTCTTGGTGGCCATGACCTCGCCGTTGCGGATGACCACGCCCTGATACTTGTACTGGCGGATCCGGAGCCCGTACATATCGTCGGAAAGCGCGAAGACCGGATTGGTCTTCTGCTCGATCAGTTCCGGACTGGCCAGTTTGTATCCCGCCGGCTTCTTCCCGGTCGGCTCCGTCATCACAACGCTCAGCGGCTCCTCCGGGGAGGCGGCGATGTCCGCGACGCAGTACTCGCGGATGCGTGTACCGCCTTTGACCTGAACTTCCTCCGTAAACCGGGTGACCGTGATCTTCAGGGAATCGGAAATGTATTTCCAGACGCCGTTATCCGGATCTTCCACCGTCTCAGGCGCCGCCCCGGAAATGCCCGTCTCCGTTTCGTCCAGATTGATCTCTTCATCCGGCGCTTCCGCTCCGGCCGCGCCGGACATCCATACCAGGCAGAGCAGAAGCAGGATGGCTGTGATCCGTTTCAATGCTGTTTCCTCCGTTATTCTTCAAACATCCGGGTCGAAAGATATCGGACGCCGGTATCCGGCAGGATCACGGCAAACGTCTTTCCGTGATTTTCCTCCCGGCGTGCCAGCCGGACAGCCGCCGCAACGGCGGCCCCGCTGGTGATCCCGACCAGGATCCCCTCCCGGGCCGCGAGTTTCCGCCCCGTCTCATAGGCTTCCTCATCGGTCACCGTCAGGATCTCATCGATCAGGGAACGGTCCAGCACACCGGGCACAAACCCGGCGCCGATCCCCTGCAGATCGTGTTTCCCGGCCTGTCCTCCGGACAGAACGGCTGAACCGGCCGGCTCAACCGCCGCGATCCGCAACCCCGGGATCTGCTCCTTCAGGAAGCGGCCCGTTCCGGTGAGCGTTCCGCCCGTACCGACCCCGGCCACCAGCCAGTCCACGTTTCCGTCCGTATCCCGGAAGATCTCGGGACCGGTCGTTTCATAATGCGCCGCCGCGTTGGCCGGATTCTCAAACTGCCCCGCGATAAAGCTGCCGGGCGTTTTTTTCTGAATCTCCTCCGCCAGAGCGATCGCGCCGCTCATGCCCAGGCTCCCGTCGGAAAGCACAAGCTCCGCGCCGTAAGCCTTCAGGGTTTTCCGGCGTTCTTCGCTCATGGTGTCCGGCATGACGATCACCGCACGGTAGCCGCGGAGCGCCGCGACCATCGCCAGACCGATCCCGGTGTTCCCGGAGGTCGGCTCGATCACGGTCCCTCCCTTTTGAAGAAGGCCGCGCTTTTCCGCGTCGTCGATCAGCGCGCGGCCCACCCGGTCCTTGGCGGATCCGGCAGGATTCAGATATTCCAGCTTCGCCAGGATCCGTGCTTTCAGTCCCGCTTCCGCCTCGAGATGCTTCAGCTCCAGCAGCGGAGTATTTCCGATCAGCGCCTCGGCGCTTTCATAAATCACAGACACAGTCAGTCCTCACTTCCTGATATAATAATCCCGCAGGATCTTCGCGTTCAGCCGGGCCGGAAGCAGTTTGTGGATCCAGACGGCCAGATGCTGGTCCGGACTGGCAATACACTTCCGGTAGGGCAGGCGCTTTTTCGCCAGATTCTTTGCGACGATCCGCCCCAACCGGTCCGGGTCGGATCCGCCGGACTCGTCCCGGTGAATCGCCGCGATTCCGCTTTCGTATTCCTTCGCATAAGGGGAATCGGAAGACATGGCCGCCGCGTGCAGGCGGTATTTATCGCTCCCTCCGCGATGGTCGCCGGGTTCGACCAGCATGACTTCGATCCCGAAGGGTTTCACTTCCATCTGGAGGCATTCGGCATATCCTTCGATCGCGTGCTTGCTGGCGGTATACGCGCTCTGGAAAGGGATCCCGAGCAGGCCGTTGATGGAGGAATACATCACGATCCGGCCGCCGCCCTGAGCGCGCATGACCGGCAGAACGCTCCGGTTCATCCGGATCATGCCGAGATAGTTCGTATCGATGATCCGGCGGAATTCCTCCGCGGAGGTTTCCTCGCAGGAACCCAGCACCAGCATCCCCGCGCACTGGACCAGCGCGTCGACATGATCGCTGATCTTCAGGGCATTCTCACAGAAGCTTTTCACGCTTTCCTCATCGGTCACATCCAGCTTCAGGCACAGGATCCCGTCTTTCTCCCCGCCGTTTTCAAAGCTGCGTGCTCCGCCGATCACTCTCCATCCGGCTTCAGCCAGTGCTTTCGCGGTATGGTATCCAAGTCCGCTGGACGCCCCGGTGACCCAGACTGTTTTCTTCCCGCTCATGTCCATCGCTCCCGAATCATTCATGATAGCGATATTGTAATCCCCGTTCCTTCTTTTCGCAACAGCGAAAAAACAGCGCCCTTCCGGGCGCCGGGATCGCATTCCGCAGGAGATGATTTATTCTTCCAGCCTTTTCTCCCTCTTTTCCTGCTTCATCCGGGGCAGGTCACCCGCCGCGTTGACAAAATCCAGATCCTCGTCGGACAGCTGGACCGGGTAGCGGTTTTCCGCCGCGAAAAGCATGGCTTCCAATGTTTTGTTTCCTTCAAAGCGCTGATATTCAAACAGCTGATCCAGTTTCTTTTCCATCTTATAACAGCCTCCTTCGGGTTATGTTCATCTGCTTATACAGGCCGCCGGACAAAAGGGACCATCCCGGACGGTTTTCACGCGGTT
Organism: uncultured Clostridia bacterium; assembly: GCA_937906775.1. Lineage (GTDB taxonomy): Bacteria > Bacillota > Clostridia > Christensenellales > Aristaeellaceae > Aristaeella. The sequence continues at coordinate 38,963 of CALCUD010000092.1, forward strand.
CATCCCAAGAGCGTCTTCAGCTGATCCAGCGCTTTTTTATGCAGGATCTTCGCGTAGCTGTAGGAGATCCCCATCCGTTCGGCAATTTCCTTCAGCGTATGATGTCCGTAATACTGCAGCACGATCATGTCCCGTTCCCGCTCGTCAAGGGATTGCAGCGCCTGGGCCAGTTCCTCCAGCGTTTCGCTGTTGCAGACATCCGCCTCGATATCGCTTCCGTCGGAAATCGTCTCGTCCAGTTCCTCGGACACGTGACGGGTCCTGAAATAATCGAACAGCGTGTTTCGTGCGATCGTATAGACCCACGTCGAAACAGACGCCTTGCTCTCGTCGAAAGTGTCCGCTTTTTTGACCAGCTTCAGGAACACTTCGGAACACAGATCCTCCGCGAGGATCCGGTTATTGGTTTTATACAGCAGGTATTTTTCGATCTTTGGCTGATATTCCATATAGATCCGGTTGATCTCAAATTCAGAAAGCATACCGCACCCCGCTTTTCACATTCTGCTTCATTATTGTAAAAAACTGCACAATGCCTGTCAAGTGCAGATTCCGGGCGATATCACGGCAGGGGATCCGTCTGCTGTCATTGACATCGGATCCGTCTGTTTTATACAATAATACCCGGACCGGCCGGGAATACCGGGTCCGGCCGCGGCAGTCCGGGCTCCGTTGTCCGGCCGGACGCCGTTCTGTCCGGACATATCATGAAAGGATGATCCCCGATGGCTTTTCTGAATATTGAAATGTATTCCCGGTGCCTGAACCGGCACACTTCCTTCAAGGCGGTCCTTCCGACGGATCAACCGGATCCGCATCCCGGAAAAGAAATGAAAACGGTCTTTCTGCTCCACGGCTACAGCGGGAAGGGAGACTGCTGGATCCCGGATGAACTGATCGAAAAATATCACTTTGCCGTCATCTGTCCGACAGGGGAAAACTCCTTCTGGCTCAACGGGCTGTCCTCGGGTCACGCGTTCCAGTCCTTTCTCGGGGAGGAGCTGGTCGTCTTCGTCCGGAACACCTTCGGCCTGGCGAAGCACCGGGAAAGCACCTTCCTCTGCGGACTCAGCATGGGCGGTTTCGGATCGCTGCACACGGCGCTCGCCTACCCGGAGGTCTTTGGAAAGGCGGTCTGCCTCAGCTCCGCTCTGATCGAGCGCGAAGTCGCCGGGATGAAACCGGGCGTCGGAAACGGGATCGCGAATTACGACTACTACCGGGAATGCTTCGGGGAGCCGGAAAAGCTGATGGAAAGTGAAAACGCGCCCGAAACGCTGGTCCGGAAGATCCTCGCGGGCGGCGGCTCAGTCCCGATGCCGGACATTTATATGGCCTGCGGAACCGAGGATTTCCTGCTTGAGACCAACCGTGAAATGCACCGTTTCCTGGATGAAAACCTTGTTCCGCACACCTATCTGGAATGGGCCGGAAATCACGACATGAAATTCTGGCAGGAAGGGCTTCAGAAGTTCATTCCGGAGATCATGGCCTGACCGGTTTCCGCCGGCTGCCCGAATACGGAATAACGGGGTCCGTAAAAAGCACGCCCGCCTGCCGGATGACCCGCGCGGAAAGAAACGGGCCGCAGCCGGAGAAAAAAATTTCCGAAAGGTCACTTTTCAAGGTAAGTTCCGGTTTTGCGTCAGTAAGTTCCGGAAGTTGCTGACGCCATAAAAATCAAGGTAATGGAGGCGATACACAAGCATCAGAGATGGTATTTCAGGTGGAAAAGAGTGTCCAAAACGGATATAATCATGCCGCAGCAGGCGAAAGAAGGGTACAGCAAACAAGCGAGTGAAACCTGAAAAGGAATGCTTTTCAAAGTAAATTCCGCCCGCTGAAATAAGTTGTACTGCGCTGCATCTCGGAATCAGATCAGATATCGTTTATTTGGTCAAAGCGTCGTTTTCAATGAGGAATCGACCGGAGAGATCCCACTTCCAGGGAACTTCGAATTCCCAGGAATCCCAGGGGTCATGGGAAACACCGTAGCGAATTCTCAACGCCTTGAGATAATTCATAGGCGACGAATCAGAATTCAGATAATCCCAGGGATTGGATTCAATGTCGTGTCCATCCTTTACCCAACTGCGCAGGCGAGCGCGTTCAAACCGGGTCATCGGGATATCTTCTTCCATCTCGTGCATTCCTTCCAGATTGGCGAGATAGTCTTCAGACCCTTTAGCATATCTCATTCCGAGACCTCCTTCCTGAACACGGATTTGTTCAGTGTCACCTGCTGTGCTGCGATGGTGACGCATCCCAGCAATTTCAACAGATCATCTCCGTAGAGGAATCGAAATACATCATAAGGGCACTTGTTACCGAGGCTGATCCGACTGTAAGAATTGATATGGTTCATCATCAGGGTGATATCATCCTGGGTGTATTGGCCCATATCTGTTCCTTTGGGTATAAAATAGCGGATAAATTCATGGTTTCTTTCAGCCGACCCTTTCTGGTAGGGTGCCTGGGGATCGCAGTAGAAGATATGGGTTCTCTGTTTTCCGTCCGACGTAAATTCAATATGCGCCGGATTAGAGAACTCGCTGCCGTTGTCCGCAAGGCAGAGCCTGAAAATATTGCTGAAACGGTTATGCCCCGGTAGCGGAAATATCCGGACTGGGTTTTTCGTCTGAAACGAGCGAGCTCCCCGGTGGGGAGTCGCGAAGATTGAAGACGCGGGAAGTCCCAGTCCGGACCGCCGGTGGCGGTTTCTGCGGATGTCCCGGAAAAACTGGCAGGGGCGCGGAATCTGTGATATAAGGACGCGGGACAAAACAGAATACCCTGACGCGCTTTGCGGATCGGGAGGTATGGAGTTTTGCTGTGATGAAAAAAAGGATCTGGCTCATATGTTTACTGACGGCGCTGGTCTGCCTGGCTTTCGGGGCGGCGGGCGCGGATGACGTGACTGTCGGGGATCTGACCTATTCCGTGGACGCGGCTGCCGGGTACGCGTATGTCAAGGCCTGCGATCCGGCCGCGACGTCCGTGACGGTCGCCTCGGAAATCGAAGGGGTTCCGGTGGCGGCCATCGGGAAGGAAGCCTTCAGGAAATGCCAGAGCCTGAAGACCGCGGTTCTTCCGGCCGGGATTACGAAAATCGACGATTACGCTTTCTGCGGATGCGGAATCCTGACGGAATTCACGATTCCCGCCGGGGTGAAGAGCATCGGGGAGGCCGCCTTCTGCTGCTGCTTTGAGTTGAAGAAAATTACGGTTCCCGGCAGCGTAACGACGCTCGGGGAATACGCGTTTGACAGCTGTACCGGCCTGACGGAGCTAAAGCTTTCATCCGGGCTGAAAACGCTCAGCGACTATGCTGTCTGCAACTGCTGCAAGCTGACGGAGGTGACCGTTCCGGACACGGTGAAAAGCCTCGGAACGGGCGTGTTCGATCTGTGCGACGGGCTGGTGACAATCACGATTCCCGCCGGCGTGACGAAGATCGGCCACAGCGCGGTTCCGATGAACGCGGAGATTCTCTGCTATAAGGGCTCCGCGGCGGAAACCTGGGCCATAGAGAACGGCCGAAGATATTCGTATCTCAGACAGATCACGCTGCCGGAAAAACAGTTCCCGTCCACGGGCAGCGATCCGGTTCTTGTTCTGAAAAAAGGCGCGAAGTTCACGCTGAAGCCTTCGGCCGGCTCGGATGATGTTGAGTTCTCCTTCACCAGCAGCAAAAAATCTGTCGCGAAGGTTTCGTCCTCCGGCGTGATCACCGCCGTGAAGAAGGGAACGGCGACGGTGACGGTTTCCGTGAAGGGCGAGAGCGGGACGCAGCTGAAGCTGAAGGTGATCGTCGGCAGCCCGGTGACGAAGCTGAAGCTGAGCAAGACGAAGATCACCCTGAAGAAAGGCAAAACCCAGACGCTGAAGGTCACAGTCACGCCGGCAAAGCCCAGCGTCAAGGCGCTGAAGTGGACCAGCAGCAACACGAAGGTCGCGACGGTGGACCGGAACGGCAAGGTGAAGGCCCTGAAAAAGGGAAAGTGCAAGATTACCTGCGAGGCCACCGACGGCAGCGGCGTAAAGGTTACCTGCACGGTGACCGTCAGGTAAGGACGCCGGCAAACGACCGCCGGAGACGCGTATTCGGGCTTGAAGGGAACAGCAAAAATAAGGATGATTGCCTTATTGACGTATACATATACGTGTGCTTTAATATACGCAAAGAGTCGGCGTGCGCCTGATAAGAATAAATATTATGGCAATTTTTTCCGGATTTGATGCTGCGGAATTTATCAGACAGGCATTCAGTCCGGGGAATGGCATTCCGGCCCGGACAGTATTATCAAAAAGGAGCGTTATATATGAACAGTAACAAAAAAGTCCGCATTGTCCTCCTGATCACAGCAATCTGCATGCTGTGTCTGATAGCGTTGCCGTGTCTGGCTTCAGGTGCGAGAAGACTGGACCCGGTTACCATCAGTCTGCAAAAGAAAAAGTCTGTCAATCTGTTGCCGTTGGTTTCACTGCAGAATGGGGAAACTGTCACCTCCTGGGTGTCAGACAATGAAAAAATAGTGACCGTAAACAGCAAAGGTGTCGCAAAATCCGTCGGAAAGACGGGTAAAGCGAAAATCAATCTGAAAACCAATTACGGTTCATCAATGACGATTACAATCAAGGTTCAGTCAAAAAAAGTCAAAACAAAAAAACTGACAATCAATACGGGAAAAGTGATTGCTTTGCCAAAGGGAGAAGAATTTCAGCTTGTTGCAACGGTCTCTCCGATTTCATCAAGTGAGAAGGTAACTTATTCATCCACGAATAAAAGTGTTGCTACTGTTTCCTCAAAGGGTCTGATCAAGGCAAAATCCCAGGGGAATACTGAGATCACTGTTAAGTCGGGAAGCAAATCCCAAAAAGTGAAGTTATATGTTACCCGGCCGTTCTCATGGAAATTTGATAAAAAATCATTGACGATGTGGCCGGGAGAATCGAAAAAAATAAGCGTTACATGGACGGATGAAGCCTGGAATATACCGCGTTGGGGAACCGGGACAGAGTATGCGACTGTGGCGGCCAGAAGCAGTGATGCATCAATCGCAAAAATGGGGGATTTAATGATACCGGGCGGCTGGACACACAGGACAGCCGATGACAGAGTAATTGATACTTTTTGTATCATTGCAAAAGCACACGGGGAGACAACCATTGTTTTTTCCAATCCTGTTACAGATGATGTCAAAAAAATACGTGTAAAAGTGAAACAAACCATTGAAACTGTTCCTTCGGTTACACTCAAGGAAAGAGAAACCGTGTCAATTGATATTAAAATGATCAAGGGTGCCTATGTACATAAAAATATTGTCAGTGGCAGTATATCGGGACTTTCTCTCACTCTGGGAGAGGAATGGAATGGGGATACAATTCCTCTGACGATCAAGGGACTTGAAGTAGGGAACTACAGGTTAAAAATAGGGAATGATCTTGAAGATTATGTGTATGTCGATGTGACCGTGGAAGATTATTTGGTTGATCCGGTAACAATCAAAGTCGGAGAAGAAACCACGGTATGCATTGAGAATTTTCCGGATGTTAAATGCATTAATTATTATGATGATGGGCTTGAAGTAAAATGGGATGAAACAGCCGGAACTGATGATTCATATTTTACTGTTCTGGGAAAGGAAGCGGGATCTTACCGGGTGGAGGTTACCAATCAGGAAGGATTCACAGAGGATATTCATGTTACTGTAGAAGAAAACAATTGATATGCACAGAACTTGATTTGATGAGATCCAATTAACGAATAGAAAAACAAACCTATGAGCGGAGAAAACGGTTGAAGTCAGCTCCTGCATCCATAGGGGAAAGCCTTGAAAGTGTTTGTTAAGTGCTCCAACCGATTGTTGACGGTTTTATTTTTTGAAAGACATTCTGTATTGAGTTAAATCAGAAATTGCCTACAAGAACATCGTGGGTAATCAAGCGTTTGATCCGATCCTCAAGAGAAGCACGGGCATCTTTCTTGAAGATCATTCCAATACAGCAGGTGGCATTATCCACCTTGATTTCAAAACGATGATCCGGAGCGGGTTTGCATTCGGTTTCAGATTCCTGTTCAGAATTATCATCGGTCTGAAGAAGCATATTCTCCATGGTAACCTCTCTTTCTGCGTACATGGCGCGGTCAAAATGGGTAAAAGAAAAGCATGGCAGGCGGAGGATGATCCGCTGCTCATGCTCATGGGAAATGACCGTTTAGAACGGCATTTTTGAGGGTGGATGAAGGATTTATCATCCACCTGTTTGTTGGTGCTCGGAAAGCCCAGTAATCACGGGCTTTCTGAACGGTCAAAAGGGTCAGTTTCGAGCCTTGTTTTCTGGCTGCTCGCGTACCGGCGCTGTTTCTCTCTGCCTCTGGCTCGTCTGGCGTAAAGCTGACAATCAGAACAATACTTCTGCCGGTTGCTCGTCGGGAGATACAGCTTGTGGCACATGGCACATTCTTTCATGTCCTGTGAAGCAGCATCTTCTTCCTTGTAGTTTTCAGCCCAGATTGCTTTCTTCAGATCAGGCTGAAGCGGCGCACATTCAGCAGGAAAATATCGCAGTCGATGGCTCCGTCATGGATGGAGTCATACTTGGGACTGATCAAAAAGCATGGCTTGTCATAATCAATACAGATGCCGTCTATGAGATTGGCACATTCATTCTTTGCAAGCTGCTTTGCTTTCCGGATCAACACACGGTCAAGTTCCTTCATGGAAATACATGATTGACCTCTCTTTCCTTTAGAACAGAAGGCCGGCTGCTTTCTCAGCAGCTGGCCTTCCGTCCGTCAATTCTTGATTTGTTCTTTGGGTTTGATAACGGGAATGGTTCTTTCTGCAGTGGGATTTGACTGAATGATGGCATCAAAAGCGTGGTCTACGATCTGATCAAGTTCTTTCCGGTTCGCGATGGATTCCTTTTCTTCCTCAAACGAACGTTTTCCGTCTTTCAGATCAGGAAGCGCGTCGAGGAATACTTTGCGTGTCCAGTAGCGAACCTTCTTCATTTCATCAAGATCGTACTGAATGGATTGCAGTTCAGGGCGTATGCTTTCTTTTTCCTGTTCAAGCCTGTTTCGTTCGGCATCCAGTTTCTTCGTGGTAACCGGTTCCGAGATGGACAGCTTCACAATCAGCTTATCCCGCAGCCATACTGCTTTCTTCAGCTTGCTGAGTTCATCGGCATGATCCTTCGTAAACTTATCGCGCCTGCCTTGAAAGCGAATGCCTTTCAGTTCCGTTTCCAGATGACCGTATTCCTTGATGTCGGCTATGGCTTGCTTCAGTGCGTCAATGTCACGGATCTGACTGTCAATAGCACCGGTTTGCTTCTTCAGTTCGTAAACCCGTTTGCTTGTTTCGTTCAGCCTTATGCCAAGTGCCTGGACTGAATCGATTTTGTTTTCCCTCAGGAACGCGACTGCTTTCGTTGCGTCCTTCAAGTCATCCAGATTGTATTTGTCCTGCAGATACTTGCTCAGATGCTGACGGCCAGCTTTCCGAAGATCCATATAGCCGATGATCACATCGGCAAGACTGTACTTCTCCGGTTCATTGACCCTTTTCACACTTTCAATGTTCTTCTTCAGCTGCTCGATCCAATCGGAAATACCTGTGATTGCTCTCCGCAGAGATGCAAGCAGATTGTTGATGCTGATGATCCGACGGTTCTCATTTCCGACATCAGTCATGATGCCTTTGCGCTCCATGGCAGCGGCGGCAGGACCAAGATGTTTCCCCGGCAATCGGTCTGTGATACCCTGACGAGCCAGGGATCGCATATCGACACGTTCAGGTCTTCCTGCTTTTTCGAGATGCGCGTTCTGAAAGGTTTCCCAATCATGACGCCATATCTCACCGTATTTATGCTCATTCCAGTCAACGGTATCCGCTCTGTAACGTTTTCATTTTCCATCTGTACCTCTGATCCGGTTGCCGTTCTCGTCAAGAACAAAACCGGTCTTTATCTTTGGCAGCCATTTACCTTTTTCGTCCATGGCTCGTAAGGTCAGCATCAGATGAACATGAGGATTGCCGGTACCGGAATCATGGTAGAAGAAATTGCAGACCATTCCTTTGTCAACGAATTCGTGCTGACAGTAATCGCGTATCAAGTCAATGTTTTGTCCTTTGGTCAGTTCTCTTGGCAAGGCAATGTACATCTTTCGGGCAGTCTGCGCTATGCAGGAATGCTCGGCAGCATCGACAGCGTTCCAGAGTGTTTCCGGATCAGCGTATTCTCGTGACGCGTTTGGTGGAAGCATGACTTCCATAAACTGCACACGGGCAGGATCGCTGTGCGGTATCTTCCATTGACCATCGTATTCGGAGTACATTTTCTGACCGGAACAGTATGCACAGTGCGCCATACATGATTGACCGGATCCACGACTGACTATATCAATATTGTCTGTGGGGCAAGGGATGTGTTTTCACCTCCGTTTCCTTTGCCCGCAGGCTGAAGGGGTAGCCGATGCAATCGGCGCAGGGGCTTGCCCCTGGTGATGTCAAACGACGAGGCCGGTTGACATCGAGCCTCCCGCAGGGATCTCCGAAGGACGCACGACGCATTGAAAATGCGTATAAGTGCGCCCTACGGGGTAATGAATGGTTAAGCCGTTACTGTGGGTTTGTTACCGGACTGAGCCCGGTTAAGGTTTTCTGCTGCTGTTTCGATGAGATTCTCAATGCTTCCGGTAGCTTCACCGCGACCAACTTGGAGCATATCCGCAATCAGAACCTTCACCCGATCAAACGTGAAGAGGTAATCAATCAGCTTGCACATCTGTTTGTCAGTGAACAGTTCCGGTTCTTCCAGATACTTCTCCAGATGACCACCGCGCGTACACAGGCGATTGGTGCGACGTCGAGCGAACTCCGCAGTCACCGCATTCTTCTTGGCCTGGTATTTTTCCTGGGCATTATGCATTACCTGTTCGGCATTAGTCAGTTCAGCCTGAAGCTGTTCAAGTTTATCAGCATAAACCTTCTTATCCTTGTTGTTTGCCATAAGGGACTCCTTTCGTAGTGATGTTTTTATTGCTGGCCAGCAATGCAAAAGGCACCGACCATGTGAACGGTCGATGC
>CALCUD010000093.1 GCA_937906775.1 uncultured Clostridia bacterium
TTTTCCGTCTCCTGCGGTGTGAGGACGGCGGTCGGCTCATCGAGGATGAGTATGTCCGCGCCTCTGTACAGCACCTTGATGATCTCGACCGTCTGCTTCTCGGATACTGACATATCGTAGATCTTCTTTTCGGGGTCGATGCTGAACCCGTACCGGTCCGCGATCTCCTTCACGCGGGCATTGACTTCCCGGAGATTGTATCCGTTTTTCTCCCGGATCCCAAGTACGATGTTTTCTGCCGCGGTAAACAGATCCACCAGTTTGAAATGCTGATGGATCATGCCGATATTGTGCGCGAACGCGTCCTTGGGAGAGCGGATCACAACTTCCTGCCCGTCGATAAAGATCTGCCCCTTATCCGGAAAATAGATCCCCGCGAGCATATTCATAAGTGTAGTCTTCCCGCAGCCGTTTTCTCCCAGCACAGCCAGGATCTCCCCCCGGTAAACATCAAGGTTCACACGGTCATTGGCCTTGATACCGCCGAAGGATTTAGTGATTCCTCGCATTTGTACGGCAATTGGTTTCCGCGCGTCTTCCATCGTTCTCAAACCTCCACACATATTCCCAAACTGCATTTTATCAAAAAAGAAGAGGACTGTCACCTCCGAAGGGATGACAGTCCGTTAACATTTCTGTTAATGAAGTTAATCATTCATGTTCAGAACTTCAACGCCGTCAATGTAAATGTTGAAGTAGGGAGCACTGCGATATTCGGATTCATGGAAATAACCGTCGGCAACAACCTGGGTATCGGGAGCATAGTCGCCGAAGTCATCAACGTCCGCCACATACTCAGTCAGGGTCTCGCCGTTGACGGTGAAGGTCGCGGTATCGAAAACCTTGAGTTCGCCGCTCTGCAGGGCAGCCATCACCTCAGCCAGCTTTTCAGCGGTGCCTTCGGCAGCAACCTGGGGATTGGCTTCCGTGATCTTGACCATACCGTCAGTCAGGGTGCCGCAGTAGTCGGTCTTGATTGCTTCGCCGGCAATCTTCTGATTTACGATGTACTTGAAGTAGGGAATCCAGTCGATGCGGCTGGTGATCAGGTAGGTATTGTCGCAGCCTTCGGTGGGAATATTGTAGGCAACATTGGGAACACCGGCATCTTCACAGGCCGTGGGAGCACCCATGGTATCGGCGTGCTGGGAAATCAGATCACAGCCCAGAGCCAGCAGAGCTTCAGCAGCGGACTTCTCTTCTTTTTCATCAGCCCAGGAACCGGAGTACTGAACCTTCATGATGACATCGGGGCAAACATACTTCGCGCCCAGATAGAAGCTGGTAAATCCGGAAATGATTTCCGCATAGGGGAAGGCGCCGACATAACCGATCATGGGAACTTCACCCTTGAGCTTTCCGGCTTCCTTCAGCTCGTTCAGTTTCATACCGGCAGCAACGCCCGCCAGGAAACGGCCCTGGTAGATGTCCGCGAAAGCATCGTGGTAATTGGGCAGATTCTCAGTGTGAGCAAAAGTACCGGTAGCATGGAAGAATTCCACGTCGGGATACTCTTTGGCAACTTCGAGAACATAACTGCCATGACCAAAGCTGTCAGCGAAGATCATGTTGCAGCCTTCATCGATCATATCCAGCGCGGTTTCAGTGCATTCAGCGCCTTCGGCAACATTCTGCTTGATGATGAAGTTCTTTCCTTCTTCCATGCCCAGTTCCGCCATAGCGGCCTTCAGGCACTCCATGAAGTTGTAGTCATATCCGGTCTTTTCGTCGTGCAGGCAGATCATACCGATTTTGATGTCTTCCTTCGCGATCCCGTCCGCCAGGGACAGAGAAGCGCTCAGGCACAGAACCAGCGCCAGAACCAGGGCAACAAACTTTTTCATGTGGTTTGGTCCTCCCTCAAAATAATAGTAGGAAACAGTATATTCTCTCAGTCTTCATCATCCTTGAGAATGATCTTTCCGTTCTCAATGGAATCGACGACTGCAAGAGACTTGAGATGAACGCCCATTTCCCGGAGATTCTTTCCGCCGGGCTGGAAACCCTTTTCAACTGCAATTCCGACGCCGACCACGGTCGCGCCCTGCTTTTCGCAAAGCTCCATCATGCCGTGTGCCGCCTGTCCGTCCGCAAGGAAGTCATCAATGATCAGGACGCGGCTTCCGGCCGGAAGATACCGTTTGTCGATCCGGATGTTGTTCTGTGTTTTGTGGGTGAAGGAATAAACCGGCGCCTGCACCATATCGTCGTTCTGGACAACGGTGGCGCTCTTCTTTGCAAAGACAACGGGAATATCCCCCAGTGCGTGCGCCGCGGCGACTGCCATTGCAATGCCGCTCGCTTCCACCGTCAGAACCAGATCCGGTTTGTCGAGGCGGAATTCTTCTGCCCAGGCATAACCCATGGCGAAAAGCAGCGCCGTATCGATCCGGTGGTTCAGAAACATATCCACTTTCACAACATCGGTTCCGATTCCTTTGCCTTGATCCTGAATAGCCTTCCGCAGTGATTTCATGGCTTGCCCTCCGTAAAACACGAACATTCGCTCGTGAAACACAAAGATTATACGTCATTAATCCGAATATTGCAATGCTGAATTTGTTCCAATTCTGTTAAATATTTCATTTTATGGAGAACACCGTTTATTCCGGTACGATTATCGTAAAGGCGTCCCTGACATTCTTCACGGTGACGTGTTCCCGTCCGTCAGCCTCTTCGCCGTCCAGCGTCCATTTCAGATCTGTCCCGCCGTTGATCGTATAGGAGTTTGCGCGGATAAAGGTCATCATGGGATCGTTGTACCTCTTCGCCGCCAATGACGTCAGGATCCGGTTCAGTTCGAGAATATCCTTCGGCATCCGGATCAGCAGCGTCTCAAACAATCCGTCGTTCAGATCCACTTCTTCCGAATCCAGCTTCAGTATACCGCCAAGGGAAGTACTGTTGCACACAGCGCCGAACAGATAATCATCCTCATATTGCTCCCCGTCAGCATCGATCTTCAGGTGGATCGGGCGTATTTCCGACAGGCTCCGGATCCCTTCCAGAATATAAGCGGCATGGCCGAGAACGTTTTTCACGTTTTGCGGGGCTGTATAGCTTGCGCTTGTGAAAGCGCCGAACGAAGCCGTATAGGTGAAAAAACGTGTTCCGTTGAACAATCCGGCATCTATGGGCTGCGTTCTGCCTTCCGCCGCGATCGCGCAGCAGGTCATTAAGTCGTGGCTCAATCCCAGGCTCGCGGCAAAATCGTTCGTTGTACCGCAGGGGATGTAACCGAGAGGAGTCCGGGACCCGCTCCGGATCAGCCCGGTCACCGTCTCGTTCAAAGTACCATCGCCGCCGCAGGCAACGATCCGGTCTGTCTCTCCGGCAAAACGCTCCGCAAAATCTGTCGCGTCTCCGCGTTTCTCTGTCACGCACACTTCTGTCAGGTACCCGGCATTCTGAAAGTACGCGATCATTTCAGGCAGCATTCGCCTTGCCTGCTTCACACCGGCGTTTGGATTCAGTATGAACAATAATTTTTTCATGTCCGTTTCTCAACAGAGAACAACTGTTCTCCCGGTCTGTCCAGTCCGCCTCCGTCAACAAAATAGGATATATCCCGCCGTTCCGGAACCGTGTCCGGATCTGCTGTTTCCGACGTTTTTCGTTACGCTGACCCCGTCCGTGCAAAAGCAGGATCAGGACTTTGCCTTACGCGTCAAGACGGATATTCATCACATTCAGGCCCAGCGTGCTGGAATATTCCATGCGGGACGCAAGTTTGCTGACCAGACGGATCCCGATGCTGTGCGTCGGATCTTCATCAGAATAGAGTTTCAGCCATTCCGTCGGGTCAAAGTTCGGACAGTTGTCCCGGATCATCATGGATACTCCGTTATCCTCGTATATCAGGCGAATATCCACCGCATATTCATCCCGGTTTTTTTCAGGGAATCCATGTTTCAGGATATTCATCGTCATCTCTTCAAAACAGAGACCGCAGAACATGGAAATTTTGTGCGACAGAGCCTTTTTTTCACAGAATCTGCAGATCTCCTGAGAAACATCCGCCGCTTCTTCCCTGCTCTGAACTGTGGCGAAATAGCAGTCTTCACCCGGAACGCCGAGAGATTCCGGAACATAAGTCAGGTTCAGCATGGAACGGGAAAATTTCCCTGCTTTGATCCGATAATACAGAGTATAAACCAGGATCAGCAGTAATTCCGAAATAACCGGTATCGTATAAAGGGCTTTCAGATTGTTACCGAACAGGGTCATGATAATAAGCGGGAAAATAAACCCGTTCAGTGCGAAGAACAGGCTTGTAAGATTGATCTTACCCATAGCCCGGTACAGGCTGAGCGGCGCTTCTTTGATGGGACTGGTAAGGATCCACATATTGATGAGGCGGATCGCCATGGCAAAAAAATCCGCCTGATCAGGCTCAGCGCCAAACAGCAGGGCAGCCGGCTTTGCCAGAATAAACAGCGCCGCGTACGCGACATAGAAGAGCCATCCGAAGCTCCTGAAAGCGGTTCGGGTCATGTTACGGAGAGACCGGGTGTCTCTTTCTCCGACCAGCACGCTTGATACCAGGCTCGTTGAACCGCCGTATCCTCCGTTGAAGGCAAGAAGCGTCACGGTCATGTTGTTCGCGACCGTCAGGGCGGATACAGCGTTGCTTCCGCCGAGATTGAACATGACCTGATTCATCATACGGTCACGGAGACCGATAGCGATTGCATTGATGGATGCAGGATACCCCTGTTTAATGATATTGATCGCTTGATTCCCTGACAGATTTTTCAGGGAAAAACGGTAGATCTCACTTTTGAATAGAAAATGCGGCAGGCTGACCAGCACGGACATCAGATATCCGGCAGAAGTGGCAAGTCCGACGCCCAGAAAACCCCAGTGGAAGACCGTGGCATTCAACAGATTGAGGCCGACCGCGGTCACAAGGGAAGCGATCACAGCCACCGTCGATGTGGTTTTTTTGTTGTCCAGCTGAAGAAAAGGCAACATACAGGCAAACAGAACATTGAAGAAATACCCCGGCGCCATCCCCCGAAAATAGGTGGAAGTCATTTCCGTTATGTCTCCCGTGGCGCCCAGCAGCAAAGTAATAGCTGTCGGAAAAAGCATTCCCAGGACCGAAAACAGCAATCCGAAAAGGCTGCACATCAGAATGGCTGTGGTGAACGTGCTCCGGATATTTTCACGGTCACCCCGTCCAAGAAACTGCCCGCACAGGATCTGAGCGCCGCTCGATACAACGGAGCTGCCCGCTCCGACAAGAATGCCGAAAGGCGCTACAAAGCCGATAGCCGCCAGCGCGTCGACGCCAAGAAATGAACTGACAATCAGGCTGTTCAGCAGGCCGCTGATCCCGGGAAGTACCGCGGATAAAGCCTGAACCGGGATAAAAGCGAGAAAAACTTTCCGGACGATATGATCCGACTGGTTTTTTTTCATCAGCATCTCCCCCTTGCGCAAATCCTGCGGTCATCCTGATCATAGTTCGCTGCCGGTTCCTGTTGACGGGTCATCCTTCCTGTTTCCGCCGGCACGGTCGCACCGTCGTTTCCGGCAAAACAGATCCGCCTCATCGTCAGGATCAGAAACCGGAACATTCACTATAGTCAAAAACGCCTCAGTTTCGAGGCGTCTTCATGAATCATATCTTCAGCAAATCCTCATTGCCGATCATATGAAATCCGGCTGCGGTAAGCGCCCGGTCAGCCGCGCTGTTGTCAGCGACGCGGATCACCATATAGGCATGCTTTTCAGATCTGGAGCAGAAAGCATACAGATACTCCAAATTGATTTCAGCGTCGGACAGCACCTTCAGCGCTTTGGCCAGTTCTCCAGGTTCATCCTTGATCTTGACCCCCGTCACTTCCGTTTCCCTGGCGATCAGGCCCAATCCTTTCAGTGTCTGAACGGCGCGCGAATTATCAGAAACGATCATGCGCAGGATGCCAAAGTGCTCCGTGTCGGCAATGGATAAAGCCTTCAGGTTGATTCCGTTCGCGGCCAGCGCGCCTGTGATATCCGCCAGCGCTCCCTGTGAATTGTTGACGAGAACGGATAACTGTGTCAATGCCATATTCCTGTCACCCCTTCCACTGGGAGTCGCTGAGGAGTTTTCGCCTGTCCACGACGCGGACCGCCTTTCCTTCGCTTCTGGCGATAGAATGCGGCGCGACAAGATGGATTGAAGGATTGATACCGAGCATCAGCTTCATGGCGCCTGCCAGTTTCTTTTCATTCGCTGTAACGCCGCTGACAGTATCGGTAAAGTTCTGTTCGCTCATCTCAACAAGGATATCAAACGTATCGGTATTATTGACCCGATCAACCACGATCTGATAATTCGGTGTATAGCCTTCCTTCAGCAGAACGGTTTCGATCTGGCTCGGGAAAACATTGACTCCGCGAATGATCAACATGTCGTCGCTTCGGCCCATCGGTTTGGTCATACGAATGAAAGTTCGACCGCAGGAGCATTTTTTCCTGCTCAGGATCCCTATGTCACGCGTGCGGTACCGCAAAATCGGAAATGCTTCCTTATCAAGGCTGGTAAACACGAGTTCGCCTTTTTCACCTTCGGGAAGCGGTTCCCCGGTTTCCGGATTGATGACCTCCACAAGAAAATGGTCTTCATTGACATGCATTCCCTGCTGCTCTGCACATTCAAAAGCGACGCCCGGGCCAGAAATCTCCGTCAGTCCGTAGATATCATAAGCCTTGATCCCGAGATCGTTCTGGATACTCCGGCGCATCTCCTCCGTCCACGGTTCAGCCCCGAATATCCCGATCCGCAGAGGGTTTTCTGTCACTCCCTGCGTTTTCATACTTTCAGCCAGATATGCCGCATACGACGGGGTGCAGCACAGTACGGTCGTTTCCAGATCCTGCATGAACTGGATCTGACGTTCTGTATTTCCGGAAGACATGGGGATTGTCATGCAGCCGAGTTTGTGACTTCCGCCGTTCAGTCCCGCTCCTCCGGTAAACAGTCCGAATCCGTAGGCGATCTGGCAGGTGTCCTCCGGAGTCGCTCCGGCAGCGGTCAGAGCCCTTGCGCAGCAGTCCTCCCACAGATCCAGATCGTGCTGCGTATAGAAAGCTACCACGCGGCGGCCGGTCGTCCCGGATGTGGAATGAATACGCACAACGTCTTTTCTGTCAGACGCGAGCATTCCCCAGGGGTAATTGTCCCGGAGATCCCCTTTTGTCAGGAACGGAAGCTTATAAAGGTCCCCGATGCCATTGATATCCTCCGGCTTCACACCGGCGGCATCCATTTTTTCGCGGTAACAGGCAACGCGGTCGTATACATACCGAACCTGCCGGACAAGTTTCTCGCTCTGGAGCTTTTTCAGCTCCTCCACAGGCATCGTTTCAGCCTGCTCCTGAAAATATCGCATATTCGGGCACATCCTCCCGTTATCAGGCTCCGTAGCCCATTTCGAAAGCATTCCGGTTCAACTCAAGGAATTTCGCCGGAACCACTTTTTCCAGCGCGTTCATCCATTTGTCCTTCGGAATGTCAAGCGTTCTTGCGAAGCGTCCCATCAGCACGATATTGACGGCTTTGCTGCTTCCGGCTTCCAACGCCAGGCTCAGCGCGTCAAAAGCGTCAATGTCAAACCCGTCCGCTTTGAGGATGTCCAGCACATCTGTCGGATATGTCGCGGCGCCGGTAATAACAGGCATCGGATCGATCTCCTGTGTATTGACAATAATCTTTCCCCCGCGGCGCAGATAGGCCGCATACCGGGCGGCTTCCAGCTTCTCAAAGCTGATGATACGGTCGCACTCGCCTTCCGTCACAATGGGGGAATATACCTTCTCGCCGTAACGGACATAGGTCACAACAGAGCCGCCGCGCTGACTCATGCCATGGACCTCGCTCATTTTGACATCATATCCTTCTTCCAGAAGAACCGTTCCCAACAGGCGGGAGGCCAGCAGACTTCCCTGTCCGCCGACGCCGACGATCATTACGCTTGCTGTTTTCATCATTTTTCAGTCCCTCCGATCGCGTTGAAAGCACAAAGCTGTTCACAAACGCCGCACCCGACGCACAGGGTGGCATCGACGCGCGCCTTGCCGGCCTTGATACTGATGGCCGGGCATCCGAGCTTCATGCACATTTTGCATCCGCGGCATTTGTCCGCGTCAATGACAAGCGCTGCTTTCGCCTTCACATATTTAAGCAGCACGCACGGACGCCGGCTGATGATCACAGAGGGTTCTTCCGCAGCCAGTTCCTCGAGTACGGCTGTTTCACAGGCTTTGAGATCGTACGGATCAACAACGCGGACCCGGTTGATTCCGAGCGCGCGGCACAGCGCTTCCAGATTGACCTTCGCGGCCGGATCGCCTTTGATATTGAAGCCGGTCGTCGGATTCTGCTGATGTCCGGTCATCCCGGTAATGGAATTGTCAAGAATGATCACGGTGGAATTTGTCGCGTTATAGGCAATATTGACAAGACCGGTCATGCCACTGTGCATGAATGTGGAATCGCCGATCACAGCCACCGTCTTTTTCTCATTGTCGGGGTCGGCGGCATTGAATCCGTGCAGTCCGGAAACGCTGGCGCCCATGCACAGGGTGGAATCCAGGGCGTTCAGGGGGGCAACGGCGCCGAGCGTGTAGCAGCCGATATCGCCGATCACATGAATATGATTCTTTACCAGCGTGTAGTACATTCCCCGATGCGGACAGCCCGCGCACATCATCGGCGGACGGCCCGGAACCTCCGGAGCATTCCCCTGCATTTCAACAGTTTCGCCGACATCGATATTCTCGGCGATCATAGCGTCGCGGATGCTCTTCTGGCTGAACTCGCCGACAGCCGGAAACAGTTCCTTTCCGGTGACCGCGATTCCCAGTGAACGGACATGGTTCTCCAGGATCGGATCAAGTTCTTCGATCACATAAAGCTTTTTCACTTTAGCGGCAAAATCACGGATCAGCTGATCGGGCAGCGGATTGGGCATACCGATCTTCAGGATATTGATCCTGTCGCCGAAAATCTCCTTGACATAAAGGTAGCTGCAGCCGGAAGTAATGATCCCGATCTCACTGTCGGCGTATTCGACCCTGTTGTACGGGCAGTCTTCCGCGAATTTCTTCAGGTCTGCTGTGCGCTGTTCAACGATCGGGTGACGTTTCTTGGCATAACCCGGCATCATGATATATTTCGCGGGCTTTTTCTCGTACGGGATCGCCGGATGTTCCTCGCGGTCGCCGATATCGACCGTGCACTGGCTGTGCGCGATACGTGTGCACATTCTGAGCAAAACCGGCGTATCGAACTTTTCGCTCAGTTCAAAAGCTGTTCTGGCAAATTCATAAGCTTCCGCAGAATCTGACGGCTCCAGCATCGGTACTTTTGCCGCAATGGCGTAGTGGCGGGAATCCTGTTCGTTCTGGCTGGAATGCATGGCCGGATCGTCAGCCACGCAAACGACCATACCGCCGGTTACGCCTGTATAGCTGAGAGTGAACAACGGATCAGCCGCGACATTCAGACCGACATGCTTCATGGCGCAGGCGCTCCGGACCCCTGCCAGGCTTGCGCCGAAAGCTACTTCAGCGGCGACCTTCTCGTTCGGAGCCCATTCGGAATGGATATCATCATGCTTCGATAAAAACTCTGTAATCTCCGTGGACGGAGTTCCCGGATAACTGGATACGAGTCCCAGTCCTCCGTTGTAAAGACCCCATGCTACCGCTTCATTACCGATCAGTAACTTTTTCATTCGTTTTCTCCTTGTGTATCAGGCAGGTTCACCCCGGCTGGGGAAAGCTGTCGGTTTTCGGCCCGGGAAACTGTCGTTCCCTGAAAGAATATTATCTGACAATCGCTATTCAAAAGCAAGTAATTCTTACAGAAAGGTGACAAGGGGTCGGATCCGGCGACCCTTCCCCTTGTCAGTCTGATCAGCTCTTGTTCTGGCTGTCCACCAAACCTTCAGCGCCATACATCTTCCGAAGCTTAGGTTTCTCGATCTTGCCGGTGGCATTGCGCGGAACAGGCGCGATGATGATCTTCCTCGGCCGCTTGTAACGGGGCATTCCGAGGCAGAATGTATTAATGTCGTCAACGGTTGCCGTTGAACCCGGAACCAGTTCCACGATTGCCGCCGCGATCTCGCCCAGGCGCGCGTCCGGCAGACCGATCACAGCCACATCCTTGACCGGCGGATACGCGGCCATAAAGTTCTCGATCTCAACGGGATACAGATTCTCGCCGCCGGAGATGACGACGTCCTTCTTCCGGTCGACCAGATAAATAAACCCTTCGTCATCCTGTTTCGCCATATCCCCCGTCAGCAGCCATCCGTCCTTCAGGGTTTCGGCTGTCGCCTGCGGATTATTGTAGTAGCAGACCATGACACCGGGGCCTTTCAGGCAAAGCTCCCCGACTTCTCCCCGCGCGACCTCGGTTCCGTCGGGATTGATGATCTTTGTCTCCCAGCCAAAGCCCGGAACACCGATTGCACCGACCTTCCGGACATTTTCAATGCCGAGGTGCACCGCGCCCGGACCGATGGATTCGCTCAGGCCGTAGTTGGTATCGTAATCGTGATTCGGAAAATACTGCAGCCAGCGTTTGATCAGGCTCTGGGGCACCGGCTGCGCGCCGATGTGCATCAGCCGCCATTGATCCAGACAGTAATCTTCAAGCTTCAGCTCGCCGCTGTCAAGCGCAGTCAGAATATCCTGCGCCCACGGGACAAGGAGCCATACGATCGTACATTTCTCACGGCTGACAGCCTGCAGGATCGTTTCAGGCCGGGTTCCCTTCAGGATCACAGCCTTGCTCCCGGTAATCAGAGAACCGAACCAGTGCATCTTCGCGCCGGTATGGTACAGCGGCGGGATACAGAGGAAGCAATCATCCTTGGTCTGACCGTGATGAGCCTGTTCAACGCGGCAGGAATGGATCAGGCTGCGGTGCTTATGCAGAATAGCCTTCGGAAAGCCCGTTGTCCCGGAGGAAAAATAGATGGCAGCGTCGTCCTCTTCCGTCAGTGCAGATTCCGGATAAAGGCTGCTGCTCTCATTGATCAGCTCACTCAGATCGTCGGCAAACACAGGGCAGCCCGCGCCGGTATAGACAAGCGCGACATTCGGGACCCGGTCGGCAATCTCTTCCACGCGTCCGATGAATTCCGGTCCGAAGATCAGCATATTGCTTTCGCTCAGATTCAGACAGTATTCAATCTCGTTCGCGGCATAGCGGAAATTCATCGGAACGACGACCGCTCCTGTTTTCAGAATGCCGAAATAAATCGGGAGCCAGTCAATACAGTTCATCAGCAGAATAGCGACTTTATTGCCCTTGCCGATCTTGTGACTCCTGAGCATGTTCGCGATACGGTTGGCCTTTTCGTTGAAAACAGCCCACGTGATCTCTCTGCGGTAACTCTGTTTTTTCAGCGCGGGCTCGACAAGTTCGAAGTCATGCCAGGTCACACGGCGGGTTTCCTGCTGATCGGGGTTGATCTCGATCAGCGCGGTATCATCAGGCCATTGTTTTGCGTTTCGTTCCAAAAGATCAATAATTGTCATCTATCTTGATTCCTTTCCGCTGTCTATGGAATTAACGTTATAATAATGTATACAATTCCGGAAAGTCAACGAAAGTGCGGTGAAAAAACAGTTCGCCGGGTTGTTACGGCATCCGGATATCGGCCCAGTCCGGTATACTCGCCAGCGAAATCAGTTCCCCGGAAATCGGATGGATCAGATCCAGATACGCGCTGTGCAGCGCGAATCTCCCCGGGAACGCCTGATCCTCGGTTCCGTAAAGGAAATCCCCGACGACCGGACATCCGATATGGCTCAGATGGACCCGGATCTGATGTGTTCTTCCGGTCTCCAGCTCAAGCTCAACAAGCGCGCGGGCAGAATTCCGGGAAGGATCCTGTCCGCAGACCCTGTACCGGGTCAGGCACGGTTTCCCCAAAGGATTGACTTCTCTTTTCACGGAAGCGGACGGCACCTTGGCAATCGGAAAATCCAGCACGCCCTCCGGCGGATCCGGTACGCCTTCCGTCAGCGCCAGATACCGTCTTCTGAAATCATTCCTGTGGAGCTGCCTCTGCAGGAGATCCTGCGAATGAGGATTCCGGGCAATCACCATAAGTCCGCTCGTCCCTCTGTCCAGTCTGTTCACAGGGCGGTAGACATAATTTTCCGGGCATCCGAAATAAGCATACACTGCGTTTTCAAGCGAATCATCCGGATGGCCCCTGCTGGATTGACTCGCTAACGGTGCCGGTTTATCGACGATCATCAGATCGTCGTCGATATAGGGGATATCCAGTTCAAGACGGTAGGGCCTGATCTCATAAAGCGGTTTTTCCTCCGCCCAGTCGACCGTGACAGTATCCCCGGGTTTTACCCGGACGTCAACGAAGACCGGATCCCCGTTCAGCAGGATCCGGCCGTTCCATTTGGCGCTTTTCATGGCAGTATAACTGACGCGGAGGCTCCTGCGGAGGATTTCCCGCACCCGCCATCCGTCCTCTTCAGGAGTGACTGTATAATTCATTTTCCATCTCCGAAAGCCCGCGGCCATTTCTTTTCAAAAAACCTGAAGCACATCGGATACACGCCGGCGATCAGGAAGACGAGGAGCATATATCGTCCGGTCCTCACCAGATTCGCTCCGAGCGTTCCTCCGGCGAGATACGCGCTGTTGAACGGGATCTTCAGCAGCATATTTCCCAGATAGTAAAGAATTCCTCCGCCGGCCACGCGCAATGCCATCGCCAGCAGTCGGCGCGTGTCCGCGAAATTCACATGCTTTCTTTCAAAGGGAAATGTCACAGTCATTCCGGCCAGCAGTCCGAGTGAAGTGAAATATTCTGCGCCCGTGCAGAAAAAGATGCCGGGGATCGCTGTCGCGAGCAGGATCAGATACCGGATGCTTTCACTTCTGATTTTCTTCTCAAGAAGAATGACAAGTCCGATCGTGACCGCTCCGATCGCCCATCCTGCCAGAACGTCCGTCGGATAGTGAACGCCGAGAGCGATTCTGCTGATCCCGATCAGAAACGGCAGGATGATCCCGGCAACCGATGCCCAGCGTTTTTTCAGAATGCGGGCGGTATCTCCGTACATGATGACGCCGATCGTGCTGTGCATGCTCGGGAAGGAATAGCCCTGCAGACGGACATCCATGAGATCCCCTTCACGCGAAACCGGCTCCAGGCATTCGATCTCGCCGGCGTGCGCCATATAGGGGCGGAGCCGGCATACAGCATTCTTGATCATCGGACACCAGACGCTCGCAGCGATCGCCGTCAGCCCGACGCGTTTCCCGGTTTCTTTTTTATAGCAGAAATAAAGGATCAGAAAGAACAGCAGGACCGCCATTTCGCTTCCCGCATAAGTCAGCGCCCGAAAAACAGCTTGGCCGGACCGTCCCAGATTACTCTGAATCCATTTCATCAGAGAGACTTCCCGGTCAAAGCAGAAGATATTTCCGGCAACAGTTTCCATGATCCGCATCCTCATTTCCGATCCGGCTGTCTGCTGTTACTTCCCGTCGTAAGCGATCAGCGAACCGATATCATACCCCTTGAGACGGTCGCGCCCTTTCAGCCCGGCAAGTTCGATCACAAAAACCATTTTCACAATCGTACCGCCGAGATCCTCGACCAGTTTCGCAGCGGCTTCCGCGGACCCGCCCGTGGCAATCAGATCATCCACCAGGACCACCTTCTGCCCGGGTTTAATGGCGTCCCTGTGAATTTCGATCTCCGCCTGACCGTATTCCAGATCGTATTTGCGCGAAACCGTTTCTCTGGGCAACTTTCCTTTTTTCCGGACCATCACAAAGCCTTTTCCCTGTTTGTACGCCAGAGGCATCCCGAAGATAAAGCCCCGGCTTTCCGGTCCGACAATGACGTCATAGTCGACATCCTTCACAAGTTCCGCCAGCCCGTCAACAGCCAGCTTCAACCCGTCCGGATTCTGGATGACAGTCGTAATATCGCGGAACATAATGCCCGGTTCGGGAAAATCAGGAATCGTTGTGACATATTTCTCCAATTCGTTCATATGCGGTTCCTCCTTTGAAGACAGTTCGTCCTTCTTCCAGATCATTATATATGATTCATTCATGTCGCGCAATTTTTTTGATAATTCCCGGCCGGAGCCGGCTTTACATCCGTTTATTTTTCCTTGTAGTACAGTCTGCAATGGCAAAAGCCTTCAAATTCCGGATCAGCGATCTGCTCGCGGAATTCTTTGCACATACAGATATTGTCCTCCGTTTTCTCAAGGCGGCAGGGACAGTATCCGTCTTTGTTCTTCAAGCCTTCCCGGATCATCCGTACAATTTTTTCATCCGGATTGAAAATGATCTTCATGATTAATCCAGTTCCTTCTTTCCAGTGTACAGTTCGTAATACCGGCCTTCCATCGCAAGCAGTTCGTCATGTGTTCCGCGTTCAATGATCTCGCCGTGTTCAAGCACCATGATTGCGTCGGCATTGCGGACCGTGCTCAGCCGGTGTGCGATCACAAAGGTCGTGCGGTTCTGCATCAGCCGGGTCAGTCCGTGTTCGATATGCCGCTCGGTACGGGTATCAACACTGCTGGTCGCTTCGTCAAGCACCAGGATCGGCGCCTTTGAAATCGCCGCGCGGGCAATGTTCAGCAACTGGCGCTGGCCCTGGCTCAGGTTGGCGCCGTCACCGGTCAGCAGCGTGTCATAACCGTTTTCAAGACGCATGATAAAGCTGTGCGCGCTTGCGAGCTTCGCTGCCTGTTCAACTTCTTCGTCCGTCGCGTCCGGCCGCCCGTAGCGGATGTTTTCACGCACAGTTCCGGTGAACAGGTGCGTATCCTGAAGCACCATGGCGATATTCTTTCTCAGTTCCTCCCGCTTGTAATCGCAGATGGAAACGCCGTCCACCGTGATCGTACCTTCCTGAATGTCGTAAAAACGGTTGAGCAGGTTGGTCACGGTGGTTTTTCCCGCGCCTGTTGAACCGACGAACGCGATCTTCTGTCCGGGATGAGCATACAGACTGATATCCTTCAGCACGGTCTTCTCCGGCACATAGCCGAAGCTCACGTGATCCAGCACTACATCGCCCTTGATTGAAGCCGACACAGCGCCGCTCCTGTCCGGTTCCTCCGGTTTCTCATCCATAACGGCAAAAACACGTTCCGCGCCGGCCAAAGCGGCAAAAATAGTAGCAATCTGCGATGAGATCGTATTGATCGGCATGGAGAACTGGCGGCTGTATCCGGCAAAAACCGTCAACGCGCCGGGAGTAAATCCTCCTGTTACCATGAGGATGCCGCCGACGCCGATCGTAACGGCATAACTGATCTGGCTCATATTCCCCATCACCGGGCCCATGATACCGCCATAGAACATGGCTGAAAACTGTTTCGTCCGAAGTTCCCCGTTCAGCAGGGCGAATTCTTCCTCGCACTCGCTCTCATGATTGAAAACCTTCACGACCTTCTGCCCGGTAACCGTCTCTTCGATATATCCGTTTACAGCGCCGAGGGCAGCCTGCTGCGCGGCGGAATATTTGGCGCTCTTCCTTCCGATAGCCATACCGCCGATGGTGAAGATCGGGATAAAGATCACAGTCACCAGCGTCAGGATCCAGCTGGTCGTCACCATGAAAATAAAGGTCCCGATCAGCGTAATCACGCCTGATACTATGCTGACAAGCGAATTGTTGATCATGGTGTCGATATTGTCGACGTCGTTGGTATAGCGGCTCATCAGTTCCCCGGTCGGATGCCCGTCATAATATTTGACAGGCAGATTCTGCATCGCGCTGAACAGATCGTTCCGAAGGTTTTCGATCGCCTTCAGGCTGACGCTCATCATCAGACGGCTTTGCAGATAGGTCGTAAGGATACCGATCAGATAAATGCTTGCGAGCACGCCCAGCGCAACCGCGATATAAGCGGAAACCTCGCCGACGCCGCCCGACGCGATCCATTCGCGGATCACCGGTGTCCGAGTGATCCCGTTCAGAACATTATCCGCAATCTTTTCAAACACGCTCATGTGGATCACCGCGTCCGGGTTGAGCGCATGTGTGAGCTTGTCAATGATCGGAGCCATCAGATATCCGCCGCAAAGGCTTGTGCAGGTACTGATCAGCATACAGAAGAGAACAGCGATCAGCTTGTACCAGTAACGGTTCACGTAGCGCCACAGACGTTTGACTGTTCCCTTCATATTTTTCGGTTTTCCGCCGGGACCCTTCGCCACGGGGCCGCGACGTCCTCCGCCGTGTCCGCCCCGCATTTCAAAGGATTTGGAGGCGTATTCTTTTTGCAGCCGTTCAAGACTTCTTGCCATATCCGCCTCACGCTCCCTTCCTGCCGGTCTGGCTTTCAAAGATTTCCTGATATTCGGTGTTGTTCTTCAGCAGTTCCTCATGCGTACCGACGCCGGTGATCCGGCCGTCATTCATAACGATGATCTGATCCGCATTCTGGACAGAAGAGATCCGCTGCGCAATGATCAGCTTTGTGCTGCCGGAAAGTTCATTGGCAAAAGCTTCACGGATCTGCGCCTCCGTCGCCGTGTCAACGGCGGAGGTCGAGTCATCAAGGATCAGGATCTTCGGCTTTTTCAGCAGAGCGCGGGCAATGCAAAGGCGCTGTTTCTGACCGCCGGAAACATTGGCGCCGCCCTTTTCGATCTCCGTCTGATACTGTTCCGGGAAAGAATCGATGAACTTATCAGCCTGCGCGTAACCGGCCGCTTCGGCAATTTCCTCATCGGTTGCGTCCTCATCTCCCCAGCGCAGATTTTCAGCGATACTCCCGGTAAACAGCACATTTTTCTGCAGAACCATGCCGACGCCTTCACGCAGATTAAACAGACTGTAGTCCTTCACATTGACGCCGTCGATCAGCACTTCGCCCTCATCCGGATCATACAGGCGCGGGATCATGGACACAAGCGTGCTCTTGCCGCAGCCGGTTGATCCGATAATGCCGACGGTCGTACCAGGGGCAATTTTCAGGCTGATATCCTCCAGTACTTTTTCGGAGCTGTTTTTATAATAACGGAAGGAGACTCCGCGGAATTCAATTCCGCCATCCCGCACAGTCAGATCTCTGCAGGCGGCGTTCGTATCATTCAGATCGGGTTCCTCATCAAGGACCTCGCGGATGCGCTTTGCGGATGCCATCGCGCGGCTGGAGAACATCAGCAGGAAGGTGACCATGACCAGGCTGAACAGGATCTGGCTCACATAATTGATAAAGGCGCTCAGATTGCCGACCGGCATACCGCCGTCAAGCACGATCCCGTGGCCAAACCAGACGACCGCGATGATCGTCGCGTTCATGAACAGCGTGATCACCGGCTGCATGAATATGACGACTTTCATGGCCCGGAAACACGCTTCCTTCAGATTTCCGTTGGACCGGCGGAACTTGTCCTTTTCATATTCCTCCCGGACAAAGGATTTCACAACACGGACATTGGTGATATTCTCCTGAACCGTCGCATTCAGATCGTCAACCCGCGTCTGCATTTTCTTGAAACGGGGAAAACCGGTCAGAATGATTCCTCCCGCAGTCAGAAGCAGCAGTGGAATGCTGACAAGGAACACAGTCGCGAGATCAGGCCGGAGCCGGACAGCCATGATCAGGCCGCCGATCATCATGCCGGGAGCACGCAGCGCCATACGCAGCAGCATATTCACAAAATTCTGGATCTGGGTGACATCGTTGGTAACGCGGGTTACCAGAGAGCTGGTGGAAAACCTGTCAATATTCGCAAAGCTGAAGCTCTGAATCTTGCGATACAGATCCTCGCGGATATCGGACGCAAAATTGACGCTGGCTTTCCCGCCGAAATAGCATCCTCCGACGCCGCCCGCCATCATCAATACGGCGATCAGGATCATGACCAGACAGGTCCCGATGCTGTTCCCGACTGTCAGGGTTCCCGCGTTCCCGGCGTTGATGACATTTGCAAGCAGTTTCGGCATCAGTACCTCGCCGATCACCTCTACGATCATGCACAGCGGCCCGATGATAAAACTGGACATATGCGGTCTGATGTACTTGCCCCACTTCTTCAAAGCTATCTCCTCCCAATCTTTTCCCGCCAATGTGAAGAAAAAAATAACCTGGCGGATGAGGTCGCTTCTCCCTCATACTCAATAAATGCGCAACAGATATATTATATCATTGATGGTTTCGAAATGGAATGAATAATGTGTGAACTTTACGGATCATACCGCCACCGGCCGGTCACCGCACAGCTGTGCTCCGGTATATGCTCCGGAAAATCACATTTCACAGATGCTTTCCGATTCTCCCTTTTTCATAAAAAAAGAACACGGCAATATCATATCGCCGTGTTCATGATGCAGCCGCTGCGTTGCAGTCGCTGCCGGATGTCCTGTGCTTATTTTATTCCTTTCCCTTGAACAGATCCCGAATGCACAGGACCGATTCATACAGCGGGAAAGTCCTGCTCTTATCAGCATAATAGTTATCCGCGGGTGCCATCCGGCCTCCGAGGCGTTTGTTTTCCAGCCACTGCCACAGGAAGCAGACAGCAATGATGATAATGCCGATGATATCGGTCGTCAGCCCTGCGTCCACCAGCATCAGTCCACCGATGGCAAACAGGATCCGCTGTACAGGATGCGCGTGACGGCTGCCGTAGCCTTCGACCGCGACGCCGATGCCGATCATTCCGATGATGGCGGTCACCGTAATCAGAACGACGTCATACCAGGCGGCGCCGATCATCAGCATCTTTTGGTTGAACACAAAGATGTAGGGTACCAGGAATGCCGCCATCGCCAGTTTGACGGAACAGATTCCTGTTTTCAGCGGATTGGACTTGGCAATAGCCGAACCGGCCATGGCAGCCAGCGCGACAGGCGGCGTGATATCCGCCACAATGCCGAAGTAGAAGGTGAACATATGGGCTGTCAGCATATCACATTTCATGATAGCCATTACAGCAGGCGCCATGACTGTGGATGTGATCAGATAATTCGCGGTGGTCGGTACGCCCATGCCGAGAATGATCGAAGCCAGCATCGTCAGAACAAGCGTCAGAAGTTGATTTCCTCCGGCCAGTTCCACCAGCCCGGATCCGAGTTTCTGTCCGAGACCGGTCATGGTGATCATGCCGACCACGATCCCGGCAACCGCGCAGGCGACCGCGACGCTGATAACGTTCTTCGCGCCGGTTTCAAGGCTGGTAACGATATCCTTTCCGGTATTGACCAGCGCGCGGCGGGGAGAGGAATCAACATCCTCATACAGTTCCACATTCTTTTTCTTTTTCATGTACATGCTGTGGAACCGCCGGACAAGACCGCAAAGAGCGGATGTCATAATACCGACCAGCGCGCCGTAGATCGGAGTATAGCCGGCGGACAGGAAGTAAATGATCACGACCAGAGGAACGAACAGGTATCCCCTTTCGATCATGATCTTCTTCAGTTTCGGCATGTTCTCTTTCTTCAATCCGACCAGACCGCACTTGCGCGCTTCCAGTTCGACAATAATATACACGCCGACAAAGTACAGCAGCGCGGGAATGATCGCGGCCTTAACCACTTCGGAGTAGCTGACGCCGACGGATTCGGCCATCAGGAATGCCGCGGCGCCCATGACCGGCGGCATGATCTGTCCCCCGGTGGAGGCAGCCGCTTCCACAGCGCCGGCAAATTCAGGTTTATATCCAAGCTTTTTCATCATCGGGATCGTAAAGGAACCCGAACCGACCGTATTCGCCACGGAAGAACCGGATACCGTCCCCTCGAAAGCGCTCGTGATCACGGCGACCTTGGCGGGACCGCCGCGTTTATGGCCGGCGACAGCGTTGCTCAGATCAATAAAGAACTGACCGACACGGGTACTCTCCAGGAATGCCCCGAAAAGAACAAACAGGAAAATAAAGGATGCGGAAGCGCCCAGCGGCGTTCCCATGATCCCCTCCGTGGAATAAACCAGTGTCGTGATGATCTTGGCCGGCTTGATTGCCTTGCGGGCCATAAAGCCCGGAAAATAATTCGCAAACAGACCGTAGAGAACGAAGAAACCCGCGACGCAGAGGATCGGCAGACCCACCACACGGCGGCAGAGCTCGACCAGCAAAACGATCAGCAATCCGCCGACGCAGAGATCCGTCACATATTGAATGTACCCCTCCTGGCCTGGTTTGAAAACCTTGCCGTAGCGGTTGGCCAGTTCAACGTGCTGCAATCCGATGTACAGGCAGCATCCCAGCGACAGCAGCGCAAGCGCGATATCGAACCAGGGCAGGCTGGCGCGCGAAGACTTTTTCCGCGCCGGATACAGCAGATAGCCAAGGGTCATGACAAAACCGAGGTGCAGCGGACGGAGCTGCGTATTCGGGATCTTTCCGGTGAACGCGGCATACAGCTGCATAATGGAAAACAGCAGACAGATCCCGCCGATGATCCAGCGGCGGTAATCTTTGAATGTCCGGGTCGCCGAATCCCGGTCATATTTTTCCATGACCCGCTGAACTTCAGCCTGATCAACCGTTTCAAAATCCACGCCCAATTTGTTGGGTTCTGACAAAGGGAACTCCTCCGATCTGAGAAAATGATGAAAGCGCTCCGGTCATTCATGGTCCCGGCCGGAGCGCGAGGATAACGTTTTGTCTGTCAGCCGCAGAATTACTGGAGAATGCCCATCTCGGTGTAATACTTCACGGCGCCGGGATGCAGCATCTCGGCTGGAATGCCGTCAATCGCGGTTTCCAGTTTGATGTAGGAGGCGGCAGAGTGAGTCATCTGGGCAGTCTGTTCGTAGATTGCCTTGGTGATGGCGTATACAGTATCTTCATCCAGCTCTGCGGAAGCAAGAAGCACGGAATTGATCGCGACAGTCTTGGCGTCCAGATCCTGACCGTTATAGGTGCCGGCCGGAATCGTATACGGAACATAGGGCTTATCCGCGCAGAGCTTTTCGATCACAGCGTCATCCAGGCTCAGCAGTTCGACATTCCGGACAGAAGCCAGATCCTGGATCGCGGAGTTCGGCAGACCGGCGGTAATGAAAGCCGCGTCGATCTGGTTGTTCTTGATCGCGTCGGAAGATTCGGCGAAGGAAAGGTAGTTGGGCGCGATGTCTTCCAGCGCCATTTCAGAATAGGACAGGAAGTCCAGCACGGACTGATACACGCCGGAACCGGCAGCGCCGATGGAGATGCTGCGGCCTGCGAAGTCCTTAATGGAAGTGATTCCGGTCTCGTCGCAGTACACGGCCTGCACAACTTCAGGATACAGAACGCCGATCACGCCGAAGCTCTGGGTCTGTTCGCCGTCAAAGCTTTCGATCCCCTGCCAGGCATAAAGAGCGACGTCAGCCTGGGAAAAAGCAAGATCCGCGTCGCCGCTGTCAAGTTCACGGATGTTGGAAGCGGAGCCGTTGCCGATCGCGGGGCTGACATCCACGCCTTCGATCTCGTTGGACAGCATGGTGCACAGCTCGGCGCCGAGGGCGTAGTAGGTGCCGGACGTTCCGCCGGTCGCCATGTTCAGGAAATCATCGGCGCAGGCGCTCACCGCAAAGGTGAGGACAAGAGCCGCGCACAGGAAAACAGAAAGGATCTTTTTCATAGCAGAAAACCTCCAACGAAAATTTTGTAACCTTATCATACTATAGATTGTTCGTCTTTTTCTGTTTTTTTGGTGTTCAAAAGCCGTTCTGAAGAATTTTCAACATCATTTTCCTCATTTTCCGCTGCGGATCCGTTTTCTTCTTTGACGGATGCCGGTCCGCAAAGTCAGTCAGAGAAGGCGCGAAACAGTCCCGGGGCATAACTGTCACTTTTTCCTGCGGAGCGAGCGCATCAGCGTGACCGCCGTTTCTTCATTCTCATTTTTTAAACCGGGAACCGTCAGCAGAACGAAAACGAACCGCAGAACGACCGACAGAAGGATAAGCGCCATATATCGGTCAAACCGGCCGGCGAACCACCCCTTCATGACGCATGCGTTCAGGAACCAGCCGCCGCACATCGTCCCGAAAGCCGTCCCGACGAGGCATGTCACGCAACTGAAAACGGCAATATAGGTGGACCGTTCGGAGTCCGGAGAAAGAAAGAGCTGAAAGCTGTTTGCCGCAAGATTGCATCCGCACCAGAAAAACGCCCCGATCAGGTTATGCAGCAGAGTCGGCCAGATACTGCCCGGCGTGCTGAAAAGGTAGAACAGCGGCGTCAGGCTGGCGCCGATGCAGGAGATCATCATGACGCTCCGGCTGCCGAAAAAGTCGATCGCCCGCCCCCACCGCGGAACCATGAGGACCGTGGC
The DNA here is from genome assembly GCA_937906775.1 of uncultured Clostridia bacterium. Taxonomy (GTDB): domain Bacteria; phylum Bacillota; class Clostridia; order Christensenellales; family Aristaeellaceae; genus Aristaeella. The sequence continues at coordinate 22,293 of CALCUD010000093.1, forward strand.
AAGGGAAGCGGCAACCGTTCCGAAAAGCGTGATCTGGAGAAAGTTCAACCCCATGGCATTCATGGCATAGGGAGTCAGATAGGATCCTGACATGTTGGCGGTAAAGCACCACACAGTCCACATCAGGGTCAGTTTGACATAAGGCCGGTTATGAACGATCTCCGAAAATGTTTTTTTCAGGCCCGTTTCTGCGTTTCCGGTAACCGGCACCTCTTTTACGAAGCCAAAACAGATCATATCCAGGCAGCCCAGTATCCCGCCGATCAGGAAGATAACGATGAAGCGGGTTTCCACGCCCAAAGCGTCCAGCAACCAGGCCACCAGTAGTCCGAACGGAAGCCCGAGACAGCCGTTGAGCATATCCCGCAAGCTCAGCCAGCGCCCGCGGATCCGCAGCGGAGCCAGATCCGAATACCACGGGAACCATGTAACATTGATCACCGATCCGCAGGCGGATGAAAGCCCGAGCAGAATGATCAGGCTCAACAGCGGAAGCCGGTCATCCGGAACGGAAGACAGCATCGGCAAAAAGCCGAACAGCATCCACAGGACACGGCTGAACAGCCCCAGCGTAAGCATGTAGATTTTTCTTTTTCGTGTTTTGTTGACCAGAACGGAGAAAGGGATCTGGAGAAATGCGGCGATCTGCGGAATCGCAACCAGCAAGCCGAACTCAAGATCTCCTGCTCCCAAAAGTCCGGCCAGTCCCACCATGGCCGCCGTTCCGCCTCCGCAGATAATGCCGTGAAGATTGCCGCAAAGGTTGCCGCGCAGGATCCAGTTCAGCCCTTTCCGGTTCTGTACCGGCAGCTGCGTTTCGTCATACAGCAATGACAAGGTTCCGCTGTTGCGTTTTCTGCTGACCCGCATGAATCTTCTCCTTTTCCGGAACACAGACTGTTGTGATCCACCATGCAGTTCATGGTTTTTTCTGTTATCGTCCGGTCTGCCCTTCCCGGGACGTCCCTGATGATTCCGTATGGTTTCGCAACGGACCGCAAACCGGGATCCGATTTATTTCCGCTCCGTATTCCAATTCCACAGGATCCGCTTTTTCCCTTCCTTTTTTCGTTTGAAGTTATTCCATCCTGATCGGACATTCCCCACCCGTTCCGCATTTTTACGGTGACGCTCATTGAGGGCCGCCTTCCGTATCAAATTTCTTCTTGCCCATATGATAACGCGGATCGTATAATATATCGGATGGCGCATGACCGTTTTTCCCTGATCCGAAGAGAAGGGGGAACAAAATCACGCGCGCGTCCGTTATCTGTACAGGAACCCACAAAGAAAGGACGGTAATGCCTTATGAAAAAGCTGACAATCCTGTTTCTTGTTCTCGCTCTGCTTGTGACCGGATGCGTCGTCTCCTTCGGCGAAGACTCAATGCTGGCAGGAGGATGGTCCGCAAGTGAAAGCCCGGAGATCACCGAAGAAGCCCTCACCGCTTTCAACAAAGCCATGGAAGGCTTTGCGGGCGTCGGTTATGAACCGGTGGCCCTGCTCGGAACGCAGGTCGTTGCCGGAGTGAATTACTGTCTGCTCTGTAAAGCTGTGACTGTGACCCTCGAGCCCCGAACCTTCTATGCTCTGGTATATATTTATTCCGCACTCGACGGTTCCGCTCAGATTCTTGATATTCAGGAAATCGATCTGGGCGTCCTTACCGAATACACTGACGCGGAAGAAGACGGGCAGAATCCGGTCATGAATCTCATCGGAGTATATCAGGACAAAACGAGCGGCCGCGCCTCCATGTCCATTGCCTGCACCGGAACAAACGGCGCGGATGTCAGCATCATCTGGGGCGACAGCGCGGATACGACTGTTTAGTGGACCTTCGTCGGTCAGTGCAACGACACCGCTGACAGCATCGTCTATACGGATTGCGAAAAGCGGATATACACCTATGACGAAAACGGCAACGAAACCGTCACCGTTGTCTACGATAACGGCGAAGGCGAACTTCAGGTCATGGAAGATTACAGCATCCGCTGGATCGACCGCACCGAGAACGCCGGCGAAGATTGCGTGTTCGAGTTTGTCAGCATTCCGGAAAATTAAGAAGCACAAAAAAAATTGTCAGCGGAAATGTCCGCTGACAATTTTTTATATGGTGCGTTTTTTGCCGATCCAGCAAAGTCCGACAGTGCCGGGACCGGTATGTGCGCCGATCACAGGACCGATCTGCTCGATCCGGACGGTAAACCCGGGATATTTCTGTTCAAGCATCGCTTTCAGCTTTTCCGCCTCTTCAACGCAATCGGCATGAACGATCCAGAGTTCACTTTCCGCCGGATCGGGCATATACTCGGTCAGTTTATCCGCAAGAGTGTTAATGGCCTTTTTCCGGCCGCGGACTTTATCGGCGGCGGCCAGTTTCCCTTCGGCGGTTTCCGTCAGAATGGGCTTCAGGTCAAGCATCGTTCCAACCGTTGCCGCGGTCGCCGAAACACGTCCGCCCCGGCGGAGGTATTTCAGATCGTCCACAGTAAACCAGCCGTGCGCTCTGAGCTTGTTCGTTTCAAGCCAGGAGGCGACCTCCCCGATCGGTTTGCCGGCACGGTACATCGCATGGGCTTTCAGAACCAGCAGCGTCATCGGAAAGCCGATGCTCAGCGTATCGACAACGACAAACTTGCGTTCCGGGTACTTTTTCAGAAGTTTTTCCCGCGCGGAATATACGGATTGGATCGTACTGCTGAGCTGGCTCGAAAACGCAACGAACAGCAGATCCTTTTCCTTCAGAATCGGCTCGAAATACTCCAGGTATGTAGGCTCGTTCAGCGCGGATGTGATCGGTACAGTACCTTCCCTCATGAGATTGTAATAGCTGCGGTAATCCAGCGTCTGTCCAAGATCGTCAAAATACTCTTTCCCATTCAGGGCATAGGGCATATAGACCACCGGGATATTGTACTCTTCTTTAAAATGAAAAGGTAAATCGCTGTCGCTGTCAGTCATGAATACGTAATCCATCTTCCAATCTCCCTTTCCCGTAAAATAAAAAACAATAAATTAATAAATGAATACAGATAATTTTACTATATCATACACTATTTGACAAGAGACCAAATACCCGGGCCGTATCATCAATCTTGTCACATGTCCGCGAATATGTTAAAATATGTATTAATCTGTGCAGGTAAGAGGATGAACCGATATGCTGACTGAATTGGATTTCCGCCCTGTCAGGCTCTGTGACGCCGGGAGGATGCGTCATTTTCTGGAGCCGAACAGCGAAGGTTCCTGTCAGCACGCATTTGTCAGTTTGATTTCCCTCCGGGAAAAATACGGAGACGAAACAGCTGAAATCAGCGGTTCGCTCATCATTCACCGTGCCCGTCTGGACAGACCGGGGATCCGGGTCTATCTGGCTCCCATGCCGGAAGGCCGCTATGAGGATGCCGGTGCCGCCCCGTGGCAGGCTGTTCTTGACGACGCTCATGCTCACGGCTGCAAAGTTCTCTTTCATACGCTGACTGATAACACAAAGCATATTCTGGAAACCTATTTCCCGGAACGCTATGAATTCACTCCCCGCCGGGATCTGGCCGAATATATTTATGAAACCGGGCGGATCGCCGCGCTTTCCGGTCATCACCTTGCGAAGCGCCGCGCAGAGGTCCGTAAACTCCGTAACTTCTACGGCAGCCGTCTTCAGACCGTTCCTGTCACCCGGGCCGATTTCGACGATATCCGTCTCTGTGAACAGCAATGGCTGGCTGCTCACATGGACGTTTCCGATTTTGATGACCTGTCCCGCGAGTCGCGGACTGTCGGTTTTCATCTGGAAAACTGGGATGCGCTCGGGATGAGCGGGGTCATTGCCAGGATCGACGGGGTTCCTGTCGGTTTCAGTTACGGCGCGCCTGTGAACAGTCTGTATTATGACGCGCTGATCGAAAAAGCCGATCACAGGATCCCAGGTCTGTACAGGCTCCTGTTTCAGGAAGAAGCGCGCCTGAGCGCGGCAGGTTTTCAGTACATCAACCGAGAAGAGGATCTGGGCATTCCCGGCCTGCGCCAAGTAAAGCTGCTGTACAAGCCCGAAATCCTGCTGGAAAAATACGACGCGAAAGAAAAATAGGATCGCATATTCCTTTTCAGAACAGCAGTGCGTATGTATCATATAATCGAAGGATCAGAAAGGACGCCGCTATGAAGCCCGACAGAAAAGAACTGATTTCCGTTCTGGAATTGATCATGATCACCGTCTGGTCTTCGTTGCAGTATGTAATGCTTCGCAACGTTCCGGATGACATGCCCCAGTTCGCGTTTCTCTTTATCACCGGGTTGCTGGGTTTTGTGCTTCTTTCGTTGATCCGGGCCCCCAAATACCGCATGATCCGCAAAAAGACATGGCTGAAGGGCGGACTTTTTGCGCTTGAGCTGCTGGGCTTTAACTTTTTTCTGCTCATAGGCTCCCGGAATATCAGCCCGGTTGTCTCTTCCAGTCTCGTATCCATGTATTTCATCTTTGTCACACCGTTGCTGCTGCTGTTCCGGCGTAAAGTGTCCTTCCGCTCGGTCGTCGCAGGCCTGACAGCTATCGTCGCGCTTCTTCTGCTCTTCGACGCGGATGTCGACGCTCTGGTCAAGTCGCCCAGTATGCTTGAACTGGGGATCGCCGCTTTCTTCTTCGCAACCTATATCGTCAGCGTATCGATCTTCGGCGATAATGAAGACTCCACGGCGCTGGCGCTGAGTCAGCTGCTCTTCAGCGTCATTTTTACCGGTATCGGCTGGCTTGCGGAAGCCCGGATCACCGGCGTTGCCCTGACGATCCCGACCGACAGGAAATTCTGGATCAGCGCGCTGTTTATCGGTATCCTGATCCGTGCGCTCTACAGCGTCATTCAGATTTCCGCGCAGAAGAATGTTCAGCCGATCAAGGCCTCGCTGATCTTTGCCGGAGAAATCATCTTCACGCTTCTGCTGAACCCGATCGTCAGTAAAATCATCGGCGTTGAATATACTACGATCACCGTCATTCAGATCATCGGTTCCGTTCTTTTCCTGATCGCGATGCTGCTGACCGATGACGCATTTATGTCCAAATTCGGATATATGGACATGCAGGACGTGATTTATATCAACAGCCGCGGTGAAACTGTCCGCGGCCGTTCGATCTCCCGGAAAACCGTTAATCTGACGATGATCATCAGCCTCGTCGCGCTGACGGTCACCATCGTCATCTGTCTCGGCGCGATCGGGAACATCAAATCAACGACCATCGCCAACAGTATCAGTCTCGGACAGGACGCCGCCACCGACAGCGGCTATGCGTTAGCCGGAGAACTGGAAGAATCCGCAAAATCCACCGTTGATTTCAAAGCGAACTACGCTGAGTCCGTTCTCTGGGAATATGCCGATACCGTGTCTGAACTGGCCGGCTACGCGACTTCCCTGTATACGCATCCTGAATACCGTACAAGCCGCGAGGCAATGTATCCTCTCGCTGAGAACGGCGGGATCTGGGCCATGCAGCGAACGCTGGCGGACGGTTTGAATTATGAAACTGTCCGGGAGGAAAACGGTCTTCTCGGGAATATGGAAGATGTGTTCGCTCCGGTTGTAAAAGCGCTGGACAAGATCACTACCGTCTATATCGGAACAGAAAACGGATTGCTGATTTCCTATGATAAAAACTCCGCCGTCAGCGCGGTCGGAGGCGAATGCTACTATGAATTCAGAGGACGTCCGTGGTATGCCGATACCAAAGATGCCGGCGGCGTTCTGTTCACCGAAGCATATGAAGACGATTTCGGACGCGGGTTGTGCGTCACCTGTTCATATCCCGTTCGCGACGGAAACGGCACGGTACGCGGCGTTATCGGGATGGATGTACTGGTCAGCGACCTGAACAGCGATCTGGTCAGTGCCGGAATCGACGAATCGGAATCCGCCTATCTGCTGACCGGAGACGGAAAAGTGATCGCCTCGACGCATATGGAAACTGAACTGGGAGAAAATCACCCCGTCACAGTCGCAATGGACAGCATTCTGACCGATGCGTCCGGGATCCAGTCGGTCGGGCAGAATGAAAACGCCACCTATGTCGCTTACTCCACCATTGATTTTACCGGCTGGCATCTTGTATTGACAAGCCCGGTATCAAAAGTCATCGAACCCGCTTATCGGATCTATGACCGCATCAACAACAATACGCTTGAAGTTGTCGATGTCGTGAACAACGGGATTCACAGTATTGTTGAAAGCTGTCTGATCCTGTTCGCGATGATCATCCTGACGATCACCTTTATCGTCGGAAAATTCTCGTTGCGGATCTCAAAACCGCTTCAGCAGTTGGAAAAAGATGTCCGCGACATGAGTTCCGGCAATCTGGGATACCGCACCGGCGTTGAAACAGACGATGAGATCGGCAGCCTTGCGACAACCTTCAACGCGATGGCTTCCTCCCTGCAGAATTATATTGTCGAACTGAAAGATGTCACAGCCAAGGAAGAACGTATTGCCAGCGAGCTTTCGCTCGCCCGGCATATTCAGGCTTCCATGCTGCCAAGCGAGTTTCCCGCATTCCCCGAACGCGATGAGTTTGATCTCTTCGCCTCCATGGATCCGGCGAAGGAAGTCGGCGGCGATTTCTACGATTTCTTCCTGATCGATGAAAGCCATCTCGGGCTTGTGATCGCGGATGTATCCGGGAAAGGGATCCCCGCTGCGCTGTTCATGTCCGTATCCAAGGCACTGATTAAAGCGCGGACTATGCAGGGCGGTACTCCCGGTGAAATTCTTGCGCATGTTAATAATCAGCTGCTGGAGAGCAACGAAGCAGAAATGTTTGTCACCGTGTGGCTCGGTATTCTGGATCTGAAAACGGGTAAACTCATCGCGACCAACGCGGGCCACGAATATCCCGTCATCGGTCACAGTGACGGCCGTTTTGAACTGTTGAAAGATAAACACGGTCTGGTCGTTGCCGCGATGCAGGGAGTCCGGTACCGCGACTATGAGATCCAGCTTGAACCCGGTGACCGGCTACTTGTCTATACCGACGGTGTCGCCGAAGCCACCGCTTCAGATATGACGCTCTTCGGCACCGACCGGCTGCTGTCCGCTGTCAACGCCCGTCCGTTTACCGATTGCAAAACGCTGGTCGGCGACGTTACGGACGCGATCAACGGTTTTGTTCTGGACGCTCCCCAGTTTGACGATATTACCATGCTGTGCGTGGAATATAAGAAAAGAATGGAATAAAGCGACCGTATTTATTCCCACATAACAGTCCGTATATCGGTTTCATCCAATTGCGCGACATATTCACCGCCGGGGCAGAGCTGAACAGCGCTGCCCCTTTTCACAAACAGCGGAAATTCGTTCAACTCAAACCGGATCCAGTGATCGCCCTTCATCAGATGCTCCAGATCGTAATCCGTCCCGGAGCGGAAGCGGATCATCAGCATATCCTCCGGCAGATACACATAACGTCCGCGGGCATTCTGTTCAACCACCGGCGCAATCATCGCGTTCGCGCCCAGCATGATCTGATCCTCAGTCCCGACAGCCCGTTCATCCGCCGGATAGTCAAACGCCAGCGGGCGGAAGAACATGCCGTCCGAGTTTGCCGCCCGGAGGAATTCCCTGTACAGCCACGGCAGCAGCGCATAACGTACGGTGAGCGTATCCCGCATCATCGGCCAAATCGAAAAGCGATAGATTTCCTGTTCCCGGGTGCCCAGCGCGGAATGATTGCGCATCAGCGGCGTGAAAACACCCAGCTGCAGGAAACGTTCGAGGAGGTCCTCCGTCGTATTGCAGCCAAAACCGCCCAGATCGCATCCGCAATACAGAAAACCGCAAAGGTTCAGATTCGGCAGCATCTGAAGCGCCATTTTCAGATGGCTCCACCAGCTGAAATTGTCCCCCTGCCACACTCCTCCGTAACGGTGCGCGCCCACAAATGACGAACGGGAAAAAAGCAGATACTGTTTTTCAGGATCGTACCGTTTCATACCGTCTGCGGCAGCCCGGGTCATAAAAGCTCCGTACAGATTATGGACTTTGTCATGCCGGACAGTCCGGTTTCCGATCCGATGGTAAAAACGGCGGTAATCATCCATATTGTTGGCAATATTGGCAAAAGCATCTTTAGCCGCCCACAGTTCCTGCAGGTCAAGTTCCCTGCTTCGGAGCCCATCCACCTTTTGAAAAGCATCGGCAAGCGATTCCGGAGAATAGAAGAGCGCCGGCTCGTTCATATCGTTCCAGAACCCCTCGATTCCGGCGTCCAGCAGCGGCCGGTACAGATCGCCGAACCATGTCCGGGCGTCCTCCCGCAGAAAATCGGGAAAGCAGCACAGCCCGGGCCAGACCGCGGCCTCAAAATCGTTTCCGTTTTCGGTTTTACAGAAAAAGTCCCCGGCTTTTCCGGAATCGTAAGGCTCATATCCCTCCTCCGTCCGGATCCCTGCGTCAATGATCGGAATCAGGCGGATATGCTCTTCCCTCATCTCGTGATTGAAAGCTTTCAGATCCGGAAAGGATTCCGGACGCCATGTGAAATTTTTATAATCGACCATATAGTCGATATCCATGCATACGCCGTCCAGCGGAATATGTCTGTCCCGGTGATTCCTGACCACCTCGCGGACATCCTCCTCGCTCGCGTAGCCCCACCGGCTCTGAATGTATCCGAAAGCCCACCGGGGAGGAATATAGCTCGGACCGGTCAGTTTCCGGAAAGTTCCCGCGATTCCGGTCAGGCTGTCCCCCTCAAGAATATACAGATCCAGATCTCCGTTTTCCGACACGATTTCCGCTTCGTCATTTTTCGTGTATCCCAGATCAAAAACAATCTTTCCGGGATCGTCGAAATACGCGCCGAAGAGCCGGGATCTGCTGCTGAAAAGCAGCAGATTGTGGGAAGCGTAAAGGCTCGGCCGTTCCTCCGTATGATTGAAGACATCGCTGTTCCATCCTTCGTAACGGTGACCGCGCTTGTTGATCCCGCGCACGTTCTCTCCGAGTCCGTAGATAACGTCGTCCGGGAACAGTTTCAGACGGAAACGCACCGTATCCCCGTCACAGGACACATCAAAATACGGCGGCCGGTCTTTCTCCGTAGGGAGCGAAAGGACCGTCGCGCCGGTATCATACGGCTGTCCGTAAGTGTAACGCCGGATCATTCTTCAAGCCTCCGATGCCTGTTTTTCTGTCAGAAAAGAAAGGATATACCCATCCAGATTGCCGAATTCGCTTACCGTCAGATGCATCATCTGATACCGGTCCATAATACCGAGCAGGATCCCGATGCCGTGTACCACAATATCGGCGCGGCCGGGCTGCAGGCCCGGCAGTTCCTTCCGTTGCTCCAGCGTCATGTCCGCAAGCTTTCCGGCAATCTCACTGATGGTTTCCCGTGAGATCACCATGCCGTGTATATTCGTCCGGTCGGTCCACGGAACGCCGCGCGCTATCGCGGCGAGCGTGGTGAATGTCCCGCCGGTTCCGACCCACTCAATATCCTCAGGTACTGTAAAGCCTTCCTGCGTCTGTTCTGTCTCCGCAAGCACCGCTTTCGCTCCGGCAATGATCGCCGGCAGATCTTCCCGGCTGTCCAGCCGGATCGTATTATACAGCCTTACAGCCCCCATCTGACATGAAAAAGCAAACTTCGGCCCTTCCTTCGTGCCGGTCACGATCTCGGTGCTTCCTCCTCCGATGTCGATCACACCGCGATTCGTCACATTCAGGACCTGCGACGCGCCAAGGTAACTGAGCCGCGCTTCCTCGGTCCCGGAAATGATGTCCGGCGTAACCCCGGTCATTTCCCGGATCATGGCAATGAAATCATCGCCGTTTCTGGCATCGCGCGAAGCGCTTGTCGCAAAGATCCGGATCTCCCCGCATCCGTTCACCCGTGCCTTTTCCGCCATGGAACATACAGCGAGAGCCGTTTTTTTCATGCTTTCGGCCGAAAGGTTCTTCTGTTCGTCCAGTCCTGAAAACAAACGGGTCCCCGCCCGGTCCCGGCCAAGGCGCGTAAACCCCGCCGGATGAACTTCAGCCATAAGCATCCGGACAGAATTGGAGCCGATCCCGATTACTGCTGTTTTCACAGAAGGCCTCCTCTCTGCAGGACTACCCGAAAAGCGTCAGCCGGTTTCCCGCGCCTCCCTGACGCGTTAATCCATCATCTCCGCCGCACGGATCTGCAGTTCTTCCATCGTATACGCGTCAAGCGCTTCCGGATTTGAAAATTCAAACCGGATATCGTTTTTGTTTACAAAAGAATAATCGTTGATCGCGCTCGTTACGATATAATTATCCGTTCCGGCGTAGCGCAGCTGCTCCTCCAGATCGCGGTTCTGCTGCTCCAGCCCCGTGACGATCCGGTTCAGCTCCGTTTCATATTCCATGCGCGACGCCTGCTGGCTTTTCAGAATGAAGTGAAGGATCAGAAAAGAAACCAGAAGGATCAGGCAAATCAGAAAAAATCCGCGCCAGTTGACCGTCCGTTGCCGCATATCCCGTTTGGCTCCCTTCTGTATTTCTGTTTCCTTTATACTTCTGCATATGTTTCCCGGATTCCTGCCGAAATCAGAACATACTCAGCTGACTCGTCTCATCCATTCCTTCAAGGCTGCCGTGGGAACGGAGAAGTTCCACGACAGAGCTTCCGACCTTTGCCCTCTGCCGCATGTCCTCTATACTCAGGAACGGACCGTTTTTTCTTGCTTCGACAATAGGAATTGCCGCACTTTCGCCCAGCCCCGACAGGCTGGTGAACGGACATCTGATGTTTCCGTCTTCCATCCGGAAGCGGTTGATGTCGCTCTTGTACAGATCCACCCGCAGGAATTTGATCCCTCTGCAGTTCATCTCCAGTACCAGTTCAAGGCACGTTGCCGTTTCTTTATCCTTCGCGGTCGGTTTATCCATATCGCGGATCATCTGAAGCCGGGCACGGCAGGTTTCCGGCGAAATGATCATTGTCGACGCGTCAAAGCCGTCCCCGCGGACGGTGAAATACGCGGTATAATATGCCAGCGGTAGATGCAGCTTGAACCATGCGACGCGCAGGCTCATCGTTACATACGCCACCGCATGCCCCTTCGGGAACATATACTTGATCTTTTTACAGCTGTCCATGAACCAGTCCGGGACTTCAGCCTTCACCATAGCCTCTTCCATATTCGGCTTCAGGCCTTTGCCCTTCCGGACGCTCTCCATCGTTGTGAACGCCGTTTTCGGTTCGACGCCCCGGTCGATCAGATAATTCATGATATCATCGCGGCAGCATACGCATTCGCCCAGCGTCGCAGTACCGGAACGGATGATATCCTGCGCGTTTCCAAGCCAGACATCCGTACCGTGGGACAGACCGGAAATACGGAGCAGTTCCTCCATCGTTGCAGGGCGGGTATCATCCAGCATTCCCCGAACAAAGCCGGTTCCGAATTCAGGCACGCCGTAGGTGCCGGTATTGCACAGGATCTCATCCTCCGTAACACCCAGCGCCGCCGGGGAGGTAAACAGGCTGCGGACCCCCGGGTCATCCAGCGGAACCTCTTTGAAATTAACGCCTGTCAGTTTTTCCAGTTCATGCATCATGGTCGGATCATCATGTCCGAGACAGTCCAGCTTCACGAGAATATCATGCATGGAGTTGAAATCAAAATGGGTCGTCGTGAAGTCGCTCTCCATATCGTCCGCCGGATGCTGAACGGCGGTGAACTCATAGATCTCATATTCCTTCGGCACAACGACCATGCCGCCCGGGTGCTGTCCCGTCGTCCGTTTGACGCCGGTGCATTCATTTGCGAGCCGCACCTTCTCGGCATTCCCGGCCTGTACGCCGCGCTCCTCCAGATATTTCATGGCATAGCCATAGGCCGTCTTGTCCGCCAGACCGGAGATCGTTCCCGCGCGGAACACATGGTCATGACCGAACAGTTCTTCGACATAATGATGCGCTTTATTCTGATATTCACCCGAAAAGTTCAGATCTATGTCGGGAACCTTGTCGCCCTCAAATCCCAGAAACACTTCAAAGGGGATATCAAACCCGTCCTTCGTCAGACGGTTTCCGCAATCCGGGCAGTCCATATCCGGCAGATCCACGCCGACATGATACCGGCTCCTGTCAACATTGAAGAATCCTTTGCAGCAATGTTCGCAGCGGTAGTGCGGCGGGAGCGCATTGACCTCCGTAATGCCGCACATCCGCGCGACAAGGCTGCTGCCCACGCTGCCCCGGGAGCCGACGAGATACCCGTCCTCAAGAGATTTGGACACCAGTTTCTGCGCAATATTGTACAGGGTGCAGTATCCGTACCCGACAATGGATTTCAGTTCCTTTTTCAGCCGGGCTTCCACGATCTCAGGCAGCGGATCTCCGTACATCTCGATCGCCGTATCCCAGGTCATCTGCTGGATATTGTCCTCCGCGTCGTCCCAGAAGGGCTGGAATGTATCCTCATCCCTGGGATGGCGCGGAAACAGCCGGATTGCCTCGACAGAATCCGCGATTGCCCGCGGATTGTCGATCACGACCTCTTTCGCCTTTGACTCGCCGAGATAAGAAAACTCCCGCAGCATCTCATCCGTCGTTTTAAAATACAAAGGAGGCTGATTATCCGCGTCCGAGAAACCCATGCCCGCCTGGATCACAGCGCGGCCCACCGCGTCCTTCGGATCCAGAAAATGGACGTCCCCGGTAGCGACAACAGGCTTTCCGGTCTTCTCGCCAAGCCGGACAATGACCCTGTTCAATTCCCGAAGTTCTTCCTCTGTCTTGACATATCCGTCGCGAAGCATGAAAGCGTTATTGCCAAGCGGCTGTATTTCCAGATAATCGTAGAAATCCGCGATCCTCTCCAGTTTCTCCTCCGCCTCTCCGGCCAGTACAGCCCGAAAAAGCTCTCCGGCTTCGCAGGCGCTGCCGACGATCAGCCCTTCGCGGTACTGTTCGATCACTGACCGCGGCATGTGCGGCACTTTCCGGAAATAATCCAGATTGCTGATCGACACCAGGCGGTTCAGATTGACCAGTCCGGTCCGGTTCTTCGCCAGCAGGATAATATGCCAGCTTTCGCCGATCGCACCGCCGCGAAGAGCGCTGTTCAGCTCTGAACCCGTATTGATCTCCGGAAATCTCTCCCTCGTATCCTCAAACATCCGTTTCAGGCATTGCGCGGTCGCAGCCGCGTCATGCACAGCGCGGTGCGCGTTCTTCAGGCTGACCCCCAGATGTTTGCACAGCGCGCCGAGTTTAAAGGATTTCAGTTCCGGATAAAGTTTTCTGGCATAGGTAAGCGTATCCGTGACCGGATTTGAAAAAGTACGGCCGATCCGTTTCAGTTCGGTTTTCAGCAGATTTGCGTCAAAATCCGCGTTATGCGCGGCGATTGGGCAGTCCCCGATGAATTCCAGAAGTTTCGGTAAGATTTCTTCCGCTTTCGGCTTGTCATGCAGCATGACATCGTCAATATGTGTCAACTCAATGATTTTCGGTTTCAACGGTTCACCGGGATCGACAAGCTCCTCAAAAGTATCCGTCACCGTGCCGTCCACAAGGCGGACCGCCCCGATCTCAATGATTCTCGCGGACGCCGTATTCAGGCCGGTGCTTTCAAAATCCAGCACCACCACCGGCCCGTCATCCGGGCGTTCGTCTGCGTCCTCCGTGATTTCCTTCTCATCGATCAGGTATCCCTCGCAGCCCGGGATCAGGCGGATATGATTATCCTTGGCCGCCTTGAAAGCCGCCGGGAAAGACTGCAGGGAGCCGTGATCCGTGATCGCCACAGCCGGATGCCCCCATTCAGCCGCGCGTTTGATCAGATCGGGCGCGGCAGTCAGGGCGTCCATGGTGGACATGTTTGTATGCATATGAAGCTCGACCCGTTTTTCTTCAGCGGTGTCTTTACGCTCCTCACGTTCCATCTCCACAAGGTCGTCAACGCTGATGGAAAGTTCCCGGGCAAAATTATCGTACTGGCATGTCCCGCGGAGTTTCACGTTCATGCCGTTCCGGATCCTGTCAAGCTTATCCTGAACCGCTTTGCGTTCCTCATCGGTAATAGGGGCTGCCGTCCCGTCTTCACTCTTTCGGGAAAAGCGGGAACGGTAGCGCAGGAAGATCTTGCAGAGAATGGAACTGGTATAGTCCGTCACAGCGAAGGAGACCAGAACCATTTCCCCGCCTTTCAGCTCCTTGGTCTCCAACATGAACACGTCGCCCTGGACCGTCACCTTGCCGCTCTCGTTGGTCAGCGTTTTGATCTCGACGGGCGCGTCTCCGATCGTCCGGCCGGTGATCGGTTTGCCGACTGTATTCTCCGGCATATCAGGAATGGGAATGCCGGATTCGATCGTCACTTCGGCTTTTTTCGTCTTTTCTTTCTTCGGCGCGTCCGAAGCTTTGGCGGGAGCGCGCGATCCTTTCGGTTTCGCCTCGCTGAATCCGGTGCCGTAACGTTCGCTCATCTCCGCGCGCGTTACAGTAAACGTATCGTTTTCCCGATTCTTCCGCATCTGTTCCAGCCGCGCCTCACGGTCTCCTGCGACAGTCAGTTCGACCCGTACATCCGCCGCGAAAATGTCTTTGACAGCGACGGCCAGTCTGGCCGCGACATTGTTACGGCTCATGTACTGCAAAGCAAACTCATGCGGGAAAATCAGTGTGATCAGATCGCCCTTGCAATTCCAGTTCATCTCATGCAGGAACGGAATGGAGCCGGTATAGTTTCTCCGCAGAAAATCGGTCAATACCTCGCGGTACTGCGTCGGATCCGAGAGAAAAGAATCCCGAAGGGAGGGCGAGGTGACGCGTAGCGCCAGCGGCCGGCCTGGAAATGTTTCCCGAAGGATCTTTTCCAGCCGCAGAAACTGTTTTTCTCCGGCCAGCACGGTGCTTTCGAAGGTGATATAGGTTTTTTGAAGAGATTTGACATAGGTGACCCGGGGAGCGGTCAGCGCGCCCGCCAGTTCCGGGATTTCCCGCGCGATGCGGGCCATCAAATCTTCATAGCTCATTTTTCCGACGCGATCCTCCTGGCTTCCCGGATCAGGATCTCCGCGAGATCCCCTTCCACCTTCCTGGGTTCCTGTCCCTTGAGGAACAGCGCGCCGCCGGATTTTCCCCCGGCAATGCCGACATCGGCTTCCCGTCCCTCTCCGGGACCGTTGACAACGCAGCCCATCACCGCAACTTTGATCGGCACGGTAATGTCGCTCAGTTCGCTTTCGACCCGGCGCGCGATATCAGCGACCGGAATGCAGGTCCGCCCGCAGGTCGGGCAGGAGATCAGCTGAACGCCCCGGACTCTCAGATTCAATGCGCGCAGAATATCCCACGCTGCTGCGGCTTCCGGAACAGGATCGCCGCTGAGACTGACGCGGATCGTATCTCCTATGCCGTCCAGCAGCAGCGCACCGATACCGATCGCACTCTTGACGGTTCCCTGTCCGGGCAGCCCGGCTTCCGTCACTCCGACGTGCAACGGATAATCGCACTTTTTTGAAGCCAGCCTGTACGCGTCCACCGTCAGTCTGACATCGCTGGATTTCATGCTCAGTACGATATCCCCGAATCCGGCTTTTTCCAGCATCCGGGCGTGATTCAGCGCGCTTTCGACAAGACATTCCGCCGTAGGGCCTCCGTATCGGGCAAGAAGATCCTTTTCAACAGAGCCGGAATTTACGCCGATCCGGATTGGGATCCCGTGGGCCTTCGCGCAATCCGCAAGTTCACGGACATGCGCCTCGCCGCCGATATTCCCCGGATTGATGCGCAGCTTTGAGATTCCGTTTTCAGCAGCGAGAATAGCCAGTCTGTGATCAAAATGGATGTCTGCGACCAGCGGTACAGGGCTTCCGTCGACCAGTGTCCGGACAGCCTTTGCACAGGCTTCATCATAAACGCTGACGCGTACGATCTCGCACCCGGCATCCGCCAGCGCGCGAATCTGAGCCAGTGTCTTTTCCGCGTCACGCGTATCCGTATTGGTCATGCTCTGGACCAGCACAGGATTCCCGCCGCCCATTGACAGCTTCCCGATTCTGACAGTTTCCGTCATATCTCTCAATGCCTCCGATCAACCGAAGAGTCTCATGATATCCTTGAATGTAAAGAACAGCATGAACCCGAACAGCAATACGAAACCGATCAGGTGTACCACGGCTTCCTTTTCCGGCGGTACGGGTTTACCCCGGATCAGTTCGATCAATCCGAAAACGAGGCGGCTTCCGTCCAGACCCGGAATGGGAAGCAGATTCATGAGTCCGAGATTGATGCTGATCAGGACCAGCAGCTGGACCCAGGCGCTGAATCCGCTTTCACGGACTTCTTCGGAAACAAGCGATACAATCCCGATCGGTCCGGCTGTCTGGTCCAGTCCTTCCCCGGTCGTAACAAGGTTTTTCAGTGCCGACAGGATCGCGCCGGATGAATTGATGCACAGCGTCGCGGAAGCCTGCACGGCTTCTCCGAAAGAAACCGGAACATCCGAAACCCGGTAACGTCCGCCAACCGTAATGCCGACCCGCATTTTCTTTTCGTCCTGATCATAAACGGGCGACATTTCCAGATGCAGCGTATCTTCTCCCCGGAGAACTGTAAAATTCAACGGAGGATCGCCCGCCTTCCAGGAATCGATTGAATTCAGGAAAGAGTCCATCGTCCCGTCCAATACGGAAACCCCGTTGACTTCGGAAACGATGTCGCCGGCTTCCAGCCCTGCTGAATACGCGGGGCCTGCCGCCATGACCTCCACAATATAAGGATCGATCCCTGTCGCAGTCGGAACGCCGCCGATCCAGTAGAAAAAAACAGCCACAACGAAAGCCAGCACAAAGTTCATCAGGGGACCCATCACGATCGTGATCATTCGTTTCCAGAGCTTCTGATTGGCAAAAGCCCGGGGATCCTCCACCGCATTTTTATCCGGATCGTCCTCTCCGTAAAAAGAGCAGAATCCGCCCAGCGGGATCGCGCGAACCGAAAAAACCGTACCGCGTTTTTTCCCTGTGCGGCTGTACAGTTTCGGACCCATGCCAATAGCAAATTCGCGAACTTCAATGCCTGTCAGCCGTGCAGCAGCAAAGTGGCCTGCCTCGTGAACCACGATCAGGATCGCCAGCAGAAGGATCGCCAGCAGGATAGATAGCAATGTCATTGGATCTGCCTCACCGTTTCGCGGGCTCTGCGGTCCGCCTCATATATTTCATCCACTGAATCCGCCGGTAACCCGGCCAGCGTGTCCATAGCCCGGGAAACCTGCTCCGCGATCCCGCCGAAAGCGATCTCACCGCGTAAAAACGCGGCTACGGCTTCTTCGTTCGCGCCGTTGAGAACCGTGCAGGCGGCTCCGCCCGCCTGAAGCGCCTGACGTGCAAGCCTCAATGCAGGGAATTTCTCTTCATCCGGCTGTTCAAAAGTCAGTTTCCCCAGCCGGAACAGATCCGGGATCTGAACGCCGGTGGTCTCCCGGCGGGGGTAACTCATCGCGTAGCCGATCGGTACGCGCATATCAGGCACTCCCAGCTGGGCCAGTACCGCTCCGTCCGCGAACGTAATGGCGGAGTGAACGATACTTTCGGGATGCACGACAACGGTGATCCGATCCTCCGGTATATCGAACAGCCATCTGGCTTCCATGATCTCCAGCCCTTTATTGAACATGGAGGCGGAGTCCACGGTGATCTTCGCGCCCATATTCCAGTTCGGATGCGCCAGCGCCTGCTCCCGGGTCGCGTTGTAGATCCGGTCCTTTTCCCATGTCCGGAACGGTCCGCCGGAAGCCGTAAGGAGGATCCCGGTCGGCTGGTTTTCTCCCGCGCCCTGAAGGCATTGAAAAATCGCGCTGTGTTCACTGTCGACCGGCAGCAGCGGTTTCCCTTTCTTTGCCGCAAGCTCCGTTACCAGATGTCCGCCCGTAACGAGCGCTTCCTTGTTTGCCAGCAGCACCTGCCGACCCGCGTCAAGCGCGTCCAGCACGCTGCGGAGTCCGGCGATTCCAACAATGCTGATCAGTACCTGATCCGCTTCGACCTCCGCCGCCGCGCTTCTCAGTGCTTTTTCTCCGCTCATAAAACGGCAGAAACGCAAGTCTTCCGGGATGTCGGAAAAATCCGTTTCTCCGGCAAGCCCGGCCATCTCCGGACGGAATTCGCGAACCTGCGCGTAGAGCTTATCCTTGCTTGTATTGGCCGTCAATGCCGTAACACGGTATTCATCGGGATGCCGCCGGACAATGTCCAAAGCCTGTGTTCCGATGGAACCCGTAGATCCCAGAATCGCGATTTTTTTCATCAGGCGCCTGCCCCCATTCGAACCGAAAACAGCAGATAGCAGTACATCATGATGGCCATGAACAGGACGCTGTCCAGCCGGTCAAGCATTCCGCCGTGACCGGGGAAAAGATTCGAAAAATCCTTGATCCCGCTGTGACGCTTGACCATGGAAGCAAACAGATCCCCCAACTGTCCCACAGCGCCGCCCAGCAGCCCGATGATCAGATATTCATACCAGTAAGGCAGTTTTGCCAGCGTATGGTCATCGCAGAATATTTTGGACAGTAGCCAGATCAGGACGGCTGCCAGCAGGCTCCCGAAGAGACCGCCGATAGACCCGGATACCGTCTTGTGAGGGCTGACCGTGGGGCAGAGCTTCGGCCCGCCGATACGGCTTCCGACCAGCAGAGCAAAAGTATCCCCAATCAGAGGGACCGCAAATGTCAGCAGCAGCAGCACAACCTCGACCGATTTCTGATCCTGCACCAGGCTCAGCGCAACCAGGCTCAGGCCGGGCAGCAATACCGTGAACAGCGGAAGGGCACTCATGCTCAGGTCCTCAAGCTTGTCGGACGTGTTTTGCGTGTCTTCCCGGCGGAAGATGATCTGGACGATCATGGCGGACAGTGCCAGCGCCATCAGCGGGACCATCACCTTGTGTCCGAAACGCATCGTCATCGGAATGGACGCGATCAGAGCGCCCCATGTCGGCCACGCTGTGATCTGGCACCCCGCGGTGGACAGCGCGTGATATTCTTCCCATACGGCAAATCCGGTACAGATCAGTACAGCTGTCGCCATACACCACGGCGGCAGCCAGAGCATCACCGCCAGCAAAGCCGTCAGCAACAGTCCCGTGACAATTCTCTGGGCCATTCTATTTTCTTCCTCCAAATCTCCGATCCCGATTTCCGAACGCTTCAAGCGCCTCATCATAGTCCTGTACGCTGAAATCAGGCCACAGCACTGTCGGGAACAAAAATTCCGCGTATGCATTCTGATAAAGCAAAAAATTACTGAGGCGCATTTCTCCGCTCGTCCGGATCAGAAGATCGACATCCGGCTGACCGGCGGTATACAGATGATCCGCCAAAGTCTGTTCCGATATATCCTCGGGCGTGAGCTTCCCGTCGGCAACTTCCCGGGCGATGTTGGCGGCAGCACGGACCAGTTCCGCCCTTCCGCCGTAATTCACCGCAATGTTCAGACGAAGTCCGGTGTTATCCGCAGTCCTTCGTTCTGCTTCGATCAGGGTCTCACGCTGTTTCTCCGGCAACCCGTTTTTATCCCCGAGGATCAGGATCCGGACATTCTTCTCGTCCAGTTCGTCGATTTCGGAACTGAAGAAATCGAGGATCAACTGCATCAGCGCGGCGATCTCGTCCGGAGAGCGGTTCCAGTTCTCGGTTGAAAAAGCATACAGGCTCAACGCTCCGATCCCGAGATCGTCGGTATGGCGGATAATTTCACGCAAGTTCTCCGTCCCCTGACGGTGGCCGAGAGAAACATTCAGCCGGTGCTTTTTCGCCCAGCGGCCGTTGCCGTCCATAATGATCGCCACATGTTTCGGGAGACGGGAAAAATCCTTTTCCGTTTGCGGGATCCCGACTGCTCTGCGCAGTATGCTCAACGTTTTCAGCTTCATGCCGGTGTTCCTTCCTGATGAAAAAAACGCAGGCCCGCCGTCAGGTGAGCCGCGTGTTCAGTCCGTTTGGCAGGAGGTTAAACCTCCATGATCTCTTTTTCCTTTGCGGCGTAGAGAGCGTCTACATCCTTGATCGCCTTGTCGGTGATCTTCTGCATGTCTTCTTCGCCCTTGCGCTCGTCGTCTTCAGTAATCTCACTGTTCTTCTTCAGTTTCTTGATCTGTTCGATCGCGTCGCGGCGGATGGAACGGATGGCGACTTTTGTCTCTTCGGCGCCTTTGGAAGCCACCTTGGTCAAATCGCGGCGACGTTCCTCGTTCAATTCCGGAAAAACGAGGCGGATGATTTTTCCGTCGTTGGTGGGATTCAGGCCGAGATCACTTTTCTGAATCGCCTTCTCGACCTGGGGAATCATCTTCGCTTCCCAGGGGGAGATCACCAGCAGACGGGGTTCGGGAGAGGAGATATTCCCGATTTGATTGATAGGGGTTGGAGTGCCGTAGTAATCGACCGTGATCCGGTCAAGCACCTGAGGATTGGCACGGCCGGCGCGCAGACTCTGCATGTCACGTTCGTAGACAGCACATGATTTCGCCATTTTTTCCTTTGCTGTATCCAGGATATCCTTCACCATATAGCAATCCTCCTCAAAATGAAATTCTGACAGATTAAGCATGAGAGAAGTATACCATATCCATCGGCGA
Organism: uncultured Clostridia bacterium; assembly: GCA_937906775.1. GTDB lineage: Bacteria > Bacillota > Clostridia > Christensenellales > Aristaeellaceae > Aristaeella. The sequence goes on from CALCUD010000093.1 coordinate 42,904, forward strand.
AAAATCAACCTGCTCCCTTGTTCCGATGCAGATACGTTCCGGTATACGGTTCGGGTCTGCTCCTGCCGGGTGCGGGCTTCGTCAGTCCCGTATGAAAGATCGCACCGTTGTTTTCATCCCTGAATTATGTCATAATAAAGTGAATTGTGATCAGGAGGTCCCCCATGTTTCTGAATCCGAAGGATTTCCGTCTGAAAAGGTTTATTCTGTATCTGGTCATCGGTCTGGCTTATCCTCTGTTTGCCTTCCTGACCCGGAATAACAGTCTGCTGGAACTCAGTAACGCCTGCGTGATCATCGGTCTTTTGTTCCTGGCGCTCGGTATTCTGGGAATCGCCGCTTTGCACGGAGATTTTGATATTTCCGGCTATGTGCTCCGCCGGTTCCGTCACAAAGAGAACATGAAGCCCTTTGATGCGTATATGGAAGATAAAAATGAAATCAGAGAGGACAGTTTCAACTACCCTCTCCTCATCGGTCTGATTCTGATCATCGTTTCGGTGATCACATCCGCGATTTATTCAAACCCGTAAAACGGATTTACAGATTCCTGCCGTACAGCCTGACCTGATATTCGGTCAGCTGTTCCGGTGTGCAATATACATAATGTCCGGGTCTGACTTCACGCATCTCATAGTCAGGGCCGGTTTTTTCTTTTTCCGTATCCTGATACGTAATCGGAGTACGTTGCTTCTCAATGATAGGATCCGGCATCGGAACCGCGCTCAGCAGAGAAATGGTATACGGATGCGTAGGATAGTTGAACAGCTCTTCTGTTTCTGCAATCTCAACAATTCTGCCGAGATGAATGACTGCGATCCGGTCCGCGATAAAACGGACAACAGACAGATCATGTGCGATGAACAGGTAGGTCAGGCCCTTTTCATTTTTCAGCTTGTTCATCAGATTCAGAACCTGTGCACGGATGGAAACATCCAGCGCGGAGATCGGTTCATCCGCCACAATCAGTTTCGGTTCCATGATCAGTGCGCGCGCAATCCCGACACGCTGGCGCTGTCCGCCGGAAAACTCATGCGGATAACGTGACTTATGCTCGGGCAGCAGGCCGACATCCGTCAGCGCCTGATCCACCTTGCGAATCCGGTCCTCTTCATTTTCATACATATGAAAATTGTAAAGGCCTTCCGATACGCAGTACTCAATCGTCGCACGTTCGTTCAGGGACGCTGCGGGATCCTGAAAGATCATCTGGATATTCCGGATCACATTCCGGTCTTCCTCTTTGGAAAGCTTTCCGGAAATACGTTGTCCGTTAAACCGGATTTCTCCCTTGCTGAGCGGATTGATCCGCATGATGGCACGGCCGATCGTCGTTTTACCGCTTCCGGACTCACCGACCAGCGCGAAGGTTTCACCCTTATAGATATCAAATGTAGCGCCCTGAACTGCGGCAAACCGTTTTTTCTTTTCACCGAAAGAAATTTCCACGTCCTTCAGGGAGAGCAAGACTTCACTGCCGTTATTCTGTGACATGGAAAACACCTCCTTCGGATGTCATGCTCATGATCTTTTCATGCAGATTCCGGATCGCCTCCGGTTTTTCAACCTTCGGGGCTCTGGGATCCAGCAGCCAGGTCTTCGCGTAGTGGGTATCGCTGACCTTGAAGAAGGGCGGTTCCTGAACAAAATCAATCTTCAGCGCCCTCGGGTTCCGGGGTGCAAAAGCGTCGCCTTCGATTTTATTGAAAAGGGAGGGCGGAGTCCCTGTTATGTAGTACAGATCCTCTCCCTTGACTCCCAGCTGCGGGAGCGATGAAAGCAAGGCCCAGGTATAGGGATGCTGCGGATCGTAAAAGATATCGTTGACCGTACCGTATTCGATAATCTGTCCGGCATACATGACGCCGACGCGGTCCGCCACATCGGCAACCACGCCCAGATCGTGAGTGATATAGATTGTCGTGAATCCCAGTTCCTTCTGCAGGTCCTTGATCAGCTTGATGATCTGCGCTTGAATCGTCACATCCAGCGCCGTGGTAGGCTCGTCACAAATCAGGATTTCCGGATGGCAGGAAAGAGCAATGGCGATAACAATGCGCTGACGCATGCCGCCGGAGTATTCAAAGGGATAATTGTCAAACCTGGCCGCAGCGTTGGTGATCCCGACCTTCTCCATAATATCGATGGCCTGTTTTTTCGCTTCCGCCTTGGAAACCATCTGATGCTTCTCAATGACTTCCGTAATCTGGGAGCCGATCGTCCGAATCGGATTCAGGGATGTCATCGGGTCCTGAAAAATGGTTGCGATCCGCTTTCCGCGAATATCCGTCCAGTCCTTGTCTGTCTTCAGTTCGGTCAGATCCTGGCCGTGATACATAATGGATCCGGCGGTAATCTTTCCGTTGGACTCAAGCATCCCGGTAAAGGTCTTGGTGAACACGGACTTTCCGCTTCCGCTTTCGCCGACAATGGCGAAGGTTTCCCCCTCGTACAGATCCAGAGACACACCGCGGATTGCGGTGAGATAATTTTCACGGACCCGGAATTGAACCTCGATATCCTTAGCTGAAAGAATAATCTCGCTCATTGTATCCTCCTTACCTGTGGGTCCGCGGATCTGTGGCGTCCGCCAGTTTCTGTCCCACAATATACAGGGAAATGGAAATGGAGGCCAGAACCAGCACGGGAATCCAGAACAAATGCGGATAGCCGTTCATAAACGAAACATACTGTGAGATGGAACGGCCCAGAGAGGCGTGAGTGGTACCCAGGCCGAGACCGAGGAAGGAAAGAAACACTTCGTAACCGATCAATCCGGGAATGTGACGGGAAACATAGGTCATGATCACGGAAATCAGATAAGGAAGAATATTCCTTGTGATCATTTTGAAGGTACTGGTGCCGAGACATTTGCTCGCCATGTTGTACTCCCGGTCACGGATGATCATCACCTGCGTACGGATAAAGTACGCGACAAAAATCCATTCGGTACAGGACATGGTAATGATCAGGGAACCGAAGCCGGCACCCAGAACATAGGACAGGATCATCGCCAGCAGCAGGAACGGAACGTTGGAAATGATATTGTATACTTCAATCATCCAGCGGTCCATCTTCTTGCTGAAGCCCCAGAAGGCGCCGACCGTGATTCCGACCACCATGTCAATCGCTGTACAGATAAAGCTGATCAGGATGGAATTCCGGGCACCGGCCCATACGGCATCAAATACGGAATTCCCGACATTGTCGGTACCGAAAATGTGTTCCTTGCACGGAGCGAGGAATTTCATCTCCGCGTTGTTGATATTGGGCGTGACGATCGGGCTGTATCCGGAAAAAGACGGCTGGATCAGCGCGAACAGGACAAGCGCAAGCATAAATACCGTGAAGAACATGGCAACCTTGCTCTTCCGGAACGTTCTCCAGACGGATTTCCAGTAGGAATACCGCGGTGCCGCGATATGCTCGGATTCTTTTTCATCAAACTCCGAGAACTCAAAGAGATTCATTCCATCCATTACGATCTACCTGCCTTTTCACTCAATGAAATTCTCGGGTCTACCTTCGTAAGAATGATATCACCCGCAAGAACGGACAGCACACCGATCGATGCATACAGGAAGGTCAGCGCAATGATAATGACATTGTTGTATTGATTGATCGCGTTGGGAAGCATCTTTCCCATACCGCCGACTGAATAGATCGCCTCGGTGATGATGGCACCGGAAAGGCATCCCGCAAGAGAAATCGGAATCCCCTGAGAAATCGGAATAACTGCGTTCTTGAAAATATGCTTTTTGTAAATCTCGCGCTGGTTCAGCCCTTTGGCACGGGCAAACTTGACATAATCGGAATTCATCTGGTCAACCACATAACGGCGCATCCACATCATCTCGCCCGCAATGGAAGGCAGAGCCAATGAAATAATCGGCAGAATCCAGCTGCGTATGTCAGACGGTCCGTATGTCGTAAATACCGACGGCAGACCGAGATATTTCGTTCCCAGATAACGGAGCAGGTGTATATACGCCAGAGACGGCACGGCAATAACGAAAATGATGAAGCACATTCCCAGCTTGTCAAAAAAGCCGTCTTTGTGGCGGGCCATCAGCAGGCCGCACGGCAGACCGATGCCGTAGGAAAGGATCAGCGCAAAGATACCCATGATGAAGGAAGTACCGACCATGGAAGACTGATCCTTGTTGGTTTCGTAGTTCGCGTAGTTATCGGTGAATTTCTTTTTATCCATCCGGTCAAGAACCGGCTTATAGGTCAGCGTACCGAAATTGATCGCGGAGTCACTCTCGGAACCTGTTGCAAAGGTAACGGGACGTTTGTCCTCGGAACCCTGCGAGGAGAACATGACCGACAGACCTTCCAGTCCCTGGAAAGTCGGATAGGACATACCAACGTTCAGGTGGATAAAGTTCTGGTGAATGAAGGGGAATTGGGAATCGGTGTAAAGGAGATACTTATGCGTTGTTCCGCTGCCCATAATCGCAAGACCGCCTGTCGGTGTCCTTCCGAAGTAAATCTTGCGTTCCAGATCAGGATTATTCTCATCCTGAACGGAATGGATCGTATCAATCTGGACCAGATTTCCGAACCATTTCAGAATCCGGGTCATCAGCGGGATATCCTTGTAGGCATACAGCCGGTTACTCACAGGCATATGCTCCACCGTGTAACCCTGGGAAGCATAAAGCTCGGCAAAATCTGCCGACTCCTTTGATTCCGGATCGAGCGCCGCTTTGATCTCGTCGCTTCCGACTTCATAAAGAGACTTGCAGTAGTCATTGATCTGGACATAATCCAGATAGCCGAGTTTTTTCCAGGTGGTATACACGTATTCCGTTTTTTCATCCGGTTTTCCGCCGAGCTTGCGATACGTGGCGTCTTCAAAAAAGATATTGTCTCTGGGAACACACGCGTACACCAGAATGAAAACAATCGTCATGATGACCAGAACGGAAATCAAGGACCGGAGCAACCTTTTCAGGATATACCCTTTTTTCATAACAACCCTTCCAATATGGCAGAAGCCAGAAGGACAAGCCTCCTGGCTTCCGCCGCACTTTGTTTACCTATAGCAGGTAACCCTATAGAATTGCGATTATTCGCCGGCCATCCAGGCAGCCTTGGCAGCTTCGTAATCAGCAGCCTTCACCGGCTCGTCCAGCA
>CALCUD010000094.1 GCA_937906775.1 uncultured Clostridia bacterium
CTGTAACTTTCTATCAAGATGTGGATGAACTTCCGGATTTCACAAATTATAGTATGAAAGATAGAACATACCGTTACTTTACCGGAAAACCTCTTTATCCTTTCGGCTTTGGGCTTAGCTATACCAGATTTTCACTGGACGGAGTGTCGGTAAACCGTAGAGAAGTTACAGCAACTGTAATCAATTCCGGAAATATGGACGGAGACGCCGTCGTACAGGTTTATATCAGTTGCGACAGTCCATACGCTCCGATTCATCCCCGTCTTTGCGGATTTACACGCGTTCATGTGATCAAAGGAGAAGCGGTAAGAGTAAATATTCCGTTGGATAAGTTGACCTTTACTGTAGTCAATGACTGCGGTGAGAGAGAGAAATGTCTGACCGGAACGCTTTTTGTTGGATTCAATCAGCCGGATGATGTGAGCGTTGCACTGACAGGATCAGTTCCTGTTGCCATACGAATCCAATAATGTACGCACGGCTACGGAAGCCATCATCATTCCGGCAACCGGCGGTACGAAACTGATACTTCCGGGAACCCGCCCGCCATCTGTGCGGACGGGTTTTTCCGTTGATGTAAGGACAGGCAGTGCCGGGATATTCCGCTTACGCAATTCTTTTCGCATGACGCGGGCCAATCCGTCCGTATTTGTTTCATAAATGTCACATACATGTAATGCAAACGGATCGGTCCGGTTGCCCGTTCCCATGCATGAAAGAACGGGAATTGAATTCAAAACGCATCTGGAAATCAATTCGAGTTTGCCTGTTACATTATCGATACAATCTAGAACATAGTCAAATTCGATCAAATTAATAGCATCAGCTGATTCCGGAAGATAAAACATAGGAAATGTTGCAATTTCTGTTTCGGGAGAAACACTCAATATTCTGTCTTTTGTTGCTTCAGTTTTCAACTGTCCGACGGTTTCTTTTGTTGCAATCAATTGACGGTTCAGATTGGACGGAGAAACAATATCTTTATCAATCAGTGCGAGGGAACCGACGCCGCATCGCGCTAGTGCTTCCGCACACGCGGATCCGACGCCGCCAAGGCCAAAAACAGCTATTTTTGATTTCTTCAGAATATGGATTCCTTCTTCACCGATCAGCATCAGCGTTCTGCTGTTTCTTTCCTGCTCCGTCATTATCAGTTCCTCCGTAAAGAATGTCTGTACAGTATATTGTTCACAATTGAGTATGTCAACTTTACTGATTGAAAACGGGACATATTTTGATTATAATAAACTGTGCAGCGGAGGTGAATTATGTTTACCGGGTTTACAGATAACACAATTCGGTATTTTTTAGATCTCAGATTCAACAACAGTTCTGAATTCTTCCATGCGACACATGATCAATATCTTGAATATGTTCAGAAGCCGTTTTATGATCTGATCGAAGATTTATCTCCTTTGATGCGGGAAATTGATCCTTTGATGGAAGTCCGTCCTTCAAGATGTCTGTCCCACATTCACAGGGATACCCGATTTACCAAAGACAAAAGTCCGTATCGCGATCACTTGTGGTTTCTCTTTCGCAGAGCCTCTGAACCCCGTGAGAAATCATTAAACTACTTTTTCGAATTCGGACCGGAAACGTTTGGCTGGGGAATGGGTTTCTGGGGAGAGAATCGTGAAGTCCTTGATATCTTACGGAAGAAGATAATCGCTGATCCTGATGAGGTACGCTCCATTTTACCCTCGCAGGATTCCAGCAAATTGGTCCTTGATGGAAGTATTCACAAGCGGATCAAGATCCCCGATGAAGTACCGGATGATTTAAAACGCTGGTATATCATCAAGGAGATGTATATCTGTCATGAACGTCCTGTATTTTCAAACGCTTTTGAAGCAAAACTTGCAGACAGCATTTCCAAAGATTATTTATTACTTGCACCGTTGTATAAATCCCTTCGCGGAATGTATGATGACGTAATAGAAGATATGAAACAAGACAAAGGAGATTAACGGTATGGACTGGATGAAACTGAAAAGCGGATCAGATGTCCGCGGAACAGCTGTCGGAGATAATGCATTGCTGACACCATCTGTTTCTATGGCGCTTGGTATGGCATTTGCCAGAATGCTGGCGGAAAAAACAGGAAAATCTGTTACACAGATCACGATCGCTATCGGACGGGACAGCCGTATTTCCGGACCTTCTTTATTACAGGCTGCGGCAGAAGGAGTTAGCCGTGCAGGTGCAACCGTCATGAATTTTGACATGTGTACCACTCCTGCCATGTTTATGAGCATCATCACTCCGGGTTTTGAACCGGATGGTTCCATCATGATTACTGCAAGTCATCATCCGTGGGATAAAAACGGTTTGAAATTTTTTACCCCCGCAGGCGGAATTGAAGGGGAAGAAGTGGAACATCTGCTTTCTGCCGCTGAGAAACTGAAGCCTGAAGAATCTCCGATTTCCGGTGCGATTACATCCAAAGCATTTCTGCCAGTTTACATGGATCAACTGGCTGAACGAATCCGTAGCGGATTGAAAACAGATCTTCAGAAACCGTTGCTCGGTCTTCATGTTGTTGTTGACGCTGGGAACGGCGCAGGAGGATTTTATGCCAGACTGTTGCAAGATCTGGGCGCCTGGATTGAGGGAAGTCAGTTCCTTGAACCTGACGGATATTTCCCGAACCATATTCCGAATCCTGAGAATCCGGATGCTATGGCTTCTATTCGTAATGCGGTTCTGCAATCAGGTGCGGATCTCGGTGTAATTTTTGATGCCGACTGTGACAGAGCAGCTATTGTTGATGCTGATGGAAAAGAGATCAACCGGAACCGTCTGATTGCCCTGATCAGTGCAATTCTGTTAGACGATCATCCGGGTCAGACTATTGTTACGGATTCAGTGACCAGTTCCGGCTTGAAAACATTTATCAATGAATGGGGCGGGGAACATTACCGTTTCAAACGCGGATACAGAAACGTGATCGATGAAGCGATCCGTCTGAACAATGAGGGAATCGACTGTCCTCTTGCAATAGAGACAAGTGGACATGCCGCACTCAGAGAAAACCATTTCCTTGATGACGGAATGTATCTGGTTACTGTATTGATCGTGAAAGCGATGCAGATGAAACAACAGGGGAATACGCTTGGTTCCATGATTACAGATCTAAGAGAACCGATTGAAAGCACAGAAATCCGATTGAGTATTCTGGATCCTGATTTCCGTTCCAAGGGAAAAGAAACGATCCAAAGAGTACTTGACTATGCGAACGCTGCAGAAAACTGGCATATCGCATCTGATAACCGGGAAGGGGTACGGATCAGTTTTGACTTGAACGGTGTTCAAGACGCGGGCTGGTTCCTGCTCCGCTTAAGTGTGCATGATCCTGTTCTTCCTCTCAATACCGAAAGCGATACTG
>CALCUD010000095.1 GCA_937906775.1 uncultured Clostridia bacterium
GTTGTAGCCCTGCCAGGTCTGGCCGAAGTAGAAAGCGGTGGTTCCCTGCTTCCAGAAATCTTTGAACCAGTCCCAGTTGGCGCCTTCGGGAGTGGGAGCGGCGTAGGCATTCCAGGTATCGATACGATACTGCAGAGCCTGCAGGCCGGCATCACTGCCGATGGTGGCAGTCAGTTTGCCGTCAACGGTGTCGAAGAAGGTCGCGCCATTGGCGAACACCAGACCCTGGCAATAGTCATCGCCGGAACCGGTCAGGCCGTAGATGTCGATCACACCGTCGTTGTCGGTGTCGCGGGTGGTGGTCTTCAGCATTTCTTCGAAAGCATCCCAGGTCCAGGTTCCTTCAGCCTGCATGTCATACAGGGTTTCGGGATCGATACCGGCTTCGGTCAGGACGCGCTTGTTGAAGAAGATGCAGGAACGGGGCTCGTTGGCGCCGATGCCGACACCGTAGGTAGCGCCGTTCTTGGTCATGAATTCGACAGCAGCAGTGTTGAACTGATCGCCGATTTCGATAGCCCAGGGAGCGTACAGGTTGTTGGCCAAAGCAGAACCGGCAAAGTCGTTAGCCACGGCGATGACGCACAGCTTGGAGTTGTCGGCGTTCATGACCATGTTGGCCAGTTCGGTGGGGTTGCCGGCCCAGTCGCTCAGAGCAACTTCGACGAGCTTAACATTGTAGGTGGCTTCCAGCCAGTCACGGTATTCATAGGTCAGAGCTTCTTCGTCGGAAGGTTCAGCATTACGTTCGCCGCTGGACCACCAGTCATAGATGTACACGGTTTCGCCACCGAAGTCCAGACCTTCGATGACAGCGGGATAACCTTCGGGAGCCTCGGCCAGAGCGCTGCAGCAAGCCAGCAGCATCATCGCGGCCAGAACCAGAGCGATGATTTTCTTCATAACAAGAAAACCTCCTTTTTTTATTGCTATGCGATCATTAAGATCGCACAGTTCCGATGTAAAACGCCGCTGATCTGAACGGCTAAATTTATTATATCCACAGTTAATCCATAATTCAAGAATTTTTGTCCGGATTTCACAAAAAACATTGTACGTACATTTCTTATTCCTTAGAACCGGTCATGGCAATACTCTCCACAAAGGTCCGCTGCGTAAAGATATACAGGATGATCAGCGGGATGCAGCAGAAGAGTACCGCGATGGAGACCAGCTGCAGCTGACGTCCGTTGGGGACAACGACCGCCTGGGTCGCGTCGCTTGCGAAATACTTGCTCATCCGGCTGACCATGACGCTCATTTCCGTAGCGTAGGTCTTGTAGCCGGTCAGGAAGTTACGGGCGTAGAACAGATCCGTCCACTGCCACACAAAGCTGAACAGGAAGCAGCTGGCGATGGTGGGAAGCGCGTCCGGAAGCATGATCTTCAGGAAGGTATGCATCGTTCCGCAGCCGTCTACATAGGCCGCTTCCTCCAGGCTTTCAGGAACGCCCTTGAAGTATTGACGCATCATGTAAATGTACAGACCGTCCTTGAGGCCCATACAGGTCAGGCACATCATCAGATACGGCCAAATGGAGGAGCGGATGTTCAGCGGCTTTCCGGTCGTCGCTTCAAAGATCCCGAAAATGTCAAAGCGGGTAAACGTGGAATAAAGAGCGGTCTGAATCGTCTGGGGCGGAATGATGATCAGCATGACCACGCAGGCAAACCAGAATTTCTTCAGCGGGAATTCATACCGTGCGAAGCCGTAAGCCACCAGCGTTGTGGAAACGATTTGGGCAATGGACATGACAACCGAGATCCAGAGCGTGTTGATCATGGAACTCGGAAAAGTCGTCAGTTCCGCGACGATCCTGTAATTGTCCAGCGTCACATTCCGCGGAAGCAGGATGATGGTGGAATCGTACAGATCCTGTTCTTCCATGAAACTCATGGAAAGACGGTTGATCATGGGCTGGATGATCATAAAGCAGAGACCGAACATCAGCAGTCCGCGAATAACGGAGATACAGATCTCCTTGCTTCTCTTCTTCAGCAGGTACCCGTTGCTCCGGCGGTTACGTTCCCAGAAGTCTTTGCGCGCGCCGATATAAACGGTATTTTCTTTACTCATAAGACTTCACCGCCATCTTTATAATAATGGTGCCGACCGCGATAAACGCAATGGCTACGCCGAAGTAAATCCAGCTCATGGCAGATGCATAGCCGAAGTTCATTTCGACCGCGTTGCCGCCGGTCATATAGTTATTGATACGTTCCATGACCTTGTTGTCGTTCTTCATGAAGAAGTCCACGATCGTGTAGATCAGGTTCACGAGAAGCAGAGGGCTGACCATGGGGAAAGTGATTTTCCAGAAGGATTCCCAGGCGGAGCATCCTTCCATATCCGCCGCTTCATACATGGAGGGCGAGATGGATTGAAGGCCGGACAGAATGACGATGATCTGAATGCCGCTGGCCATAACGATATCATAGATGGCGTCGATCATCTGGAAGATGACGTCAAAAACCTCGCCTGCCACACCGGAAACGGAGAGCAGATCTTCCAGCGCCGCGGAAAGATTCACGCCTGACCCTTCGGTGGCCTGCTTGGCCACGTCGGTCATCAGATTGAAGAATTCGTTGGAGCTTTCAATTCCCGGAAGAACACCGGAAGCCAGGATCACAGGCAGGAAAAAGATGACGCGGCAGAAGATCCTTCCCTTGAAATTCTGGTTCAGGATCACGGCGATCACGAAACTCATGACCATGATGGCAATCGTGTTGATGGCCATTCTGCCGATCTCGTCCAGCAGCAGCTGGGGATACTGCGCGTCGCTGGTCAGTGCGAATGAGAAATTGAAGAAATCGTTCCACTCCAGGCTATAAGGCGCGCCGGGATTCAGGGTAACGGTGCTGAGAGCCATCTGCAGGGATACGATCAGCGGCTTGACCATGAAAACGATAAAGCCGATGATGAAAGGCAGAATGAACAGGACGCCGGTTCTGGCACGTTTCCCCTGGATCGTATGATAAGGCTTGCTCCAGGGAAGATAGAAGGAAACGGCTTCAGTGATCCCGCTGTACCAGTGTTCGCGGTAAACTCTGTTCTTCTTGCTCATTTCGCACTCCCCCTTTCCACATGATAATCACGGGCGGGAACGGTCACACCGTTGCCGGTCCATTCCTTCGAACCGTAGTTCACATAGACTTTCGTCCCGTCCTGATACCCGGTCACAGTCACCTCATCAGTGAGGTATTCATGGCTGGTGATGGACTGTTTGTTCAGGCCGGACATTTCGGTCTGATACCGGGTGATCACAGGGATCAGCTGATCCTTCCAACGGTCCCAGCCGGCTGAATTGTAGCTGCTGTACTGGGTATCCTGAAGGATCATAGTGTCTTCCTTCATGAAGGTAAAGTTCAGTCCCGCGCCGTATTCCGCGCTTTCAAGCAGCGCTGTCTGATAATCGCCTGCCAGGTTGATGGCTTCTCCGGTATAGTCCTTCATGCCGTGCAGGGCGATCTCGTAGAACGGGATTTTCCTGTCAATGATGGCATAAGCGTTACCGGTGAGGTTCACATCGGTGATCAGTTCCGCATACGGGACGGCATAATCATTACCGGCTTTGATCGTTATGGCAAGACCTGCCGCGCTGGCTTCCTTCAGGGTCTCGACATTCATCTTCAGCACTTCTTCACGGGTCACGGTGTTGCGTACATAATAGTCTGCACTAAGCAGGTTGCCGATATCCCGGAACGCGATGCCCGCGGCTCCCTTGTCTTCCAGATAGTTGATCAGGTTCGTGGCGTTTTTCTTCGCATAGTCCGGGCGGACCAGGTAATAGTTATCCTGCCATTCCGACTGATGGTAGGTTACAATATCATAGTTGTAAAGGATCGCCTGTTCGCGTGTGGTAAGTCTGGCTGCGTGCGAGAACGGCAGGAATCCTTCAAACAAACCGCTGTCATAAGCGAAGCAGGTGATCCCGTCGAAGGAAAGCTGCACGTGCTTGTCCTTTGCGGCGGCAATCAGGGCTTTCATCTGCTTTTCGCCTCCCAGGATGCCTTCCGGATGTACGCCGGTCAGAACACGCTGTCTGACGCCGCCGTTACACCATCCCGTCATCCGGACGAACAGATTCTTCACGCCTCCGTCCAGCAGTTCGTTCATAATCTCTTCGCTTTGGGCAAAAGTAGTGACCGGGATTGCGGAATCCACCGGTATTCCGGCTTTGCTGACGACCTTGTTGATGGCGCCGACCAGTTCGATATTGACAGGGACCTCGGCGTCCGCGATATCATACCTTGAATCCGGAATGGCGCGGAGATATTCGCCGTAGGCGTTGGCCATGTCCACATAACTTCCGGACTCTATGAAACGGTAGCGCTGGATCAGGGTGTCATCCGGGATCCTGCTCTCGTACATGTAAAGCAGCTGGGCTGTTCTGTTGGATACATTGAACTTATCAAAATGCAGTACGTTGTACTTCCCGTATACGGTATTATAGCTGTTGAAACGGCCCGCGATATCCGCGCAGATACCGCCGTAGGCAGTGGCGCCTTCCATGATACAGATGAAGGAACCGTCCTCCTGACCCATACCGAAGACAGGGAACGCGTTCCGCGTCTCGCTGACTACTTCGGTCCGCTCGGTGGCGTAGTCCCAACCGTACAGATTGGCATAATACGCGCTCTGGGACAGCTTGCCGTTATTGAAATCGATCATGGCGCCGCTGCCCTCGGGAATCAGCATAAAGCCTTCCTGATCCGTGCCGGCCGCACCGAACATCGGCAGGATGCTGATATAGGTCAGAGGCGTATCTCCTTCACAGCGAAGGTCGGAATACGGCACCTCGACCACCAGATCACCGTTTTCCAGCCGGTAGATCACGCTGGCGTTGAATACCGGACCGTTATTGTCGCGCACACCCGCGAGCAGGGCCTGATCGATGGCGAACTCCTCGGCGTTGTATCCGCCTTCAGCGAAATAACCTTCGATCTTCTCCTTGTTGGAGGTGGACGTATCGGACTTCAGCATGTAGACCGCTTCCGTCTCAATACTCGGGCACAGAGCCAGCACAGAATCCAGATCCTTGACTTTGTTGAGTTTTTCCGGTTCGATCAGCGTGTAGTTGGAGGAGACTTTTTTCTTGGAAGCCTTCTTCATATTGTCAGTGAACTGGGTGTAACGTTCCTTGGTGATAAAGGTGGGGATCAGATATTCCCTTTCGATCTTGCCGATGGAATAGTCGATCCGGATCGAATCCGCGTCCGGCTGAGAAATGGCGAATGTCTGATTCTGCTGGCAATAAGCGTAGTTGTTAAGCGTCACTTCGCCGCCGTTGGTGGTATAGGTAACGTCAAACGTGGAAGACAGTTCTTCCTTATTGCTGGAAAGCGCGATGGGATCTTTGTCCGCGTCCAGGGGATTGGAATACCAGATCTTTCCGTTCGCCTTATCCGTAATCTGGAACCGGGTCGTTGCAGGATCCAGTTCAAACAGAAGACGGTCATTTTCCAGAACGATGGGTTTTCCGTCCC
>CALCUD010000096.1 GCA_937906775.1 uncultured Clostridia bacterium
TACGTCAAGGACGTCGTGGTTGCCACCGCTGACCGCATCATCAAGGAAGCGGGCGTCGAGATGGACATCCTTGAAAATGTCAAGGCGGGCGGCGAAGGCCCGGTGGACGGCGTGATCCATGTGAAGGAGGCCAGCGTGGGCAAGCTGCTGCGCGGCTACCAGATCCATTTCCGCACGACGCACGTGCCGCAGCCGGGCTTCCTGCTGGTGTACGGCAAGTCCTACAACAAGACGATCCATATCGGCCTGGTGTATGATGTGCAGGAGCTGGGCGACGGAAAATACCGCATCACCACCATCGAGGGCAACATGTCCAACCGCGTGAAGATGTACGTGCATGACTACGACATGAACGCCGAGAAGTGGACGAAAAATCTCTCTGCGATCCCGAAGGAGGAGCGCACGGAAAAGGAGACCAGCTACTTCAATTACAAGCTGCAGGACAAGGAATGGTATGTGAACTGCTTCCTGATGCCCTGGGTGCCCGAGGACATGCAGGACGAGGCGGAGAATGCGGCGTTTATGCCGGTGATCGAGACCCCGCCGCCTGCGGCAGAATAACAGCAGCCCCGAAATACGATTAAAATGAAGGAGTGAATCCCATGAATCTGATCATTCCGAAGGATTACAACCCGGTACTGAACCTGCGCGACACGGAGATCGCCATCAAGCTGGTCAAGGACTTTTTTGAAACGGAGCTGTCCAGAGCACTGAATCTGACCCGTGTATCCGCGCCCATCATGGTGACGCCGGAGAGCGGTCTGAACGATAACCTGAACGGTGTGGAGCGTCCCGTATCCTTTGATGTGCTGGAAACGGGTCAGAAGGTGGAAGTCGTTCATTCTCTGGCAAAGTGGAAACGGCAGGCGCTGAAAACCTACGGGTTCGCTCCGGGTGAAGGTCTGTATACCGATATGAACGCGATCCGGCGCGACGAGATGACGGATAACATCCATTCCATCTTTGTTGACCAGTGGGACTGGGAACGGATCATGCGTCCCGAAGAGCGGAATGAAGAATTCCTGCGGGATATTGTGAGCCGGATCTATCTGACATTCCGGAAGACCGAGGGCTACGTATGTGCCCACTATCCGCATATCAAGCCGGAACTGCCGGACAGGATCACCTTCGTCAGGACCCAGGAGCTCGAAGACCGCTATCCGGACAAAACCCCAAAGGAACGGGAATATCTGGCGGCGAAGGAATACGGAGCGGTGTTCCTGATGCAGGTCGGCGGCGCGCTGAAGAGCGGTCAGCCGCATGACGGGCGCGCGCCGGACTACGACGACTGGAATCTGAACGGAGATATCCTTCTTTACGATCCGTTGCTCGATATCAGTCTGGAAGTATCCAGTATGGGGATCCGGGTCGACCCGGAGACGCTGCGCAAACAGCTCGCGGTCCGCGGATGCGAGGAACGCGCCGAACTGCCTTTCCAGAAGGCGCTGTTGAACGGCGAGCTTCCGCAGACGATCGGCGGCGGGATCGGCCAGAGCCGGATGTGCGTTTATTTCCTGCGCAAAGCCCATGTCGGGGAGGTCCAGGCCAGCCTGTGGCCGGAAGAGGTCCAGCGCGCCTGCCGGGAGGCCAATATCCTGTTGCTGTAAGGCTTTGAACCTGTGACAGAAATACGTGAAATGAGGAAGAAGATGAAAAAGGTTTTCCGGAGACTCCTGACCTTGCTGGCAGCGGGATGTATGACTCTTTCGGCAGCTGCCGCCGAAAATCAGAAACTGACGCTGACGTTTACCGGGGATGTGACGCTGGGCAGTGAAAGCTGGAACACGGAAGACCAGAAATCATTCGTCGGCACGCAGAAAAGAGAAGGCGACGGTTATTTCCTGGCGAACTGGAAAGAAATGTTCATGAACGACGATTATACCGTCGTGAATCTGGAAGGCGTTCTTTCCGATTCCGGCATGCAGGAAAACAAGAAGAAGCAGTTCCGTTTCCGCGGTTCGCCGGAATATACAAAAATTCTGACCGGATCCGGCGTGGACGCCTGCTCCATCTGCAACAACCATATCTACGACTTCGGCGCGCAGGGCTATGAAGCGACCAAAGCGGCCCTCGCGGAAGCGGGACTTGGTATCAGCGGATATGAAAATTACTGTATGCTGGAAAAGGACGGTGTGAAGATCGCCTTTTTCTCCGTTCTGCAAGGGTGGTATTCCTCCAATTGGAAGCTTCTGGACGAGAAGATCGCGGAAGCACGCGCGGAGGGGGCCAACGCCGTTGTCATGTGCGTCCATGCCGGACAGGAATACGCGCAGAAGCACCGGGAGCGCGATCAGGGGAAAATGGCGCTGGAAAGCATCGAGCGGATCGGCGCGGATCTGGTGATCATGCATCATCCTCATGTTCTGCAGGGAATCGGTGTCATCAATAACCGGTATGTCTGCTATTCGCTCGGGAACTTCTGCTTCGGCGGGAATGTGAAGCTCAAGGCTATGGATACCGCTGTCGTTCAGGCAGATATGTTCTTTGACGAAAATCACGTTTTTCAGGGATCACAACTCCGGATTTATCCGGCGCATGTTTCTTCAACGGCGGAATATAATGATTTCTGTCCTGTGGCCGTCACGGGCGACGAGGCCGAATCCGCCCTGGACAAGATCCGGTATGACTCGGATGAAAATATTCCGATCCTGTATGACGAGGAGGCCGGCTGCGCAGTCCTGCCTTATCTGCCTGCGGAAGGAGGTTTTTCCGAATGAAAAAGTACGCGATCCGCTTCCTTGCGCTGCTTCTGTGCCTGACGGCTGCCATTCTGCCGTCTGTCGCGGAGGAAACAGCTGAAAAAACAGGGAATACCGCGCTGGTTTCATTTGTCGGCGATATCAGTATCGGCGATTCCAAAGGTTCCGGCGGATATCATAACTGTTTGGAGAAGAACGGGCTGGCCTGGCCCTTTTCCCTGGTCGTTGACGAGCTGGAGAAGGATGACCTGACGGTCGGCAATCTGGAGGTGCTGTTTACCGAAAGGAAACAGCACAGAAACAAGATGTACCCGCTCAAGGGAAAACCGGAATTTGTCGAGTGTCTGAAACTGGGAAGCGTTGAAGTCGTCAATACCGTCAACAACCATTGCCTGGATTACTATATCGACGGCTACAAGGATACGCTGAAGACGCTGGACGACGCCGGAGTCGGACACTTTGGATGCATGCGGATCGGACAGGATCCCGAGTTCGACGATCTGTATGTGACGGACCTGAACGGGATCCGGTTCGGTTTTTTCGGCTTTTCCTATCCCCAGACGAATGACCAGAAAAAGATCGCGGAGAGGATCACCAGGCTCCGGGAGCAGGGATGCGACGTGGTCGTGGTCAGCCTCCACTGGGGGAAGGAGACGCACAAGGACGCCACCTCCGGACAGGCTTCCTACGCGAAGAAGATCCTTGACGCGGGCGCGGATATGATCTTCGGCCATCACGCCCATGTGATTCAGCAGGTCCAGTTTTATAACGGGAAGCTGATCCTGTTCAATACCGGAAACTTTACTTTCGGGACCATGTCCTCCGTTGACCCGGCTACGGGGATCTTCCAGACAGAGTGGGAGAAAACGGAGGAGGGGACGCAGCTGAAAATGTTGCGCGTCATTCCCTGCAGAACACAGCTGGGTCCGGAATACCGTCCTTATATTCTGACAGAGGAAGCAGACCGGACGGAGGTTTTTAAGAAACTGATTCGGAAAAACGCGCCCAAAGGACTGGTGAACCTGCCCGAATCCTTTGCGGAAACGGGAACCGTTTATCTGGATCACGGCGAATTTGTAACGGAGTGAGGTGCTGAAGGAATGGAGGAATATCCGGTATTGTTCCGGCTTTTCGGGATCAACGTGACATATTACGCGGCTTTTGTTGCCGGCGGATGTCTGCTGGGACTGATCTGCTTCCTGATCTCCGGAAGAAAGATCAAACCTGCGGCCCTTGCGCTGACAGCATTGCTGTCGATCGGATTCGGACTGCTGGGTGCCCGCCTGTTCTATGCGGCGGCGCGTTATGATATTTTCAGTGAATTCGGCTGGGGGAACTTCTTCCGCGCGGCTGAGCCGGAGATGGGACGCTGGGATGTCATCGGAGGCGCCGCGCTCTGGGGCGCCGCGGGCGGAGTGGCTCTCGCGGCGCTGATCGCCGGGAAACTGACCGGGATGAAAGCCGGTTTGCTGCTGGATGCTTTCGCACCGGGCGCGGCGCTGGCGATCGCGATCTCTCGCTTTGGGGAATACTATCTGGGCGAAGGCATCGGACCGGAACTCGCTGAAGAAAGCCCGTTCCGTTTTTTCCCGTTTGCCGTTGTGAATTCCTGGGAGGAATGGAATTGGGCGATCTTCATGCTGGAGGGGATTGCGGCGGTCGCAATCTTCATCCTGCTGATCACCTGTTTCCGCAAGCTGGACGGCGGCTACCGCGCACGGATGTTTGTGATTCTATACAGCAGCTGCCAGGTGATCCTGGAAGCTTTGCGCCGGGATAATTTCCTCCGTTGGATGTTCGTCCGGGTCAGTCAGGTGACGGCTGTGGCCGTGCTGCTGGTGATGGTTATTTTCGCCATCCTCCGCTGGAACAATAAACCGCGCGAAGCGCGGATGCCAAAGAGCAGACTCGTCTGGCTCACGGTCCTTTTCTTTGTGATCACCGGGATCTGCGTCGCGCTGGAATTCGCGGTGGACAAGGCGGCATGGCTGCCCCTCTGGCTGGCATATTTGCTCGAAACTGTGTGCAGCATCGGATACGGGATCGTAACCTCAAAGATCGTGATGAAGAACTGACGGGGAACCGGGAACTGCGGAATGCGAAGGGGTGGGAGAAATGCCCCTTCGCCGCAGAAGTTTTTGGAGAACGGAAAGCGAAGCGCTGCGGCCTGCAAAGGAGCCGGACGCGAATGACAGGAGTAATGGATTGATGAGCCGTGAAGTGTTCCTGATCGTCGGCCTGGGGAATCCGGGGGAAGAATATGCCCATACGCGTCATAACGCGGGTTTTGATACGATGGAGCGCCTGACCCGCAGATACGGCGTCACGCTGCGGAAAAAGCTGCTTCGCGGGATGCTGGCGGAAGTGACCGAAGGGGAGAAAAAGATCGTTCTGTGCGAACCCCAGACCTTTATGAACCTGAGCGGTGAATGCGTGGAAAAACTGCTGAAATGGTATCACTGCGATCTGAACCATCTGCTGGTGATCTATGACGATATCGATCTGCCGACCGGAAAAGTCCGCGTTCGCAAAAGCGGCGGCCCCGGAACGCATAACGGCATGCGGAGCATCATGTCCCATGTTGAAGGACCCGATTTTGCCCGGGTCCGCGTCGGAACCGGAGATCGGCCGGCCGGAACGGAACTGACAGCCTGGGTCCTGGGCCGTTACCGGGATGCGGAGGAACAGGCGCTGATGGACGCGGCTTTCGATCTTGCTGCGGAATGCGCCGCGGACTGGGTCGATCACGGGATCGATCATGCTATGCAACTGGGAAACCGGGGCAATACGGCGCAGAAAATACCGAAACAGGAAGCGTAAACGGAAACGCAGCGCAACGCTGCGGGAGAACATGACATGAAAAACAGTTTCTTTCTTGCCCGGGATGTCGAACAGTGGCTTCCGCAGGGGGATGAGGTCCGCATGCAGCTGGTCAGCGGCGTCAACGGCGCGCTGGCGGCGGCCCTGGCCTGCGCGGCTGAACAGCGCGGTGAACGGGTGTTGCTGATCGCGGACAATGACCTGAAAGCGACCCGTGCCGCGGAGGATATCCGGCATCTGACAGATGGGGAATGCGCCTGCCTGATCGGCGGCGAAATCGATCTGACCCGGGCGACAGGGAGTCTGGAGAGCAGCTGGAGACGTCTGGAGGCGCTGACGGCTGTGACCGCCGGAGGGAAACGACTGCTTTGTACTTCGGCTGAGGCCGTGATGCAGCGGATGGGGCGTCCGGAACCTTTCCGTGAATCTGTACTCTGTCTGAAAACCGGGGATGTCATTTCACCGGCGGCACTGTGTATGAAGCTGAGCCGGATGGGTTATGAACGCGTTGCCATGGTTGAGGGAAAGGGACAGTTTGCCCTGCGCGGGGCAATCCTGGACGTTTATCCTCCGGCGTCGGCCGTCGGAACGCGGATTGAATTCTTTGATGACGAGATCGACCAGATTCGTTCCTTTGACTGTATCAGTCAGCGCAGTCAGGAAACTTTGGAAAATGTGACGCTTTCGCCGGCGACGGAGGTGATCCTGCCTGAAGCGGAATGGGAGACCGCGGCTGAACGGATGCGCCGTACGCTGACAGACCGGAGCGGTACGGGACCTTCTGTTTCCGGAAACCTGTTTGATGAATTACCCCCTCTGCCGGAGGATGAAGACGAACTGGCGGATCTGTTCGATACCGCTGTTGCGCCGAAGGTACGGGAGGCGGTCTGGAAAGAACGGGAATCCGCAGAAGCGGACCGAAGAACCGAGCGCCTTCTTGCGGACGCTGAAAGCCTTGAACAGAGCGGGACTTTTCGCCGTGCCCGTGCCTGGGTGAGCGTGATCATGGAACAGACATCCACTGTCTGCGAATGGTTCCGGCCGACGATGATCCTGATGCTGGAACCTGACAAGCTCCGGAACCGGACGGAGGAAAGAGTGGCCGGATTTGCCGAGGATCTGAACAATGCAATCGCACGGTCTGAAGCGGTCCGGGAACAGGAGACGCTGGTCCTGGACTGGGATGAGATCCTTCGGGAAATCAGAACGGTCCAGACGGTGATACTGACCGAGATGCCTCTGGGACTTGGCGGATTGAAGCCGGACAGGGTCCTGAATGCCTGCGGCGTCGGGCTCCCGGGCTACAGCGGGCAGATCCGGCAACTGAAAAAGGACCTGGATCTGTGGCGGGACCAGGGGCGGAAGATCTACCTGCTTTCCGGCGGCGCGGCGCGCGGCAAGCGCCTGCAGGACAGCCTGAACGAGCAGGACGAGCATCTCTGTTATGCAGAGGACGGGATCCCGGATATCGGCCCCGGAGACGCTGTGATCCTGCCGATGACGCTGAGTCACGGCTTTGTGCTCGGTGAAAACGGACCGGCGGTCGTCAGCGACGCGGATATCTGGGGCGAGGGGTATCGGAAGAGCAAAAGCAGGAAGCATACAGGTGAACGGATATCGACTTTTACGGATCTGAAGGTCGGCGACTATGTGGTCCACGAGGATCACGGCGTCGGCATCTATCGCGGAACGACACGGATCCAGAGCGAAGGTACCTGGCGCGATTATCTCCTGATCCAGTACAACGGGAATGACAAACTGTATGTTCCGGTCGAACAGCTTGAACGCGTTCAGCGGTATATCGGGAATCCGAATCAGTCTCCCAAGCTGAACAAACTCGGCGGCGGAGAATGGGCCCGGCAGAAGGGCAAAGTCAAAGAAAGCCTGAAGACGCTGGCTTTTGATCTGAAGGCGCTTTACGCGGAACGCACCCTGAACACCGGCTATGCTTTTCAGCCGGAGACCGCCTGGCAGCGGGAGTTTGAGGATGAGTTCCCCTATGAACTGACGCCGGACCAGGCACAGAGCGTCCGTGAGATCACCGAAGATATGGAGAGCGACCGGAACATGGACCGGCTGCTGTGCGGCGATGTCGGCTACGGAAAGACGGAGGTCAGTCTGCGGGCGGCTTTCAAGGCGCTGGTTGACAATAAACAGGTAGCCTTACTGGCACCGACCACCATTCTGGTTCAGCAGCATTACAATACGGTGATGAAACGCTTCCGCAATACCGGCGCCCGGATAGAATTTCTGAGCCGCTTCCGGACGTCCAGGGAACAGAAGGAAGTACTGGAACGTCTCGGACGCGGCGAGATCGATTTCATTATCGGAACGCACCGCCTGCTGGCGAAGGATGTGAAATTCAAGGATCTGGGGCTTCTGATCGTGGATGAGGAGCAGCGCTTCGGTGTGGTGCACAAAGAAATCATCAAAAACATGAAACGCCAGGTGGATGTGCTGACTCTGTCTGCGACGCCTATTCCCAGGACGCTGCACATGAGCATGGTCGGAATCCGGGACATGAGTGTTCTCGAAACGCCGCCGGAGGAGCGCATCCCTGTTCAGACGGTGGTGACGGAATATTCGGACGCCGTGATCCGCGACGCGATCCTGCGCGAGATCGGACGGGGCGGACAGGTGTATTTTCTGTACAACCGCGTCCGTAGCATCGAACAGTTCCATACGCGCCTTCGGGCGCTGGTGCCGGAGGCGCGGATCGGTGTCGCCCACGGGCAGATGCGGGAGAACGCGCTCGAGGATGTGATGATGGACTTCTATGCCGGGAGTTACGATGTCCTGCTGTGCACGACCATCATCGAAAGTGGCCTGGATGTTCCCAGCGCGAATACTCTGATCGTTTATGACGCGGAACGTTTCGGACTGAGTCAGCTTTACCAGCTTCGGGGACGGGTCGGACGGAGCAACCGGCAGGCCTATGCCTACTTTACGGTAAGGACGGATCATATTCTGTCCGAAACAGCGCAGCAGCGGCTGGCGGCGATCCGGGAGTTTACCGAGTTCGGCGCCGGGTTCCGTATCGCGATGCGCGACCTGGAGATTCGCGGCGCGGGGAACATTCTGGGTCCGGAACAGCACGGACACCTTTCCACCGTTGGCTATGACATGTACTGCAAGCTGATGGAGGAAACGCTGAACGAGGTGCAGGGCAACGGATTCCGGCGGGAGCTGGAGACGCGGGTCGATCTGCGGGTCGACGCGTTCCTGCCCGGCGATTATGTCGCGGATGAAAAACAACGGATGGAAATGTACAAGCGGATCGCGACCATTGTGACCGATGAAGACCGCGCGGATCTGACGGATGAGCTGATCGACCGCTACGGGGATCTGCCGCCTGTGGTTGAAACCCTGCTGGATATCAGCCAGCTGCGCGCGCTTTGCAACCAGATCGGCGTCAGCCAGGTCGTGATGGGGAAAGACGGATTGATCCTCCGGCTGGATGAGCGTTATGTGACGGATCCCGAGATCCTGCTGCAGGCGGTTTCCGAGACGGACGGGCGGCTGGCCTTCCGGGTGGACCGCGCCGCGGCGCTGATCCTGAAGGCGCCCGAAGCCGAGGAACGGGATATGCCGCTGACGGCGCTGAAGGTGATCCGGAAACTGACCGCGCGGATCCGGGAACTGAATGAGGTGAAACAGGATGCGTAAAGCCTGGCTGATTCCGGCGGGAGTTTTCCTGCTTGACCGGATCACAAAGCTCGCAGCGCGGGGATTGCCGGAGGAGGGAATCGTTCCGGTTCCCGGAATGATCCGGCTGAAGTTGATCGAAAATCAGGGCATCGCGTTTTCACTGTTCAGCGGGAACGCGCGTCTGTTCGGAGTGCTCAGCCTGGCGGTGGCGATCCTTGGATTTCTGCTGCTCCGGAAAACGAAAGCCCGGGGCTTCGGCCTTGCCGGTCTGCTGCTGATGGAAGGCGGAGCTCTGGGAAATGTGCCGGACCGGCTGATCGCCGGGGCGGTACCGGATATGATCGAATTTTTGTTTGTACGGTTCGCCGTGTTCAACGTAGCGGATATCGCGCTGACGGTCGGTTGCGTGCTGACAGCGGTCAGTCTGCTGTTCAGGCCGGATGAATGGGAAGGAGCGGGCCATGGAAGATCAAAAGGAAGTACAGATTCTGACGGTTGAAGGCGACGGAAGACGGATGGACGTTCTGCTCAGCGAAAGATCCGGCCTGACACGGAGCCGGGTCTCGGCACTGATCGAGGCGGGCTTCTGCGGGATAGACGGGAAAATCTGCCGGAAATCCGGGGAAAAGGTTTCCTCCGGGAAAACAGTCACATTGCAGATCCCGGCGCCGAAGCCTGCCGCACCGGAGGCGGAGGATCTGCCGATCGAGATCCTGTATGAAGATCAGGATCTGGCGGTGATCAACAAGCCCAGAGGAATGGTGGTCCATCCCGCCGCGGGGCATGAGAACGGAACGGTCGTCAACGCGCTTCTGGCGCGGCTGGATTCGCTCGGCGGTATCGGCGGAGAACTGCGGCCGGGGATCGTTCACCGGCTGGACAAGGATACCTCCGGGCTGCTGATG
Source organism: uncultured Clostridia bacterium (assembly GCA_937906775.1). Lineage (GTDB taxonomy): Bacteria > Bacillota > Clostridia > Christensenellales > Aristaeellaceae > Aristaeella. The sequence goes on from CALCUD010000096.1 coordinate 10,073, forward strand.
GTGGCAAAAAATGATTTTACCCAGCTGGAACTGAGCCGTATGCTGCAGGACCGTGAGATTGAGAAGCATTACCGTGCACTGGTGGAGGGCATTCCGAAAGAAAAGGAGGGAAGAATCGACAAACCGATCGACCGGAGCAAAAAGGACCGGAAAAAGATGGCTGTCGATCCGGACGGACGGGAAGCTGTGACGGAGTGGCGGGTGATCGCCGAGGGCAGGGGATGCAGCCTGCTGGATGTGCATATCCTGACCGGACGGACCCACCAGATCCGGGTGCATATGAAAAGCGAAAACCATCCCGTATGCGGGGATCCGCTTTACGGATGGGATAAAGGCGTACGGGTGCCGTGTCTGATGCTGCACGCGTATCAGCTGACATTCACGCATCCGCGGACCGGACAAAAAATGACCTTTCAGGCGCCTCTGCCGGAGGACTTCCTGAAAGGTCTGAAGAGCAACGGAATTATTCCTGAGACAATTCGATAAGGTAACGGCGCAGCGCGTCTTCCACAGGAGGCATCGGAGCAAATCCGGCCTCCTGAAGCTTTTTCCCGGAAAGACGGGAGTTCAGCGGACGGTTCGCGGCCGCGCCGTACTCGGCGGTGGTGACCGGAATGATTCGGGTGCCGCGGCCGGCCTGCGTCATGATCATGGACGCGAAATCGGCCCAGGAGACGAACCCCTCGTTGCGGACATGATAGACGCCGTATTTGTCGGTCGGGATCATATCGCAGATGACCCGCGCGAGATCCCAGGAATAGGTCGGGGAGCCGATCTGGTCAGAAACTACGCGAAGTTCACTGTGGTCCTCGCTGAGCCGGAGCATCGTACGGACGAAATTCTTGCCGTTGAGGCCGAAAACCCAGCTGGTGCGCAGGATGAAGTAGCGCGTCATCAGGCTGCGGACAGCGTCTTCTCCCTGAACCTTGGTCATGCCGTAGACATTTTTCGGACCGTATGCGTCGTCTGTCTCCCAGGGACGTTCTCCTGTTCCGGGGAAGACATAATCGGTGGAGATGAAGAACAGCTTCGCACCGACATCCAGCGCGGCACGGACCATATTGACCGTACCCATCCCGTTGACCGCCGCGCAGATCTCAGGCTCGGATTCCGCCTTGTCCACATTGGTGTAGGCGGCACAGTGGACGATCACGGTGGGCGTATAGGACCGGACATATTCCAGAACGGCGGAGGCATCGGTCAGATCAAAATCCGAGTAATCGACGCCCTGACATTCGATACCGCGTGAGTTCAGCTGCCGGACTACATCGTAGCCGAGCTGACCTTTGTATCCGGTGACCAATACTTTCATCGGAAGGCCTCCTTATCCGACAAACTCGTGATAGATCGCGTTGATCGTGGCTTCAAAATCGCTGTCGTTGACACCGACGATAATGCTCAGTTCGCTGGATCCCTGATCGATCATCCGGACATTGATCCGGGCGCGGCTCATGGAGGAGAACAGACGTGCGGCCGTGCCGCAGTTGTGCACCATGCCGCGTCCGACCGTGGCGATGATGGACATATTATCGCTGACCGTGACGGTGCCGCTGTTTTCAACGAGCGACTCCAGCTCCGCCAGCACTTCCTCGCGGTTGGGAGCGAGCTTTTCACTCTTGACAACCACGCAGAGGGAATCGATGCCGGTGGGCATATGATCGAAGGGGATTCCGCGGTTCTCCAGCACGGTGAGGACCTTGCGGCCGAAGCCGACTTCGGCGTTCATCATGCTCTTTTCAAGACTGATGACGCTGTAGCCCTTGTTGCCCGTGACGCCGGTGATGGTGGGAACGGAGAGTTCGGACGGAGCGTCTTTGGAGATCATCGTCCCGGGATGGTAGGGCTTGTTGGTGTTGCGGATGTTGGTCGGGATGCCGGCCCGGTGGACCGGGAACATCGCGTCCTCATGCAGCACGGAAGCGCCCATGTGGCTCAGCTCCCGGAGTTCCTTGTAAGTGATGGAAGAGATTTCGGCGGGATTCTCCACGATCCGGGGATCCGCCATCAGGAAGCCGGACACATCGGTCCAGTTTTCGTAAACGTCGGCATTGACGGCCCGTGCGACCAGCGCGCCGGTGATATCGCTCCCGCCGCGGGAAAAAGTAATGATTTCGCCGTTTTCCGCCGCGCCGTAGAAGCCGGGAATGACAGAGGGCTTTCCGTCGGCCAGCAGCGCGGAGAGAAGTTCCTGCGTTTTTTCGTCGTCCAGCGTGCCGTCATCGCGGAAACGGATCCCGTCGGCCGCGTCGACAAAGCGCCAGCCCAGATAGTCGGCCATCAGCAGACCGTTCAGATATTCGCCCCGGCTGGCGCACCAGTCGCGGCTTTTGCCGGAAACGATCCCCGCCTCGATTTCGTCGAGCTTTGCGGAGATATCATATTGCAGATGCAGACCGCCCGCGATGGACAGATAGCGTTCGCGGATTTCGCCAAAGACGCCGGATATATCTTCGCCGGCGGCGGCAAGATCGTTGCAGCGGTAGAGCATATCGGTTACTTTTTTGTCAGATGAATAGCGTTTGCCGGGCGCGCTGGGGATCAGATAGATACGGGTGGGCTCCAGCTCCAGAATGCTCCGCACTTTGCGGAATTGTTCGTCGCTGGCCAGCGAGCTGCCGCCGAATTTGGTTACGATACGTTCCAGCATGTGAGTGTTCCTCCCATCATTTCACACATACCGAAATAGTTTACTGCCGCGGGGCTTTTTGTGTCAAGGAAAAACCGTCGCGGGAACAGGAAAATTCAGAAAGCAGGATCCGGTTCATAAAACTCAAAGATCACGCCGTCGTTTTCCCCGGGATACGGGGCTTCATGGGGCGTCCAGGCAAAGAGCATGGTACCCTTTCTGCGCATGCGCAGTACCTTGCGGGGACGTTTTCCGATTTTGTAGGCAATGAAATCGGGACGGTTCAGGAAGGTGAAGAAGCAGCGGCTGAGCAAAAATGCGATCAGCGGGTTGGAAACCCCTTTTTTCATTTCGCTGTAGGGCGCGCTGAGCTGTCCGCGGATGACTTCCGGCGCGTTTTTCCGGAACCAGTTCACAATAAGGGGATCGAAAGATTCGATACAGTAATCGTTATGATAATCTTTCAGCAGATCCAGCGTTGCCCGGCACAGTTCGGCGTTTCTCGGCCCGGTTTTCAGTTCCACGATCAGAGGGCCACCGCCTTCCGTCACCTTCAGCACATCGGAAAAGAGCGGAACGGTCTGACTGGTTCCGCAGAGGGACATCTCCCGGAGCTCCGCCCAGGGATACGCGTCCACGCGCCCTTTTTGTCCCGTGACGCGGTCCAGGGTGTCGTCATGAAAAACCACTACCCTGGAATCAGAAGAAAACTGAACGTCCAGTTCAAAGCCGTAACCATGTTCACAGGCTTTCCGGAATGCTTCCAGGGAGTTTTCGGGGACGGAACAGTCGGGTGAATGCAGTCCGCGGTGGGCATAATTTCTGTGCAGGAACGGAGCTTTTTGCTCCGGAGTCAGTCTGGCCATCGTCATTCTCCTTGCGTTTCATGATTCTATCATGTACACTGATTATAGCGGAATGATCCGTTATGATAAAGAACAATTTTCGGGGGAGGAGAGCAAACCTGTATGAAACTGGACAATAAACGGACTTTTCTGGTCGGACTCGCGTTTCTGTCCATCTGTGCCTTCTGGCAGATGTATGACGCGATCGTGCCGCTGATCCTGACGAACACGTTCCGGATGAACGAGACGGTTTCCGGCGTGATCATGGGGGCGGACAATGTGCTGGCGCTGTTCCTGCTGCCGTTTTTCGGCGGTCTTTCAGACAGAACCCGGACGAAGATCGGCAAGCGGATGCCGTATATCCTGTTCGGAACCGGGTGCGCCGTGATCCTGATGAACGTTCTTCCGCTTCTGGACAACGCCTATGCGGCGGAAGCGAGTTCCTTCCGGATGATTTCTTTCGTGATTGTCCTGGGGCTGCTGCTGGTGGCCATGGGAACGTACCGCTCTCCCGCTGTCGCGCTGATGCCAGATGTGACGCCGAAACCCCTCCGGTCCAGGGCGAACGCGATCATCAACCTGATGGGAGCGCTTGGCGGTGCCCTGTATCTTGGCATTACGGCAGTTCTGTATCCCGCGTCGAAGACACAGGATCTGCCCCACGTGAACTATCAGCCGCTGTTCCTGATCGTGTCGGCGATCATGTTCGTCGCGGTGGGACTGTTGTTCCTGCTGATCCGTGAACCGAAGCTTTCGGAAGAAAACCGGAAGCTGGAGGAAGCTCATCCCGAATGGAATCTGGCCGAGGATGACGGCAGCGGAAACGAAAAGCTGCCCGTGCCTGTGAAGAAATCGCTCGGGTTTCTGCTGGCATCCATCGCACTGTGGTTTTTCGGTTATAACGGGGTGACGACCTGGTTCACGACATATGTCAGCAAGGTGATGGGCGAGGGGATCGGCGGGGCTTCGACCTGTCTGCTGATCGGTACGGTCGGAGCGATCGTATCCTATATCCCGATCGGCATGTTTGCTTCGAAGATCGGCCGGAAGAGGACAATCATTCTCGGCGCGTCGATCCTGACAGCCTGCTTCGCCGCCGGCTACTTTATGACGCGCGCCGGTACCGCGGTCACGGTTCCGATGTATGTTCTCTTCGCACTGGTCGGCTTTGCCTGGGCGGCGATCAATGTCAACTCCCTTCCCATGGTGGTTGAAATGTGCAAAGGCTCGGATATCGGCCGCTTTACCGGTTTCTACTATACGGCATCCATGGCGGCTCAGGTCGCAACGCCGGCGCTGTGCGGGACGCTGATGCGGAATATTGACTACCGTATCCTGTTCCCCTACGGCGCGATCTTCGTGCTGCTGAGCATTCTGACGATGCTGTTTGTGAAGCACGGCGATCAGAAAGTGGCCGGGAAAAAGGGACTGGCGGCTTACGAGGATATGGACGACTGATTCCGGAAGGATACGCATAAGCCGGGGGCGGGAACGCCTCCGGCTTTTTTCAGTAAGTAAACGTCAGAACCGTGATCCGGGTCGCGCCGGCTTCCTTCAGAACCTCCGCGCAGCGGCTTGCGGTGGTTCCGGTGGTAAACACGTCGTCGACCAGCAGAACCGGGCAGGTGAGACGCTCCCGCGCGGTGAAAACTCCGACCAGATTCCTTCGCCGTTCCTTTTCGTTCAGGATGACCTGCGGTTTCATCCGGGAATCCGCGCGATTGAGCAACGGACGGCAGGAAAGACCGAGTCGGTCCGCCACGCCTTCCGCCAGCAGCCGACCGTGATCGATGCCCCGCTCCAGCAGCCGGCTTGCGGGCATGGTGACCCAGGTGACCACCGTGTCCGAAGAAAAGGATACTCCCTCCGGCAGGGGAAGCACGGTTTCCAGCAGATCTTCCGCGGCGACGGCTGTTGTGCCGTGCTTCAGCTTCAGCACAAGATCCCGGGCGACGCCCTGATGACGGCGCAGGGACCAGACCTCCAGTCCGTCGGCGGGCTGACGCGTCCAGGAGGAGCCGGTCATGCTGCGCAGGGACTTCCGGCAGGCGGGGCAGAGCGATTCCCCGTCCGAAATTTTCCCGCAGGAAAGGCAGACGGCGCCCTCGGGCCAGAGAATGTCGCGGACTGTACCGGAAACCGCGGACAGTGCTTTTTTCGGATTCGCCGAACCGCCCCTGCTGTCTGAACTGAAATATTCAGCATTTTTCCATTTTACATGCCGCACTGCGTATCCTCCGGAATGATCCAAAATCTGGCGTTTTGTTGATTGTTCATACGGGCTGCTCGAACACAAAGCCGTTTTCCAGCAGAGATCCGATGATCTTTTCCAGTATTGCGGAACCAGCTCCTCGGTTTTGGACTGGTATGGAAAAGACAAGTGGTTTCCGTGAGCATATGCATACCAGTCCAATTTGCAAAACGGGCAAAAACGCCACCGTTTTTTAGAAGCTCATAAACCTTTTTGTTTCCGATCGCTTCGGGAATCCAATGAAACGCAGATGCTGAATAGATGAAATCGTATGCGTCCTTTTCAAGTACTGCTTCTTCAAATTTACTTGTCACAACATCAAACCCGGGATAATGGCCAAACTTGTTCAATAACAGATTGGAGAAATTTTTTCCGTATTCCACCGCGGTCAATCTGCAGCCGGTTTTCAGCAAAGGCTCTGTTGCCTGTCCTCCGCCGCTGCCGATTTCCAGAACCTGGCTGTTTTCGTCGATCGGTATGTAGGCAAAAATTTCCTTGTACAGTGCATCCACATATCCCGGACGCATTTTTTCATATCTGGATGCTTCTGTATCAAAGGTCCATTCAAATCCTTTTAAGCTTGGCAAAATATCCTCTCCTGTCTCAAATACAAGCATTGATCATCCCGACAAACTCCTGTTTGTCGTCTAGTTCACTTAATCTGACAAATGTTTACCAGGGAATGATAATCAAGATGTTGACTCACAAGACACAGACAAACTGGGATTTGTCTGACATAATATACACATTATGGCTGATCAAATAAATTACGCCATTCCTCTCTTGTTATTGAATATGCATAAGATATCTCGTTTTTAGGGTCAGGATATTCCTTAACCTTTTTCATCCCATTAGCAATTGCAGTTGAATACGAGCCGACATTTGTATATTTCATATATGAATATATCTCATTATAATCTGTATTCATAAACACCCAGTCTCTTACAGCCCTCGCAGACTCTTTTCCATAACCTCTTCGCCAATACTTTTTATGTATATGGTATCCAATCTCTGGAAGAAGTTCTCCGTCGATATTTTGAATAGTAATTCCACAATCTCCTATAAATTCATTCGTTTCCTTCAAAACTACTGCCCATAATCCAAAACCATACTTACGATAATTCTCGATATTCCAAGTTATCCAGCCTCTAGTCCGTTCTATATCAAAGGGTGCTGGATAATGCTTCATCGTTTCTTTATCTGACACAATCTCAAATAATGCCTCAAAATCATCCATTGTATATTCTCTAAGCAATAGTCTTTCTGTTTCAATTATCACATTCATAAAGCTTTCCTCACAAATTCGTATTTATCTTTCGCATCGTCCCGAAAAAAACTCACAGCAGCATCTCGTATAAGATAAAGTCCGTCCAGCCGGTATTGCGCGCATACCAGCGTCTTTGCGCGATGCGCTTATATCCGAGTGAATCGTACAGAGCCTGAGCCGGTGTATTGGATGCCAACGTATCGAATCGATACGCTTTCTTGCCGAGACTGCGACACAGTTCACAGGTACTGTTTAGGAGATCCTTCGCGAGCCCCTGCCTCTTTATCGCGGGATCACAACACATAATATGTCCGACGGCGACCTCATCGTCCGCAAGATTCTTCTGCCATGGAACATCGTGATAATCCTCTTCCTGCTTCTTTGTAAGAGCGATCACGGCAACGATCTTTCCATCCCTTTCGTTGTAATACATATCACCGGAATCGATATATCCGCCAATCAATTCATCATCGGGATGCAGACCGTAGATCCACCTGCAGCATTCTTTCATTGTGTCCGTATTCTCGATGACATAGATATAAAAGGCTTTGATTCTGTCAAAATCTTCCCTTACTGCCTGTTTCAGGTTCATTTTGTCTTCCCTCCGCTTTGTCCAACAGCAAAATTCCTGTTTTCCGGTATCTCGACAAACTGGGATTTGTCGGGCTTATACCATCAGTTTGCTTACCAGCTTTACCTTCAAATCTCTCGCCGTCAGAAATTCTGCATTCTGATCCATCGTTGTTCTTGGATGCGGATAGATATCTGTTCCAACCACGATTGGCTCATCAATCACATACAAATATCCGTGTTCAGTCCCGTTGTGATTGATGATCCCATTATCTTCATATGACAAACTGCTGGGTTGATGAGAAAAGGCTTCGGCCAATGCCTTCCACTGTGTTATTGTGCTTCCCTTTTTCAGCATTGTGAATCTCTGATTTGAACCATGAAACCAGGTACCATTCTCTTTGATTTCTATATTCAAAAACAGCCTCCTCAAATTCAAATTTGTCTAATTCTAAAAATAAGAATTTTGCTTCCTACATTGCTTTCTAATACGATATAAACATCCCATATTCCTTTGGAACATTCAAAACCCCATCTGAAGTATTTTGAGTCAAAATATCCTTTATTACTTGTTTTGGTACACTACTCAATGATGTCATACTAGATAGCGAATAAATATATTCCACCATATCATCAACATTAGTAATTTCCAAGGAATCAATATATTCTTTCTTTTCTACATTTGAAAAGATTTTATTCAAAATCTCAAACCCATTTTGAAGTGTAAAATTCTTATTAAGATTATCTTCAACCGCATATTCAGATAGAATTTTGGAAAGATACTCTGTAATCCCATTTTCCCCATACGTCGCACAATAAAAGATACCACCTTTTTTTAATACACGGCGCACCTCAGATAATCCTTTATCTAAATTGGGAACATGATATAACATCATATTTGCAATAATAATATCAAAACTGTCATCTTCATAAGGTATATCTTGAATGTCCAAAACTCTATATTCAATATTGTCATAGTCCCCTACCATTTCTTTTGCAGTAGCTACCATTCCCTCTGAAAAATCGGAAAGTATTATTTGGGAACAGTCTAAAATCAATGATTCTCTCCCTTTCCACATATCTCCTGTTCCACAGCCTAATTCTAGCACTTTTGCACCTTTATCAATTTTATAATTTGAAACTATCCAATTTCCAAATCCCATTTTATTCGTAGAATATTTTTCGTGGATAGATATTCTAGTAATTAAATTATTTGCAGTTGCATACTGTTGTTTCACTAATGATTTATCATTTATCTTGCTCATACCAAACCTCCGACAACGTCTAACTATCTCGACAACTTCTAATTTGTTAAATTCTGAAAATCAGAATCTAGTGATTCATCTCTAAGTTCAATTTTACTTACACACCAAATGCCTTAATGTACTCATTCCATCCACCTAACAGAAAAATACAAGCCGCTGATAAAATCACCCAAAGTACAACGTATAAGAATAACAAGCACTTATTCTTTTTTACTATTTTTTTTAATATATATACGTTAGATGGAATTGCAAATATAAGCCATATTATCAATTCAACAACTCCAAACATTATAGAAATGCTCTTTTCTGAGCCTAAGTCATAATCATAACCTTTGGCGAAGCCTGTAATATCCATATATATAATTCCTAAACATATAGGGAACGAAAATGCTATTATTGCTGACCAAAGTGCATTTATAGCAAATATAATTTTATCTTTCATTAGAACTACCTTATGCATTTTGCAGAAACTATAATTTTGTATATATGTGCTATCACTATAATACCCTTACTTCAATTCCTAAAGGTTCACAGATCTTCTTAAGTTTTTCAGAATTCTTAGTCATTAATTCCATTTCCTTTAAGTTCGAAAACTGTTTCAATTCTGCCTCCGTCAATTTATCAACATCGAATCGATCGTCTTCTCCATCCCACATAGGTGCAATGTTTTGATAAATCCGGGCACCACCATCCATCAAAATCCTAGTAACCTTTTCCGCATAAGTAACTGGAACAGGTAAATCCTTGAAAAACTGAACCGCTGCTCTGACATTTTTTTCTGTCTCAAGATTCCAATTTGCTTTTTTGAATTCCATATAATCGTATATATCAAAATATGGTTTCAAAACTTCCTGTTCATACATCAGCTCATTAATCACTGCCAATTTGAAATTGAAATTATCAAAAGACAAACTAGGTTCACTTGGCTGTTCGATATTATAGTTCTCCTGACTCTTAGGACGTCTTGGCTTATATGATATTGATATTGGCTTTAGCAAACAC
>CALCUD010000097.1 GCA_937906775.1 uncultured Clostridia bacterium
CAGTATCCATTGAACTCATAAGCAAATGTTCTGCCCTTACCATCGTTATGGCAATATGGGATGATGTGCTTACCAAAGTCAAGTGATGGCTGATCCTTGTTTGCAATAAGAGCTTCTCTTAAAACCTTCCAGTTGAAGATATAAATACCCATTGAAGCAAGGTTTGAACGTGGATGTTCAGGCTTTTCTTCGAATTCTGTGATTCTTCTATCGTCATCTGTAATAAGAATACCAAATCTCTTAGCTTCCTCAATAGGAACAGGCATAGCTGCAAGAGTGACATCAGCATTATTTGCCTTATGGAAATCAAGCATTACTTCATAATCCATCTTATAAATATGATCACCGCTCAGGATCAGGACATACTCCGGATTATACTGTTCGATGAAAGCCATATTCTGGTAAATGGCATTGGCTGTACCGCGATACCATTCGCCGCTCTTCCCTTTTTGATAAGGAGGAAGAACAAACACACCGCCGTTGGAAATGTCAAGATCCCACGGTGCGCCGCTTCCGATATACGCGTTGAGTTCAAGAGGCTGATATTGTGTAAGTACGCCGACTGTATCAATACCGCTGTTAGTACAGTTACTTAGCGGAAAATCAATAATCCGGTATTTGCCGCCGTAAGGAACCGCCGGTTTCGCGACATTTTTCGTCAGAATACCGAGCCGGCTTCCCTGTCCGCCGGCTAAAAGCATTGCAATACATGTCTTTTTTCTTAACACAAGACTACACGCTCCTTATTAGATATCATTGGATTAAGGATATGGATACCGGTTCCTCGGAGCAGGAGCCGGTATTTCTGATAATATTTTATCGTTTTTTGTATGTTTTGGCAAGAGTTTGTTACAGATAATTTCAGTTTGATGAAACCGTATTCTATGATATAATTTTATCAGGTTAATTTCAGGAGATGGTGTGTTATGCTGCAGTTATTCGATACCACTCTTCGCGATGGAGCTCAGGCAGAAAATATCTCCTTCTCCATCAGTGACAAGCTGCAAATTTTCCGTTTGCTGAACGAGCTAGGTATTCATTATATAGAAGCCGGGAATCCCGGTGCCAACCCCGGCGACAGGCAGCTTTTCGATGAATTGATTCATGAAGAAGCATTCTCTTCTTCAAAGCCTGTTGCTTTCGGAGCTACCTGCAAACCTTACACATCTGCGTCCGACGATCCTGCGCTCAGAGTCTTTCACGAATGTAATGTCCCCGTCAAGACGATCGTTGGAAAAAGTTCTTTATTTCATGTTATAAATGTTCTGCGCTGTGATAAAAATGAGAATCTGCGGATCATCAGCGATTCAATCCGCTTTCTGAAAACCGGCGAATGTGAAATCTGGTTCGACGCGGAACACTTCTTCGAGGGATTTCGCGAGAATCCGTCTTATGCATTGAAAACATTGCAGGCGGCTGTGGAAGCCGGAGCATCCTGCGTTATTCTGTGCGATACGAACGGTGCTTCATTCCCCGAACAGATTTCTGAAGCAGTTCTGGAAGTTGTGAGCATGGTTTCCTGTCCTGTGGGCGTTCATCTGCATAACGACTGCGGACTCGCTGTTGCCAATTCACTTGCGGCGATTGATGCGGGCTGTACGATCGTGCAGGGTACGATCGGAGGAATTGGTGAACGTTGCGGCAATACTGATCTTTGTACACTTCTCCCGATTCTGTGTCTGAAAAAAAACATCCCATGTCTTCCGGAGGACAATCTGAAACAGTTAACACATCTGTCCAGAGCCATTCTCGAAGTTATGAACGTTTCTCCGAGCGAACGTGCGCCGTTTATCGGTCATTCCGCATTCGCACACAAAGGCGGAATGCATATCGACGCAATTATAAAGGATTCTTCCACCTATGAATTGATCAATCCTGAAAGCGTCGGAAATCAACGGCGTTTTCTGCTTTCAAACCAATCCGGCCGTGCCGGTGTCTATGCGCGTTTGGAGAAACTTCTGCCGGATCTTACAAGAAACAGTCCGGAAATTGAGTCCATTATCCGCAAACTCAAAGAAAAAGAAGCAAAAGGATATACATATGAAAATGCCGACGGTTCCTTTGAACTGCTTGCGCTTGACACAATCGGACGCCGTCCTCGCTTCTTTGAGGTTGAAGATTATCACGTTCTTTCCCATCGTTCCATGGTCGGAACTGACACAGTGAAATCAACGGCTCAGGCTTATTTGAAAATCCGGGTTTCCGATCAGGAGGAAATCAACGCCGCGGAAGGTGAAGGTCCTGTCAACGCGTTGGATCTCGTACTCAGAAAAACACTGTCCTTCTTTTTCCCGTCTGTCAGCAAAATGCGGCTGAAAGATTTCAAGGTTCGTGTTCTCAATGTTGACGGCACCGCATCTCGCGTCCGTGTATCGATCGAGAGCAGTGACGGAGTTCATATCTGGAATACAGTCGGTGTTTCCGTTGATATCATTCAGGCATCTCTGAAAGCGCTGATTGATTCCATGGATTATATGCTCACCAATTATGTCCCGCAGGAAGAAATTATTCATGTTCTTCCTGAATTCAGGGAATAATTGGAAGTTATTTTTCGTTCAATTAGTCAGGAGGAAAGAATTTGGCTGATTTTTCTCCCGGTATGTCAGATGAAACGAATGCATTGTCCTTCGAGGATCTGTATGAACGTTACGCAACTGACGTACTTCGCGTATCCTACTATTATCTGAAAGACCGTCAAAAAGCCGAGGACGTTACACAGGATGTATTTGTTCGTCTGCTCACAAACCGTCCCCAGCTTGAACCCGGACGTGAAAAGGCCTGGCTGTTTAAAGTTGCGCTGAACAAATGCCGGGATTACTGGCGCGGAGCGTGGTTCCGAAACACGGTCCTTGGTCATCCCGCCATGGAACTTTTCCCGGCGCCCGATGAAATCGAAGGCATTGCCCGTTCAGAAGCTCTCGCACACGCCGTTGCCGATCTTCCCGCAGAATTTAAGGAAGTTGTTCTGCTTCATTACTATCAGGGCTTTGGAATCACAGAAATATCCGAAATCCTTGATATCGCCGAAGGAACTGTTTCCTCCCGTCTCTCCCGGGCTCGTAAGAAGCTTGAAAAATCACTGGAAGGAGGTCCTGCCGAATGGAACAGCTGAAAGAACTTCGTTCCGTGTCTGATACTGTGCTTGACGGGTTGAAGGCGGACGATGTGTTAAGGCAGAGAGTTTTGGCTGCAGCTTCTTCCGATACAGATCAAAACAAGCGTAAAAATAAAAACTGCGTTTCTTCGCAAATTCGTTGGATGCGATTTGTTCCTGCTGTATGCTGCGCAGCCGCAGTCCTGCTGGTTGCTGTCATTATCGGAACTGATCTCCGGGCATTCAAAGAAGAACCGGTCATCAACAGTTTTACAGCCGGAGTCCACAAATCCTCGCCGATTCCCATACATCTGCTCAGATCCTCATCCACCGTTTCCGAAGGAATTGATGATGTTCCTGTTTCCGTCACCGGAATCTGGTCGCCAAAGAAGAACGGCTACTTCCCGTTAGTTCGGATCAATGGCATGATCTATCGACAGATAGAACTTCATCCGGAAAAGGATCTCGTTCTGACAGATCCTGTTGAAATCGCCTGTTTCACTGACGTTCCTGCTTTGTTTGATTCAGGCATTAATCTGAGCAATTTGCTTCCACAGGGAACCGCAGTCCATTCTGTAGCGGGTTGCAATCATGCTTTCGCTGTCGCAAAATTGGAAGATGAAATGATTGTCTTCCAGCGTTCTTCGCTCTTCAGCGATGCCGTTTCCCCGGGCGAAACTATAGCTGATACGCTCCCGGATGCAGATCGGATTATCTCCATTATGAATGAGAAAGGCGAATCTGTTTCCGATCCCGCAAAGGTGAAAGAATTGTTTGAAATTCTGACATTAAATGCTGTTTACAAGGGCAGCAACATGGTTTCCGGCGATCGGTATATCCTCTTCCGGCTTGATAACGGTCTGTCATATCAGTTTCAGATCAACGGCTCACTTCTGAGCGCATGCGGCACCTGGTCCTGCCCTGAACTGATTGACGAGCTGGAAACCGCCTTTAAGTAAGCATTTTTTAACAAAGAAACGCTTCCCCATTTTTCAAGGGAAGCGTTTCTTTCAATTTGTATTGTCTTCCAGATATTTTTCCAATTTACGCTTCACACGCTGCAGCGCATTGTCAATGGATTTTACATGCCGTCCAAGTGATTCCGCAATTTCCTGATAGCTTTTCCCGTCAAGATACTGGTTCAAAACTTCCTGTTCCAATCCGGAAAGCACTTTCTGAATCTTTGTATGAATATTGCCGAGATTTTCCCGATTTATGATCAGTTCCTCCGGATTTGATGCTCTTCCCTCAATAATAACGTCAAGCAGCGTCCTGTCGCTTTCTTCATCATAAATCGGTTTGTTCAAACTGACATAACTGTTCAGAGGAATATGCTTCTGCCGGGTTGCAGTCTTTATCGCCGTAATAATCTGACGGGTAATGCAAAGTTCTGCAAAAGCATGGAATGAGCTCAGTTTTTCTTTTCTGAAATCACGAATTGCTTTATATAAACCGATCATTCCTTCCTGAACGATATCCTCATGATCTGCTCCGATCAAAAAATAGCTTCTTGCTTTTGAACGGACAAAATTCTTATATTTATTCAGCAGGTATTCCTCAGCCAAATCATTTTGCTGATGACACAGCTCAACAACTTCTTCGTCTGTCAAATCTGTAAACGTGGAAAGCAGTGCGTCTTTTTCTTCATTGTTGCTGTTCTCTTCAAACAGTAAATCCTGTTCAGAATAATCATTTCCCATGTTTCACTCTTTCGCCCGGCGAAGTTCTTCCAACTTTTTCAGAAGTCCTTCCGGCAATCTTTTTTCGATACTGTTTTTTCTGTTAGCATATGTCATACGCCGATGACTGTCCAACCCCTCTGAACGCGTACGATACAGTAATTCTGTCAGTTCTTTTGCGCTTACCCGAATCGCCCCTGTAGAAAAGATCTGGCTTTGTTCCAATGCATCGGAAGTTGCCACACGTACTTCCTGATACGGCGGTATCTTTGCAGTAATCCGTTCGATATAGCTGTCAGCCGTTTCTCCGTGTTTTGTGAACACCACAGTCAGGTTGCCGTATTTTTCTTCGGAACGATACAATCGATCAGACTGATATCCGTCAAATACAAGAATTACTTCTTCATCCGTGTATCCGGCATAATCCTGTAAATGTTCTTTCAAACGGTCACGATGCTCATCCAGTGTTTTTGCGTCACCGGCCATTACGCTTCTGTCGCGGTATCCGATAATATTGTATCCGTCAACAATCAGTAACGGTTTCATTTTCTGCGGGACGCAAGCACTCGGTACATCATAATTCCGGCCGCGACGGAGGCATTCAAACTGTCAATGTGTCCTTTCATCGGCAATGAAACAGAGAGGTCACACTTTTCTTCTGTCAAACGGCTTATTCCTTCCCCTTCGGCACCGATGATCAATGCGGTACCGCCTTTGAAATCGACCTTTTCAAAGTCTTTCCCGTTCATAGTCACAGCATAGACCCAAATGTTCCTTGCCTTCAATTCGTCAATCGTTCGGTTGATATTGGTTACTTTTGCAACAGGCATATGTTCTATGGCACCTGCCGAAGCCTTGACAGCAGCCGGTGTCAGACCCACACTGCGATGTTGAGGCACAATGACGCCGTGTGCACCCGCGCATTCAGCCGACCGGATGATTGCTCCGAGATTATGCGGATCCGTTACCCCGTCCAGCAGAATTAGGAAAGGCGGTTCATTCCTTTTTTCCGCCTCGGCTAACATATCGTCCACCGTGGAGTATTGATAAGCTGAAGCATAAGCAATCAAGCCCTGATGATGTGGCGCGATCAGATCCATTTTGCTTTTATCAATTTCCTGGATCATTATTTTTTCCATGCGGGCTGTTTGTACGATTTCCATCGCTGATCCGTTCAGCTCGCCCTTCTGAACAAGCAGTTTCTCAATGCTGCGTCCATTTTTCAGCGCTTCGCGGATAGGATTCCGTCCGCACAGAATGTTATCAACAGTGTCTTCCTGAATAACGTTTTCCTTCACAGGATCGTGATATTCAAAATCCCGATAGTCCCTGCGTAATGTTTCATCCTTGCGCGTTTGTTCTTTCTTCCGACCGGTATACTTTTCGTCCCTGAAAGAGCGACTTCTGCGTTGGCCGTCCGTACCGAAGGAACGGCTTCTGTCTTCACGTTTTCCGGGTCTGTATTCAGACGTCCCCGGACGGGAATTGCGTGTGGATTCATTGCCATAGGAATACCCGGGACGATCATTCCTGCGTCTGCTGTCATCGCTCTGATATTTTCCGGTATAGTGAGTTCCTTCTTCATCCCAGGAACCTTTATCCCCATAGTTCGTTTTTCCGGTCTTCTTTTTCGGTGCATCATGATAAAAAGCCATTTTTATTTCTTTCCTCCCATGACAGATTCAATCATCATCCTGCGTTCTTCGCGTTTCTGCTGCATCATGCCGCAGGATTTCTCTCCCTCTCCGCATTTGCCTCGCAGGCATTCAGGTCCTGCGTCACTGAACAGTGCAGGCGCGACCTCCATGCAGAGGCTGTGCATCTGCGTTGCCATTTCACGGATTTCCCATTGTGCCCGGTTACACATCCTGAGGCTGAAAAAATGCCGCAGTTCACGTACGTTCATTGTCATCAGTATACGGGTTTCACAGGCATTTGGAAGAACAAAGCGAGCGTCTTCATTTCCTCCCTCGCCCTTTTCCAGTTTTGCCTGCCATCCCTGATACCATTCCTGCATCGTATCCATCTGACGCTGAAATTCCTGTACAGCATCCTCACCGAGTGCCTCGATCTTTGGCGGCAGAATATACCCGAAGCCGTTTTCATAAGATACATAACGCTGGCTCTGTACCGAAAAGCTCGCAATTCTATGACGCGTCAGTTGTGCAAGCAAAACCCTGCTCACGCCTTCAATGCCGAAAGTAAAGCAGGCATGCTCCAGCACTGATTCATGCCCCATATTTAACAGACGTTCCACAAACTGAGCCTGATCCTTCTCTTCAATTTTTGTTTTTAAATCTTCAATGTTTGCTTTTGAGTAACATAGTTTCGCACCCAATGCTACAGTTTCTTCCGGAGAAATCGTATGCCGGATCAGGGCAACGTTCAGTTGTTTTCGTTCAGCCATTTAATGTTCCTCCTGCATGATTAACTGAAACAGAGCACATGCCCGTTCCTCCTGCCCGGTCAGATACAGATATCCGAACAGCGCCTCAAAGCCTGTCGCTCCGGCATAGTTTCCGGGATCCTGATTTTTCGGAGCCGGATGACGCGCGTGTGCATTGCGGCCGCGGCGGACAATATCCATTTCCTCATCACTCAGGATCGGAAGAACGGTTTCCAGACTTTCGGCCTGTGCCTTTGCGTTGACTGCGGAAACGCAGTCATGATGCATATGGTTTACATTCTTTTTTTTAAATACCAGTTCCTGACGGACCAGTATTTCCCAGACAGTATCCCCCATATATGCGAGTTGGAGAGGATTCAGAAGTTTCGCTTCGGCTTTGTTCATGATTTTTCCGGCTCTCAGCTCCAAAGAATCGCCTCCCGAAATATGTTCATAAAATTATATCATAATTTGTTCATGGATAACAGGATAAAATCAAACGTAAAGTTTAAATTTTATAAAAAAAAGGGTTGACAAGACCTGTATATCGAGTATAATAGCCTATGTTCGCTTGAGCACCATTAGCTCAGTTGGTAGAGCACCTGACTCTTAATCAGGGTGTCTAGGGTTCGAGTCCCTAATGGTGTACGTCCCCTCCGGAATTCCGGAGGGTTTTCTTTTTAAAAAAATAATCCCGCCTGCAAACTCGGCGGGATCTCAAAATTACAACTCTTCATATTGCCGGGAAAACCCGTTCCGACCCTGATCAGACTCAGAACAGCGTACCGAACCGTTCCGGATTATTGACGGACTGTTCTTTCAAAAGATGCTCGGTAATCCAGCAATTTCCGTCCGTGCTGAAATGAATCACACCCCATGTGGAGAAAGTATACGGAATATCCCGCTTGTTCAATGTTTTCTGACCGTTTTTTGAATCGTAAAATCCTGTATTTATAAAGGCTATTTCCGGATCCACCGCGTCTATAAAATTCAAACTGGCTTTGCTGAGACCGTGATGAGGATATTTCAAAACGTCCGCCTTCATCAGATCCGGAAATTCGCTGACGAGTTTATCCTGAACTGCATTGTTCTCAACATCGGCGGTCAGCAAAAGAGTACAGTTGCCAAAACGGATGTTAAGCATGCAGCTCCTGTTGTTCAATGTATCTTTGATATTCTCGTGCCAGAAGAACGTTAAATGTGCTCCTGCAAATTCCATTTCTGTTCTGTTCCCTATCTCCGTTACGGGAATGCCTGCGTCCAGAATGCGTTTCATGATGTTTTTCTGCAGTGGAATCTGCTTATAATCCGCCGGGAATCTCGTGAGCACTTCCCCTATTTCTATTGATTTAAGAAGTCCCTGGATCCCTCCCAGATGGTCGTCATGCGGATGGGTATTGAAAAAATAATCCAACCGTGTCACATTGAGATCCTGCAGCATCTGTAAAACATCCCTGTAACCGCTCGTCGTGCCTGAATCGATCAGCATGGTTTTGTCGCCGATTTTCAGGAGCATACTGTCTGCACTCATCAAAGGTGCAACATATAAATCCATAACTGCCGTATCTTCACTGAAGTCCGGAATTTCGCCTTTGAAAAATACCTTTTTTTCTTCAGCCTGAACCGGCAACCACAACAAAGATGCGATTACTGTAATAATGACAGTGAGCAGAATATATGTCTTTTTCTTCATGATAACCAGCCTTTCCGGATTATTCTTTTGCCGTCCCGATACCTGTTTCCAGCATTCTCAGATATCCGTCCCTGACCGAGTCCGGTTCAATGATACGGATCGCGCCCGCATACTGGAACACCCAGGCATAGAATGTCGGACTTACGGATACAGGAACCGAAATATCAAAGGTGTCTTCCGTAATGTTTTCCAGCGGGACCCCTGTACCAAAACGATCGATTATATGATCCATCATATCATAGTCACACCGGAGCGTCACAGCAGTCTCCTCTCCGGAATACATTTTGAAAGTCATTTCCGACCATGATTTCGGGTTGAAATGCCTTGGCATCGGAACGGATAATTCCTCCGTTACCGTAGGAATACCCATGCGGTCAATTCGGAAACAGACTACTTTCTGATGTTTGTCTGACCAGCAGACCATATAGTATCTGTCTGTATTCCAGACCGTTGCATACGGGGATACGGTATATATCTCTCCGCTGTTGCGCTTGATCTGTTCTTTCCGGATATTGTAGTTATAGTACTGGAAGCTGATCTTTCGCTTCTGAGTGATCCCTTCTTCGATCCTTTGCACAACATATAGCAAATGATTCCCTTTTGCCTTCATTCCCACCGGAACAAACATTCCCGGTTTCAAATACGGTGCATTGACAGATCCTGCGAGACTGGACAGCTTACTGATCAGTTGAGAGCTCTTTGTTTCAGAAATAAATCTGGAAGAAGAAACAGCGTCAATCAGAATCCGCAGTTCCGCAGTCTCCCATTCACGTCGACCGTAATAATACAATGTGCTGAGTCCCGTACGTTCCTCGGCGACAATGTCAAATCCTGCATTGATCAGCATCGTGATATCATTTCGAAGCGTGCGTATATCGGGTACAGGAATTCCGTTATCCCTGAGAATGCCCCGAAGCTGAGTTCCAGTCAACGGATAAGCGTCATCTGTATTTTCGTAAAGATATTTCAGCAAAAACAGAATACGGCTTTTCATAGCCATAACGCGTCCCCTCCCTTCACCGCTAAATACTATCATAGCAGAACAGATCACACAACTAAATAAATAAGTCCTGCCATATCAGCAGGACTTATAGAAGACGGGATCATTATTCCTGAACAGGAGCTCCTACCGGGCAGGAAGCAGCACAGGCGCCGCATTCAATGCACTTTTCGGGATCGATTTCGAATTTTCCATCGCCTTCGGCAATCGCGCCAACGGGACAATCAGCAGCGCAAGCGCCGCAGCTCAGACATTCGTCAGTAATTTTGTATGCCATCGTATAAACCCTCCATTCATTTTAGCAGCCATTCGAGCTACCATTAATAATATAACACGCTCATTCCGGAAAAGCAAGAACCCGATTTTATGAATTCCCGTCAGCAGCGCGCATCGCCTTCTCCAAAGCGTCTGCCCAGCTGCTCTGCTTTGTGGGCGCTTTCGGAATTTCTGAAAGCAGATCCTGTTTTTGTTCTGAAATCTGAGGACTTACGCTCTCTGTGTTGGGATCTTTCGCCTGTTCGGATCCCTGAACAAACGGTTTCCGGTTCGGATTGACTCTTCTGACAGGTTCACCCGGTTTGTGTCCGTTTTCCGTTGGCCGGCGATTATTTTCCACGGGTTTCTGTCCATCTTCTTCCCGGGTCTGCAGATTCTTCCCCCGATTGTGCCCCTCATGCCGTTCCCTGTGTCCTTTTTCAGAATTCCTGATTTTTCGTTTGTCTTGAGGGCCTGCTTCTTTTTCCTGCTGGATCCCGGTCAATTCTTCCTCAATTTCCGGGTTCTCATCCGTGATATCTGTATCCGTTAGATTGGTCTCCTCTGAATCTGTCTGAGGATCGTCCGTTTTTGACAAAGCAAATGGAATACCGTCATGGCTGAGTGTGTCAAGCGGATATTCCCGGACTTCAAACTCATCTCCTTTCGCTATACGAACTGTTACTGTTTCCTTGACAATATTAAGAGCTGTAACGGTTCCCTGGCCGTCCGGCGTAGTAACATCCCTTCCGATCCTGGGCATCATTTTTCGTGTCTGCTCATAATGATCCTGCTCATATTTGAGACAGCACATCAGCCGTCCGCAAACACCGCTGATCTTGGTCGGATTGAGAGAGAGGCTTTGTTCCTTTGCCATCTTGATGGAAACAGGCTGGAACTCATTCAGAAAAGCTCCGCAACAGATCTGGCGTCCGCAAGGTCCAAGGCCCCCAAGCATCCGTGCTTCATCACGGACTCCGATCTGACGTAATTCGATTCTGGTTTTGAACACAGAAGCCAGATCTTTGACCAGGGCACGAAAATCCACACGTCCGTTGGCAGTAAAATAAAACAGGATCTTACTGTTGTCGAAAGTGTATTCTACCGATACCAGTTTCATTTCCAGCTGGTGCTCGGCAATTTTTCGTTGGCATATCGTATAGGCTTCGCGTTCCTTCATCCGGTTGTCCGTTGCATGCTGTATATCCTGAGCAGTCGCAACCCGGATAATACTCTTAAGAGGCGTTGAAAGAGATTCTTCTTCCATTTCCCGGCAACCCATGACCACTTCTGCAAGATCAGCCCCCTGTGCAGTATCCACGATCACATATTGTCCGACATGAATATCAGAACTGCCTGCATCAAAATAATAGATTTTCCCATTGTTCTGAAATTTGATTCCGATGACATTCACCATTTGCTTTCTTCCTCCATCCAAATAAAAAGAAGCTGTTCCAGGACGGCCTGAAAATTCACTGAGGAGGCCGTCTGACGCCGTGCTGTTATGATCGCATCGTTTAGCGCAACAAAACGTCCGAGGTCTGCTTTATGAGCAAAACGGACCCATGACGCTGCATATTGATCTCCAAGCTCATCATATTTTCCGTAAACTCTTGAAAGCATCAGTTTTCGCAACAGCGATTCAAGAGTTGAAAACAGCTTTTCAGCGTCCTGTTTTCGATCCTTCCAGGAATTGGAAATCTTTAATATGTCGCTTCGGACAAATGGCCCAAAGAACATTTGGGCGACTTCTTTCCTGAATTTCCAATATTCTTCATCACCGGAAAGCTCAAGCGCCGTTCCGATCGAGCCCCCGGCCGCGGAGGCCGCCTCTGTTGCCCTGCCCTTATCTGTTCCGGCATTTTGAAGGATTTGTCGAATCTTTTCTTCCGGCCAGGGATGAATCCTGATCAGGCGACAGCGGCTGATAACAGTGGTCAGCATATTCCCCGGTTGATCTGTAACAAGGATAAAGTATGTGTTTTCCGGAGGTTCTTCAAGGGTTTTCAGCAAACAGTTCTGCGCCTGAGCCGTCATCTTATCGGCATCCTGGATCATAACTACACGTGCGCCGCCGGACAGCGTATGTCGCCCTGTACGGTTGATCATCTCACGAATATCTTCAACAGGAATCGTGGCACGATCTTTTTTCACCTCGGAAGCAATGGGAACACCCTTCCGGATCACGATAAGATCCGGATGATCCAAATTTTCGACAGATCGGCAGTTTTCACACTTCAGGCAGGGTTTTTCCCCTCCATTTGAACACAGAAGCGCTGCCGAGATCAAAAGTGCAAGGGATCTCTTTCCGGTCCCTTTCTCGCCGGTGATCATGATCGCGTGGATCAGTTTTTCGGAAGTTAATTGTTCTTCAAGGCTACGGATCTGTTCGCCCTGTTCACGGAAATCTTCGAAGTTGAACATCATGAATGGATATCACACCTTCATAAATTGATCCACGGACAGAATAAACAAAGTAGCTCCGCCGACAGTTACTTCAACCGGATAAGAGACAAATCCGCTGTTCATAACACCGGAAGCCGAGGTATTGGCGGTTGTAAGCTGTTTACGGCTCTTACATACGGATTCAATGCATTTGATACATGCATCAATTCGTTCTTCATCCACGCCTATCATCAGCGTAGTGTTTCCCGAACGAAGAAAACCGCCTGTTGTTGCCAGTTTGGTAACGCCGAAACCTTCCTGCATCAATGCCGAAAGGAGTCTTGTAGTATCCTCATCCTGAATAATGGCGATGATCAGCTTCATTATATTACCCTCCATTCCCCGTTATTCCGGAGATTCCTGACTTATTCGCTCGCGAATGCCCAAAATCTCAATTTACAGTATACGCCCAATCAAAAGGAAAAAGCAACCTTTACAGCAGAGATAAAAAAAGATAGACTATTATCAGGGAGTGAGCCGGTTATGAATCATGAGGATCTTTCACTTTATGCTACTGCGGCTTTCGGGCTTGAAGGAATTGTCGCAGCTGAACTTCGAAGGCTGAAAATGCGCGATGTCTCACCCGATAACGGCGGTGTCCGCTTTACAGGTTCTGTATCAGACGCATTTCTCTGTAATCTGCGTCTCCGCTGTGCTGATCGGGTAATGATCATCATGGGTGAACGGGAATGCAGAAGTTTCGAAGAACTTTATCAACTGATATTCTCCATTCGCTGGGAAGATTTCCTCGCGGGTGATGAAGCGTTGAATCTCTCCTGCAAATGTGCACGTAGCCAGCTGATGAGTCCGCGGGATTGCCAGTCTATCAGTAAAAAAGCAATGATCGAACGCCTGAAGAAAAATACTTTCCGCACTGTGTTCCCTGAATCCGGCGCTTCATTTCCCGTACATATTTCAGTTCATTCAAACCGTGTTCGCGTAATGCTTGATACCTCCGGTTCCGCTCTTTCACGCCGCGGTTACCGTACCTGGAACGGCGAAGCACCGTTGAGGGAAACACTTGCTGCCGCACTTGTCGAACTCAGTCCGTGGCGTCCCGGCATTCCGCTTTACGATCCCTGCTGCGGAACAGGCACATTATTGATTGAGGCAGCATTCCGCACAATACATCGGGCCCCCGGGCTGAACCGTTCCTTTGCTATGGAAAGCTTTATATTCACGCCCCGCGGACAGTGTAACATGCTGCGTGAAAACTGCCGCGCCGAAGTACTGCCCGACCGTGATTTTGTTATCGCCGGATCCGATATCGATCCCGAAGCGATAGAGCTTGCGTCCCGGCATGTCCGTCAGGCCGGTCTGGAGGGAAAAATCGGGCTTTCAGTTCATGATCTGAGAAAAGTACAACTGAGCGAGGATAACGGCGTTTTTCTGTGCAATCCGCCTTACGGAGAGCGTTTATCAGACAGGAAAGAATGTAAAAATCTTTACCGAGCCCTGTGGGCATTAAAAGATCGCCATCCGGGTTGGAAGCTCTGCGCGATCTCTTCTGATCCCGAATTTGAAAAAGACTTCGGAGCTCATGCAACAAAAAAGAGGCGGCTTTATAACGCGCGCCTCGAATGCAATTTTTATATTTACGAATAGGATCATTCTTTATCGTCCAGAATGATTACTCTTGTGTTTTTCGGGATATGGGTCCAAAGCCAGTAAGCGTTGATCCCGTTCTGCGTTCCCGGTTCAGCCTGTATCCGGATACATCCATGCGATGCTTTCTGGCCCAAGTTGTCGGCTCCCGGGGAAAAATCTTTCTTTCCTTTGCCCCAGGCGTAAGGGATCTGATGTAATAAATTGCCGCCGTCATATCGCATGACATAATCATACTTCAGTCCGTTTGTAGAAAAATCCACACGGTGCGACTCTGTTAAAAAACTCCCTGCTGCCGTTTCCCGTTCCGGAGATCCTTTCGTCGCCATACCCGTTGAGATCTGCAGGGTTTCAATTCTTTCACCCTTCCGGAATACAGTCAGCGTCTGGTTCAGCTTATCGATTAACAGACCGTATTCTGTTTCCGGTTCGACGACCTTGATCTTTTCGGTTGGAATCCAACCCTCAATATAATCTGCAGTTTCGTGATTCCATGCGCCGACTCTGGTCCATTCGCCGTCGATCTCCAGAATTTTCAACGTCTGTGACTGTCCGTGCAGTGTGCCGAGGTTCTTCGACTTTTTATTCTGTTCCTCACGTACCTTTTCATGGTCGTAAGCGCGGATATCAATGATAGCCGCCGGCGCCGTCATCTTTTCCCAGATCACACTGTCAGGATCGTCCCGATCAGGCATGATCTCGCCGGTAACCTGCGGCGTAATCCGGTTTCTTTTCCCTTCAATCAGTGTAAACGAAAACTGCTGCGAATATTCCCCGGCTCCTTCCATCATGCAGGTCACTGTATACTCTCCGGGGGCCAGCGCTTTGGTTCCGGTCATTTCTGCCAGCGTAAGGCTGTTGATCCGGTTTGATTTTACGGCACGGCTTACGTGCAGTGCCTGTTCCTGATCCTCAGCGTTCTCTTTCAGTCGGATTTCAATCAAAAGATTTCCCGGCAGTACGCACCGCGATTCGATAAACCATTCTTCCGTTTCCTCGGTATACGCGGTGGAAGAAGACGGCAAAGCGAATATCAGCGCCTGAGCGGCTGCTTCAACATATGTATTGTAGGAATAATGGTATTCCGTTCCTGACTCGCCGGCAAGTACAGAATATACTTCATAATATTTTTGCAGTAGCCGTTCACCGTTCCAGCTGAGTCCGTCCCACACAACTGTATTATTACCTTCTGTCACAGAATTGCTCAGTACTGAATAAGTATTAAATTCATCACAGATAGAAATCGTCAGCAGGCCGGGTTCCGGACAAATTGCTGTAAAACGGTTTTCTTTATAACTTGCAAATCTTTTCCTTTCACTGATGACTTTAAAGCTGCCTTCCGAGGAAACGCAAAACGTCATCATGATCAGGGCAATCGCCGTTATTCCGAAAAGCCAAAGTCTTTTAGTCATCATTTTTGTACGCAATTCCGATCCCTCCCTGATCAGCGATATGATAATCTTTTTCACGCTTATCGGTCAACCCTGATGTACCATATTTCATTCGTGCTGTTCACATTTACGGATATCAAATGAAACATCATACAATTTCAGATTCTGAATGAAACAATTCTTGACAAACCCTTTTCCGCATAATATAATAACTTTTGTGCTTGCGGTCGTGGCGGAATAGGCATACGCGCACGTTTGAGGGGCGTGTCCAGCAATGGGTACGGGTTCAAGTCCCGTCGACCGCACCAGTAAAGCCTTGCGAAGTTTTTTCGCAAGGCTTTTTTCTGTCGTTCCAGCCCTGTGATGAAAAAACATCGGAAAGTCCGTGCAGACTTGAAATAAATGTTGATTCCGATATAATGTACCTGTTTATTTTTTATCCTATTGATTTGGAGGTATCACAATGCCCAGGAAACTTGGAGACCGGAAGGACGGAACATTGATCCGCGATCTGGATTCAATGCACTTCATCGTCCCCCTGCTTTACCCCAATCGGTGTGACAACGAGGCCTTTATCTCAGAAAAAATCGATCTGTCAAAGGCGGAAGCATTCCTCGCCGAAAAAAACAGTACCAACCCGGAGTACAGGTACAATCTTTTTCAGTTAATCGTAACCGCCATGCTCAAAGCGCTTACGCTCCGTCCGAAGATGAACTGGTTCATTGCCAACAAAAACCTTTACAGCCGTAATGAAATCAGTGCTTCCTTTGTCGTCAAGAAACAGTTTGCTGATCATGCCGGCGAGGCGCTCGCCTTTATTCACGCAAAGCCTAAATTCACCCTTGAGGACATTCACAACGAAATTCAACGGCAGGTAACCTTCTGTCGCAGCGACAAAAAAGACGGCTCCACTGCAAGTATGGATCTGTTCAATAAAATGCCGCGTTTCGTTTCCAAAACCATTGTGGCATTCATCCGCTGGCTTGATAAACACGGATGGGTCCCCTCCTCCCTGATCGAAACAGATCCCTATTATTCCTCCGTAGTTCTGACAAATTTAGGTTCTATCAAACTTCACTCCGGATATCATCATCTGACCAACTGGGGCACAAATTCTGTTTTTGTTGCCATCGGTGAAAAAAAGATGCGTCCGTTTTTTGACGAAAACGGAAATATGGATATGCGGATGAGCGT
>CALCUD010000098.1 GCA_937906775.1 uncultured Clostridia bacterium
GGGCGCGAGAAAACCGTTGACGAACGCGGGAGATGGTTTATAATGAAATCAGTTCAAACACCCGTACCCCACCAATCATAGAAAAGGAGAACATCATGGATATCAAGGAACTCGTCAAGGATAAAGTGGAAGATGTCGTCAACATCGGCGATGAACTGGAAGTCAAGGTAAACGAAATCGATGCCCAGGGTCGGATCAATCTGATCCGTAATGACATTGTTTATGACAACAATGCTCCCGCGCATCGCTCCGAAGGCGGAAACCGCCGTCCTCCCCGTCGCGAAAGTCATTGATTTCTGAGGGACCGGTTTATCCGGTCCCTTTTTTCAGGAAAGGTGATCAAAGTGAACAAGCGGATTCTTGCTCTTGATATCGGTGACGCCCGGATTGGGATCGCCGTTTCAGATCCCGGCAGGATCATCGCGTCTCCCGTGGAAGTGCTTCATCGTGTAGGTTGGGGTCCTGATACCCGCAGGATCGTACAGCTCTGCAATGAATATGAAACAGATGAGATCCTTTCCGGACTCCCCTTGAATATGGATGGAACGGAAGGCTTTCAAGCAAAAAAGGTCCGTGATTTCTGCGCGCAGCTTGAAAAATCCGGATTGAAAGTGTATTATCAGGATGAGCGGCTAAGTACCGTAACCGCCGAGGACGCGCTTCTGGAAGATAACATGAGCCGTTCCGGTCGCAAAGGCACCGTTGACAAGATCGCCGCCGCGGTCATTCTGCGCCAGTGGCTGGATGAACAAAACTGTATGAATACAGATATGGAGGAACATCCCATGACAAATGAAAATGAGACCAACAGCATGAATCCGGAAGACGAAGGCTATGTAACCTTAGTAGATGAGAACGGTGAAGAAACCCGTTTCAATCATCTTGCCACCGTGGAACTGGATGAAAATTATTATTTGATTTTAGCTGATCCCGCAGCAGAAGACGAGGACGAACAGGAAGTATTCATTTTAAAAATCGATTCTGACGAGGATGGCAACGAGGTTTATACTCCCCTGGAAGACGATGACCTTGCCGATCGGGTATTCGAAGTATTCACCCGAATGCTTGATGATGTTGACGGCGAAGAAGAATGATGATGAATGAAAAAGCGGGACGCCCGGCATGAAGCGTCCTGCTTTTTTAATATGATGTTTCTCCCGATTTCTTTTCCATTTTAATAGCGTACATCATTCGGTCCGCGTTGGTCAGGAACAGATCAAGTTCATCCCCTTCCGCCGGAATCGCGGCGTAAATCCCTATGCTTCCGCTGAGCTTCACGATCCAGGGATCTTCCCGGTTCATGCGGTCGATCTCTTCATTCAGCATCGGAACAATTTTTTCTGTTTCAGCTCTCGTTTTCATTCGGGCAAATGCGACAAACTCATCCCCGCTGATATGGACGGGCGTGACATGCAGCTTTTCAAGAGTATGAAGCGCTTTGCCCATCCGGACAATCGCCTCATCTCCTGCCAGGTGACCGAAATGATCGTTGGTATATTTCATTCGGTCCATATCTATGGACAAAACGGCAAAATACTCCTTCTCTCTCCGGGCCAGATTCAGCTGTTCCGGAGCTTTCTCCATAAAGCCGCGTCGGTTCAGCATACCCGTCATGACATCACGGATTGCCATTTCGCTTAGCGCCGCGGCATACCGTTTCGCATTTGTCTGGAGATAAAGGCTCATCAGCGCTCCGTTCAGCAGCATCAGCACCGAATATAACGCAGCACCTGTAGCGCTGCCGAGAGACATTGCCACATATCCGAAGTTGCTTTCACGATAATATAGCGGACAGAAAATCAGGCACAGCGGAGCTTTTCGGGGAGAATCGAAGCAAGGGATCAATTTCCCGGTCGGAAATAATTCCGAAGGATAATCACGGCCGTTATGCCGGCCGTAAAGAAGCATCATTCTCTCCGGATAGCCGTTATGTTTCTGTTCTGCCGTTTCCGTCGGTCGGCAAATGCTCTCATCTACACACAGAAACAGTTCGTCGATCTTCCAGAATTCAGTAAAATCATGCAATTTTTCATAGGCATCCTGTTCATCCAGAACACCGGCCAGCGAGCCGCTGAACATGCTGACCCGTGCAAGGATTCCCTCCATGTTCCGGCGTTCCGCACCAAGCGCACGGAGTTTTTCGTTCATATGTTCCAGACCTTGATTGCAGCCGCAGCTTTCCCCATAGATTGGAATCGTGGGCAGAGTCAGCACTCTTTCTTCAGGTTCTTGCCCGTCCATCCATGTCATCAGAGTTTCCACGGCTTTCCGGGCTGCCCTGTCGATCGGCCGGCAGATTGTCGTGATCCCGCGCATCACGGCTTCGCGCAAACTGTCAAACCCGGTTACGGCAATCTCTCTCGGCGTATGGATTCCCTGCTCCTGCAAATATTCAATCACGCCGAAAGCCATATCGTCATTCGCACAGACAATAGCATCCGGGAGTTGACCTCCCTGCTCCAAAATCTTTTCCGCCGCTTTCCGTCCGCTGAAACGTGTCCATTCGCCGTCAAAAATCCATTCTTCCCGAATCGCAATCCCGTTTCTGGTCAAAGTTTCACGGAAAGCGTCAAGCCGTGCCTGCGGAACCAGTTGATTCATCGGTCCGCTGACATAGGCAAGCCGTCGGGCGCCATGTTCCCTGATCAGATGTTCCGTCACTTCCTGAATGCTGAGCGCATCATCAAACAGAATGGAAACAGCATTCGGATTCTGAACATCTATGGAGATATGAGGTATTTTGTTATATGTTTCAAGGAATGTTCTGACCTTTTCCTTGGTTTCATCCCCGGCCAAAGTTTCCTGAAGGTAGATGATCCCGTCAAACTCATTCAAATTAGGTAATTCAAAAATGGTATTTTCGCCGGACTCGGATGTGGAGACATTGATATTGGTATGTCCCTGACAGTTAAAAATCAGTATATCCACATTATTCTGAGAAGCTGCTGATGAAAGTCCCTTGGCAAAATCCTGCTGGTACTCCCTGTCAATGCTGGCCATCAGAACCGCGATCCTTTTTCTTCTCACCCTGTTCGCTTCTTTCTCTGTCGATCCGGCAGTCAAACTGTCACAGAATTCATAACTGACGGGTTCTGTTGATTTTCTAATTGATATATCAATTATAACCGATTTGAGTGAAAATTCAAGCCTGCTGCCCGAGGCACAGTTTACATCAGTTCTTAACGAACTCAGACCATGCCAGTTCGAACATTTTCCGGGTCAGGATCCCGATGTGATCATTCATCTTGGTACTCGCCCCGTTGGTAACCATGGCAAATACAAATTCCGTTTCCGGATCGAAGTATAGATTGCAAACTACATAATCTGTCAGTCCCTGATGTCCATAAACCATCCGGTCTTCCAGCAGATTGGTTACTCTGTTGACGCACAGACCGTACGGCGGATCACAAGTCACGGCCCCTTTGCCCATTTGCGAGGACATCATTTCCTCCACAGTTTCCGGCTGCAGGATCCGCAGTCCGTCCAGTTCGCCGCCATTGCAGAGGAGAATCCCGAGCCGGCACAGATCCCTGCCTTTGATCCATAGATCACCGACAGTGATACGGTAATGTTTCTCAGGGTTGACAGAATCATCCCACGGGTTCTTCAGCATTTTGCTGCGGGAGAACTTTGCTTTCCCCGAAGTGGTAAAAATACTGGTGATTTTCTCCGGATGTTCCAGCATAGTCGGCGTGTAGGATGCATCAATACCCAAAGGCGTAAAAAGTTCTTCCCGAATGGATTCGTTAACATTTTTTCCGGTCACAGTCTCGATCAGGCTGCCCATGATTCCCGCACCAAAGTTTGAATATTCATAGGCGGAACCGGGCGCGTATTTTTTGAAGTTTGCCTTACGCTTGTTCTTTTTCGCAATCAGGGCTCCCAGTTTATTGCTTTCTTTTGAATAGCCACCTGATGTACTGAGAGAGGACGTATGGCTCATCAGTGTCCGAAGTGTAATGGGAATCTTCGGATATTTAAAGTTGACCACAGCGTATCCCAGATAATTCGAAATATCAGCGTCCAGATCCAGTTTTCCCTGTTCCACCAGCTGCATGACATGGATCGCAGAAACCAGTTTGGTCACAGACGCGACCTTGAAATAGGTTCCGTCATCCACAAGTTCCTTATCATAAAGTGTGTAGGCATATCCGTAATTACGCTGATAGACAATTTCCCCACGGAGAGCGATCACAAGTTGCCCGCCAGTCACCTTGTACTGTTTGAAAATTTTACCGACTGCTTCATCAAGCCCGGCGTCCGATCCTTCCGAAATGCCGTATCCGATTGGAATCAACAGACACAGTGTCAGTAAAATTGCGACCGTTCGTTTCATGCCGTTCCTTTCCGTCATACAGTTCAAATCTTCCAGGTTGCAGATCAATATTGCAAGATGGATATTCATGTCATACAGGTCAATACAGGTTGAATATAATAAAATACTATCATTCAGCTGTTTGTTATGTCAAGTCGGTCCGGTATCTGCCGCGCTTCTTCCGTCCTTTCACTAACTGTTTTGTCTCTGTAAACCTGTTTATTCATGCTCCGTGATTTCACGGAAATCATTGACTGTTCTCCTCGTCCGGTGATATACTGAATAAGTTCTTCGCGGATGTGGTGGAACGGCAGACACCGGGGACTTAAAATCCCCTGCCTTCAAAAGCGTGCGGGTTCGAGTCCCGCCATCCGCACACGGATAAAGCCTTGTGGATCAACGTTCACAGGGTTTTTCTTATCTCAAATATCGGCAATTTACTGCCATTATACTGCTATGGATATAAATAACCGCCAAACGTACTGCCATCGTTACCGGAGCATCTAAAAAAAGTCCTTTCCCTGTTGATCAGGGGAAGGACTCATTTATATTTCCGTTACTTACACTGTTCCTCAATCTCTTTCGACGCGATTTTCAGGCTTTCAATGATGTTCAGGTGTTGCGGACAGGCCGCCTCGCAGGCACCGCAACCGACGCAGAGGTCGGCTGTCTGTCTGTTCTCCGGATTGGTGATCATTTTATAAGTCCAATCATCCTTCGGGTTTCCTCCGTACAATGAATTGTTATTCCAGATGCTAAAGATCCCGGGAATAGCGACATTGTTCGGACAGGGCATACAGTAGCGGCAGCCGGTGCAGCCGATCTTCGTCCGGTCAATATATGCCTGACGCACCTGATCGATCAGCTTCAATTCCGCTTCGTCCATACACCCAACCGTGACCGAATCAAAAATTTTCAGGTTATCGTCCACCTGTTGAATCTCATTGCAGCCGCTGAGAACTGTGGCGATCTCCGGCCGGTTGCAGAGCCAACGGAAGGCCCATTCCACCGCGGAACGCTTAACCGGGAAAGCGTCATACAGCGCCTGCACATTATCCGGCGCATTGGCCAGGCGTCCGCCCAGCAGGCCTTCCATGATCACGACCGGAATGCCAAGTTTTCCGGCCAGTTCCAGTCCTTTCGTTCCTGCCTGATTGTTGATATCCATGAAATTATACTGGATCTGTACCATATCCCAGTCCCAGTCGTTGATGATATACTCAAAATCCTCATAGGGGCCGTGGAAGGAGAAACACTTATAACGAATCTTTCCTTCTTTTTTCATGTCATTGAAGAATTCAGGTGCGCCGATAGACTTGAAATACTCCCATTTCTCTTTATTGATCCCGTGCATCAGATAAAAATCGATATGGTCTGTCTGCAACTTACCCAGTTCTTCCGCAAGGAGTGCTTCCATTTCAGCCCGGTTATGAACAACTTCCATTGGCATCTTTGTCGCGATCGTAACCTTTTCGCGGTATCCGTCTTTCAGCGCTTTTCCGAGGACTGTTTCGGAAGTTCTGTTCAGATAGACATAGGCGGTATCAATGTAGGTTACTCCGCCGTCGATCGCACGGCGAATCAGAGAAATAGCTTTCTCCTCATCTGCGGCGCAATCGCCGGAAGGCTGTCCGTTGAAACGCATACATCCAAGACCAAATGCTGAACCTTGAATTCCCAGTTTTCCAAAGGTGCGGTATTTCATCAGTGGTCCTCCTGTCATTGAAGATTTCAATGGCCATTCTGTCATTTGATATATCTATCCTACCACATTTCGCTGTTTTGAACAACTTGATCCGATTGGAAGAATGAAGCCTGTTATTGTACTTTTCACAATCCGAGCGGTTTTTCTTTTGGGGTTCCCGCTCTGCGCGGATAGCATTTGGGCGTATGGCCGGTCTTTTTCACCGGAAGGATCAGATGATCCCAGTCCCGGTTCCTGACCGGGCAGCTGACCGGCATTTCCAGCCGTCCGCCTAAAATGTGTGCCGCCCGACGGCCGGCTTCCGTTTCCTCCCGGAGTGCCGGACCCTTCCAGCACAGCATCATCCCGTCCGGACGAACATAGGGCAACAGATATTCGCACAGTACGTTGAGCGGTGCGACCGCCCTGGCTGTTGCGATATCAAACCGTTCCCGCAGTTCCGGCTTTCCGGCGCCGTCCTCTGCACGGGCGTGTACCAGCGTCACCTGAGCGTCCGTCCTCTTCCGGACTTCATCCAGAAAGTTCAATCGTTTCATCTGCGCGTCCAGCAGCGTGACTTTAAGCTCCGGTTTTGCCAGTGCCAGAACCATGCCCGGAAAGCCCGCTCCCGTCCCGACATCGATCAGTGTCCCCGAATCCGGGAGAAGTCCGGTTTTCAGTACGCACAGGCTGTCGATAAAATGTCTGTCCAGCGTTTCGCTTTCTTCCGTCACCGCAGTCAGATCCATCTTCCGGTTCCATTCGTCCAGCAGGGACGCGTAGATGCGCAGCAGTTCCGGCAGCTCCGCACGGAACGGAATCCCGTTTTCCCTCATCCGGGAAGCGATCATTTCTTCTGTCATTCGATCTTCTCCGATCTCTTTGCCGGTCAGCTCAACGGAACATGCAGATATTTGACCAGCCAGTACTTAACCCACGCCAGTGCTTCCCGTCCATGATTTTTCAGCCAGTATTCAGGTTTGCAGGGGGAACCGATGCCTTCCGCCTCAAAACCGAGATCACCAGCCAGCGCCATCGCGCGCGGAACATGATAATCGCTGGTTACGATCAGAACCTTCCGGACGTCCGGAAGTGCCTTCATCAGTTCTGCCGCATTTTTCAGGTTCTGATTCGTATTGAAAGAAGCCGGGTCTTTCAGGATCAGCTCCTCCGGGACACCCTTCCCGATCAGATATTCCGCCATGGCTTCCGCTTCCGGCATCGGTTCATCGCTGCCCTGCGCGCCGCACACGACCACAGGAACCGGCCTGGTCAGCCATGCCTCATAAGCCTTATCCAAGCGCCAGGAAAGTTGAACATTAGGCGTTCCGTCAGGGTTCACCTGCGCGCCGAGTACAATGATCGCGCCATAGTCCGGGATCTCAGGCACCTGTGCAGACACCTCCCCTTCGCGAATACAGATAAATCCCAGTAACCCCGCAAATCCTGCGACACCCGCCGCCAGCAGGATCAGGAACAGCCGCAACAGAATGTGTTTCTTTTCCATATATCATTTATCCCCGCAAAGGCTCTGTATCGCCGTGCCGCATCATACTGTATGCTGTATCGCCGGCGATGATCACGTGATCCAGCATTTGAATACCCACGCCTGACAGCTGCCGCTGCAACTGACGGGTAGACGCGATATCCTCGCCGGATGGTGCCGCGGTTCCTCCGGGATGATTGTGACAGAAGA
Source organism: uncultured Clostridia bacterium (assembly GCA_937906775.1). Taxonomy (GTDB): domain Bacteria; phylum Bacillota; class Clostridia; order Christensenellales; family Aristaeellaceae; genus Aristaeella. Next base: position 7,696 of record CALCUD010000098.1, read on the forward strand.
ACACACTGTGAGCGTTATAATTGAGAGCTGTTTCCATCACCAGCCTCGGATAGGCACTCACCTCGCTCAGACTTCCCGTGGAGATGCACCGGGTTCCCAGCAGCTGACACTTGGCGCTGACGCAGATAACCATGAATTTTTCTGTCCGTTCTCCGCTCAAAAGCGCTTTGCAGTAAGCTTCCAGTTCACGGTAGTTGCGGAGAGTCCTGGTTTCCTGCGACAGACTTCGCTGATAAACGCGGAACAGCGGACGGATCATACTGATCAGCGTAGCCTGGCTCTCTCCGATTCCTTTTATATTAGACAGTTGATCGGGACGGGCTTCCAGTACGCCTTTCAGGCTTCCGAACTGCGTCAGCAACTCATGCGCCGTCGTCTTGGTATCGCTCCTGCTGTTTCCGTAAAAAAGCAGGAATTCCAAAACATCCTCGTCCTTGAAATGATCAAAGTTCCCTTCCTCCCGGAACCGTTTCCGCATGCGGGCCCGGTGTCCTGCATGCGGGTAGACTTTCGCGTCTTCCCTGGCCTCGGAAAGATCTTCCACAGTTTTCTCAAACTCCGGTTCCTCCGGATCTTCCGGAAAATACGAATCGAAATCCGGATACCAGGTCTGCTCATCCGGCAGCATATCTGTTTCCATTTCTTTCGCCATGTTTACCTCCCGTAATAGTTCCAGATATCCAGACACGCCTGTTTTTCAGCTTCGCAAAGCGGAAGAAACGCCTGCCGGTAAATTCCTTTCAGATCATCCCTCGTCAATTTTTCCGGATGATTGCCAAGCCGCTCCGTATTGACAGAGTCCGCGAGCGCGTCTAGTTCTTTTTCATCCGGCATGGGCGGAGATTCCATTCCCAGTTCGTACATCAGGCCGCGAAGCAGCTTCGGACCCATGTAAGGATCTCCGAGCCGCATCGCGGACGACAGCTTTTTCAGTTCCGGACCGGTCTCTTCTTTTCCGATCATATGCTCCCACAGAACCGGCAGCGTCATCATACAGGCATGACCGTGTGCCACGCCGAACCGCTTAGTCAGCTGGTAGCTCATAGCATGCGCGGCGGTGGTCCGGGTCAGTCGGATCGCTTTTCCGCTCTGATAGGAGGCATCCAGCATTTCGTCAGCCGCGCGCGGATCATTCGAAAGAAAACCACGGATATTGTCCAGAACGCCTAATATGGCCAGATACGCATGGACTCTGCTGTCCTCCGTGGCCGAAACTGACCACCAGCTTTCAATACCCTGTGCGAGGGCGTCCAGCGCAGCGCTCTTCTTATGATAATCGGGCAATGAATCCAGCAGTGCCGAATCAAGAACGATTCCTTCCGGAATCAATCCGGAATGATCGATGCTGACCTTTTCTCCGTCAACATAGGTCACCGCTACAGATGTTGCCTCCGCACCCGTTCCCGCAGTTCCGGGGATCGCGATATGCGGAATCTTTTCCGTTCCTGCCAGATCTCTGGCGATAACATGATCCATATCCGGTGCGCACAGAAAAGCTTTGATTCCCTTGGCGGTATCCATGGCGGATCCTCCGCCGATGCCGATCAGTCCATCGCATTTTTCAGCACAGAACATCTCCGCGCCCACGGAGCAATCTGACAGATCCGGGTTCGGATGATATCCGGAAAAAACAGGAGCATTCTTCAGCGCATCAATCCGTTTCAGGCGTTCTGTCAGCGTTTTTCCGCCAATGATCAACGGTCTCCGGATGTTGAGCTTTTCCATCAGCTCCGGGATCCTGTTCACGCTGTCCCTTCCGCGGATGACTTTTTGATTCACCATGATCAGGTTCCTCCGTTCTTTATTTTCCCACGCAGAACTGGGAGAATACCGCGTCCAGTAACTGCTCGTCCGCTCTTTCCCCGGTGATCTCGCTCAGTGCTTCCTGCGCGGTCTGAAGATCGGTGGAGGCCATATCCGGCGTCCATACTTTCAACGTTTCCAGCGCGCTCTCCAGCGCTTCCACCGCACGGCAAAGTGCGTCCTGCTGACGCGGCAGCGTCAGCGCCATCCGGTCGGAGATTTCGGCAAACGCACGAAGATGGTCCCGAACCGGCTCCAATGTATCGGAGTCGAGCGTGGACGTTTCGAAACATGGCAGATCAGGACGGATCCTGCGGATCTCCTCCGATGTCAGTTTCGAAGCAAGATCGGATTTGTTCAGAACGGCCGCCGCATTTGTCTTCAGCGCCTTGAGCAGTTTCGCGTCCTCCGTTCGAAGCGGTTCGCTTCCGTCCAGGATCAGCAGCACGGCATCCGCAGTATCCAGTGCCGTTCTGGAACGCTCCACACCGATCCTTTCCACAGGATCTGACGTATCGCGCATTCCTGCGGTATCCGTCAGGATAACCCGGATCCCGTTGAGCATCATCTCACCGGTGACTGTGTCCCGTGTTGTCCCGGCTACATCCGTCACGATTGCGCGGTCTTCACCGAGTAGCGCGTTGAGCAGGCTGCTTTTTCCGACATTCGGTCTCCCACAGAGCGTAACATGCATTCCGTCGCGGAGCAGCCGTGAAGACCGTTCATCTATTCCCCGGCGCAACTTTGCAACAAGTTTTTCGATCCCGGGGATCAGCGCGGCTGTACCCTCTTCATCCCCGATTTCCTCCGGATAGTCGATACAGGCGGCTAGTCCGGCCTGAAGCGCAAACAGTTCCTCCGAAGCTTCTTTCGCAAAGGATGCCGCGCCGCCCTGCAGCTCGCGGACAGCGATCCGGTGTTCCTGTTCGCCCCGCGCGGAAATCAGGCTCATCACTGCTTCCGCCCGGCTCAGATCAATCCTTCCGTTCAGAAAAGCCCGCCGCGTAAATTCTCCGGGACCTGCAAGGCGCGCACCGTGAAGCAGACAAAGTGACAGTACTTTATTTGTCACATAACTTCCGCCGTGCAATTGGATCTCCGCAACATCTTCGCAGGTGTAGCTTTTCGGCGCCCGCATGATAACGGCCATACATTCATCCAGCGTTGTCTCTCCGTCACGGATCCATCCGTATGTCAAAAACCGTTCCTGCATCTCCTGACGGCTGGCCGGAAAAAAAATTTTCCGCAAGATCCGTTCAGATTCATGGCCCGATATTCTGATGATCCCGATGCCGCCGTTTCCGGGCGGAGTAGCCACCGCTGCGATCGTGTCATTCATATGTTCCAAAATGTTTCCTCCAGGTTCAGATCCGGTGCAGGCGGATCATCATCTCCGCGGGATCCGCTTCCCGGTACAGCGATGTTCCCATGACCGCGACCGTTAATCCGGCTTCCGCAAGCAGCGGCAGATTCTGCTCATTGATCCCGCCGTCCGCTTCGATCTCTCCGGAATACCCGTAATCCCGCAGTTCCCGGATCTTTCCGATCACATCGGGATTCAGCTTCTGTCCGCCGAATCCGGGTTCCACAGTCATCGCAAGCAGCAGATTGGCTTCTTCCAGATAAGGTATTACCGCTGAAACAGGCGTTCCCGGTTTGAAAGCCAATCCGGCTTTTGCGCCGCGTTCACGGATTTTCCGCAAACAGGATCCGGGATCGCCCGGGATCTCCGCGTGAACGGTCAAAATATCCGCTCCTGCTTCCAGAAAAGCGTCCAGATACTTTTCCGGTTCGCTCATCATCAAATGCACATCCAGCGGAATGCAAAAGGTTTCCCTCAGTCTTCGGGTCACCGCGGGCGTATAAGCCAGATTGGGAACAAAATGCCCATCCATGACATCAATATGAAGCCAGTCGCATCCTGCGGCTTCCATCCGGCGGGCATCCCGTTCCAGATGGAGCGGATCCGCCGCCAGAATACTCGGCGCGATTTTAATCATATCGATTCCTCCATGCTTCTCTGATTTCCGCCAACAGCAGGCGATATCTTTCCCAGCGTTCGGCTGAAAGTTCTCCCCGACCGACAGCCTCCGCAACGGCGCAGCCCGGTTCCCGATCGTGAAGGCATTCACTGAACCGGCATTTCCCCTCCCAAGGAAGATATTCCGGATATCTCTCCTTCAGATGTTCCGGCGGAAGTTCCTTCTCCGTTTCCAGCAGGGAAAAACCGGCCGTGTCCATAACCCGGAGTCCGGCACCCCGCAGCAGTTCCGCATGCCGGGTGGTATTCTTGCCCCGTTCAATTTTCTCGCTCAGTTTTCCGGTGTCAAGCTGAAGTCCCATCAGTACGTTCAGCAGGGTGCTTTTTCCAGCGCCGCTCTGTCCTGTCATGCAGCAGACAGAGCCGGTCATGGCTTCCCGAAGCCTTTCCAGTCCCTCTCCGGTTTTCGCGGAAACAGGATAGATCGGAATCTCCGTATTCCTGTATTCCGTCATCAGACGTCCGGCCGCGTTCTCGTCCAGATCTGTCTTATTGGCTGCGATCAAAACATTCATTCCCTGCGCGTAAGCTCTCGCGATTAATCTGTCGCACAGCATCAGATCCGGTTCCGGAATGGGTGAAACCACCAGAACCAGCGTATCCACATTGGCTACCGGCGGGCGAAGGCATTCGGTGCGTCTCGGCAGGATTTCCTCCAGCCATCCGTATTCTTCGCCGTTTCCCGGTGTGAAAAGGATCTCATCGCCTACAAGCGGACTCATATGCTCCCGGCGGATTTTTTTCTGGCAGCGGAGCGTATACAGTGTTCCGTCCGGTCCCTCGGCCGTATAGAAAGAGCCGATTCCCCGCAGAAGAATTCCGTGGATGGATTCTTTCATTCAGCCGCCTCCGGAGATGGATTCAGGGTCGGGTGAAAAGGTTCTTCTCCGTCAATATACACCGTGCAGGTATATTCCCGGTCATCCGGGATCTGGAGCGTCACATACTGGATCCTTCCGGCGTCTGCGGCGCAGATGTAGCTCGTCGCGACATATTCAACCGGACTGTCCGCCGCCTGTAAGGTAACATTGACATTGACGTCAGTTTCCTTTTCGGGGACAGTGACTGTGATTTCCTGCGTCCTGTTCCATTTTGAACCGCGGCTCACCGTCAGCGCCACCGTCGAACCCGGCGCCACTTTCATACCGGCTTCGGGCGACTGTCCTACGACCGTTCCTCCGGGATATTCTTCCGTATCCATATACTGAAGCGTCAGATTGACCGCCAGATTGCTGTCCGCAATCTTCATCTCCGCAGAGGCCATACTTTCCCCGAGTACTCCCGGAACAACCGTCTCACCGGCGCAAATGCCGAGGACAACCTCCGAATCTTTGGTCAGGGGTTCACCTTCCAACGGTTCCTGCGAGATGACCGTATCCACAGGATATTCTGAACTGACGACCCGTTCCTTGGTGATCTGCGTGATGTTCCGGTTTTTGAGCGCGGCTATCGCGTCCTCGGAACGCTGCCCCTGCAGATTCGGCATGGGCACCGTACTCGGCCCGGCGCTCACATACAGAATAACCGTATCCTTATTCTTCCGCGCGGTTTCATAGGCTGCCGGTGTCTGCATGAACACGGTGCCTTCCGCATAATCTTCATTATTGACCCACACAGGCTCCGCCGACAGCCCTTCCTGCTGGATCAGTTGTTCCGCCCGGGTAATATTCTCGTCCAGTACATCCGGAACGGTTGTGCTGTCCATAATGTTGCTGAAAATAGCCTTCCCCGCGAAAAACAGGCCGCAGATCACACCGAGGATGGCGATTGCCGTAATCACGGTCCAGGTCTGTTTTCTGCGTTTTTCGTTGCCATTGCCGTTTTTGCGGTTCTTTTTGTCCTGTCCGTCATTCTGCAGGCGCGGCGACGGTTGCCGGACTTCCGTTCCCGGAGGTTCCGCAAAGCGCCCGTCAGGCCGGTTTTCCAGCGCCATGCGCAGATCGGAAGCCATCTCCCGCGCGGATTGATACCGCTGAGCGGGGTTCTTCTCCATCGCCTTTTCGCAAACCCGGATGACATTTTCAGGGACTTCCGGAGCCAGTTCCCGGATCGGTACCGGCAGGCTGTGCAGATGCTGCATCGCCACAGCAACGGGATTATCCCCGTCGTACGGGACACGTCCTGTCAGCATTTCATACAATACGATCCCCGTGCTGTAAAGGTCGGACATGACAGTCGCGCCTTCACCTCTGGCCTGTTCCGGAGAAAAATAGTGAACCGACCCCATGACGTTGTCGCCCTTGGTCAGCGTGGCGCTGTCGGCGATCCTCGCGATCCCGAAGTCCGCCACCTTCACATGCCCGTCGGAATGAACCAGGATGTTCTGCGGCTTGATATCCCGGTGAATAATACCGTTGCGGTGCGCATGCTCCAGTGCGGAAAGGATCCTGATCGCGATCTGACAGGCCAGCGGCGCACTCAGCCGGCCCCGTTCCTGAATGACTTCCTTCAGGGTCTTCCCCTGAACATATTCCATGACAAGATACCGGTTTTCTCCGTCCATGCCGACATCCAGCAAATTGACGATATTGTGATGCGTCATTTTACTGGCAGCTTCCGCTTCCCGCTGGAAGCGGCTGATGAATTCCCCGTCCGCATTCAGTTCAGGACGCAGAACCTTGACCGCGACATTATGTCCGGTCCTGAGATCCACCGCGCGGTAAACAATGGCCATACCGCCCATACCGATCTGTTCCGTCAGGCGATATCTTTCCGCAAGGATCCGTTCGGTCATTCGGATATCGCCTCCTCTGCCGGCGGATCTGTCACCAGAACCAGCGATATATTGTCTCTGCCGCCGGCATCCAGCGCGGCGCGGACCATCAGATCCGCCGCTTCTTCCTCGTTCGGCAGATTCATCAGTTCCTCAAGTTTTTCAGCGCTCACAAGCCCGTGAAGGCCGTCAGAGCAGATCAGCCATCTGTCCCCGGGTTCCCGCTTCCGCCTGATCAGGTCGACCTCGATGTCAGGCTCCGTCCCTACAGCGCGGGTAATATAATTCCGCATGGGATGACAGGCTGCCTGTTCCTCTGTCAGCATACCGTTCCGGACCATATCCGCGACCATGGAATGATCTTCTGTCACTCTGGTCAGTTTTCCGTCGCGGAGCAGATAAGCGCGGCTGTCCCCAACATGCGCGATCAGGATATTTTCGTCTGCCGGACACATGACCGTAAGCGTGGTACCCATTCCCGCCAGGGAAGGGTCCGCCTCCTGTTGTTTCCAGAGCTCCAGATTGACTTTTTTAACAGCTTCCGTCAGGATTTCTCCGGTGATCTCCTTGCCGTACAGTTCTTTGAGCAACCCGTCGCGGGTCCCCATCGAAGCGGTTTCGCCTCCGTTGTGACCGCCCATGCCGTCCGCCACACCGATCAGTCCGCTGCCGATGATCAGCGCATCCTGATTGTTTTTGCGCAGTTTTCCGACATCCGTCCTGCTGACAGCTTTGAGTCCGTCAACAACCGCGGTCGCACCGCCCGAAGTGATATTGACGCGAAGCTCAATCTCCTCTGCCGGAGCGGTTTCCGGAACCCGATCCAGAAGTTCCTTCATCCGGCGGGCCGCTTTGTCGTTCAGTTTGAACTTCCGCATAAGTTCTCCTCTCCTTCCGTTCCGGTTTCCGCCTGCAGCGTTTTTCTTCGAAGCTGGCCGCAGGCTCCGTCAATATCGTCTCCCATCTCTCTGCGTCTGGTGGCCGAGATATGCCGTCCCTCCAGAACCCTGAGAAAATTCCGGACGATCTCCTCGTTGACTGTTTTCAGCTGCCGTTCCTTTACCTCGTTCAACGGGATCAGATTCACGTGACACTGCAATCCTCTGAGTCGTTCCGCCAGTTCAGCCGCGTGCTGCTCCCCGCAATTGACGCCTCCGACCAGCGCATATTCGAAAATGACCCGTCTTCCTGTCTTTTCCACATAGTACCGGCAGGCCCGGAGAATTTCATCGATACTGTACCGGTTGGCGATCGGCATGGTCTGTCGCCGGATCTCATCATTGGGCGCGTGAAGGGAGACGCACAGCGTTACGGGCAGGTCCTCCTCCGCCAGACGGTACATTTCAGGAACCAGCCCGCAGGTAGACAGCGATACGTTCCGGAGACTCATCCGAATCCCGTTCTCCTCCCGGAGCAGACGCAGAAAGCGCGTCACCTGGTCATAGTTGTCCAAAGGTTCTCCGCTTCCCATCAGCACTACATGACTGACTTTCTGTCCTTCCGGCTCCAGATAGCGGTTGGCTGCCAGGATCTCGCCAAGCATTTCGCCCGCGGAAAGATCCCGCACCCGTCCGTCCAGCGTGGAAGCGCAAAATTTGCATCCCATTCTGCATCCGACCTGTGTGGAAATACACAGGCTCACGCCGTATTTGTAACGCATCAGTACGCCTTCAACGCAATTTCCGTCCCGCAGGGAATACAGGAATTTCACCGTCCCGTCCAGCCGGCTGATCTGTTGCAGCCGGATGGCTGTCGGCTGCGCGACAGCGATCTTCCGCAGTTTCTCCCTCAGGTCCTTCCCGAGGTTGGTCATCCCGTCAAAGTCCACGCTGCGGTGGATCCATTCAAAAATCTGTTTTCCGCGGAACGCGGGCAGTCCCTGTTCACGGATCCACTCCGTCAGTTCAGCCTGCGTCATTCCAGCCAGCTCGGTCATCGTTTCAGTAAGCCTTTCTCTTCATCCGGCAGATATAGAATCCTTCCACGCCATCCCGGTGTGGAAGCAGTTGCAGTCCAACACCTTCATACTGCCGGAACTGCTCCGGTATGGTTTCCGGCAGTTTCTGCATTTCAAAGTCCGGGTGACTTTCCAGAA
>CALCUD010000099.1 GCA_937906775.1 uncultured Clostridia bacterium
ATCTGTAAAGCTCGTCTCCCAAAAGCTTAAACGGGCGAATCAGTTTCTCTATGTCAGGTTCACCCTCGCTCAAAATCACCAAAGGTTCCTCATTATCACATCGTTTAGCACGCATACGCCCATTTTCATCGGTAAACAGTCGGGCTTTGAGATACGGGTGAGCATTGACTGTATCCTTCAGCGCACGGACCAGACGATCCGCGTTGACGCCGCTACCCATCCGGATCAGGAAGGGAATATTATAGACCGTTGTTCCCGGGTTGGTGATACATTCGACAGCGATCCCTTCCTGGGTTCGGGTCAGCGGATAATCCTCTTGAAGTTCATAGGTTTGAGAAGCATGCGTTTCCCGCACATAAGCTTCCAGCTGACGGACCGTTGGGCAGTTCCGTATGACAGAAATACTGAAAGGAATCCCGAACTGCTTGTCCAAAAGAGCTGTAAGCCGGATCGCACCGATGGAAGCGAGTCCTGCTTCATAGAGATCTGTATCGATGCCAAACTGTTCATGACCGAGGATTCCGGCTATCGCTCCGAAAATGCATTGCTGGGTCTCGTTCTCCGGGGGTGTCAGTTCCGCAGCGGAAAAGGATACCTCAGGCAGGGCGTTCCTGTCAATCTTACCGTTCGTATTCAACGGCATTTTCTCCAGCTGCACCAGTACGGCGGGAACCATGTAGAGCGGCAGAGATTCTTTCAGCCTCAGTCGGATCTCATCGGGCTCGATCTCCCGCGCCGCAGTATAGAAACCGGCGAGGAAGTCTTCTGTTCCGCTGCGGCGAACAACGACTTTCACGCTTTTTACATCGGCAACGGTCAGCATGGTATTTTCAATCTCATCCAGCTCGACCCGCAAACCGCGCAGTTTGACCTGATTATCCAGACGGCCGAAAAACTCGATTTCCCCTTCCATGTTCAGTCGGCATATATCGCCGCTCCGGTATGCGCGTTTTCCATCCAGCTCAAAGAAAACCTCAGCCGTCTTCTCAGGTAGGTTCATATACCCGCGGCCAACGCCGTCTCCCGCAATGATCAGCTCGCCGGGCGCTCCTGCCGGAAGCAGCCGGTTTTCTTTATCCATGATATAGGTACGTACATTCGCAGCGGGCTTACCGATCGTAATATGTTCTCCGTTCGTCAACAGCTTGGAGATACAGCTGACGGTTGCTTCCGTCGGCCCGTAACCGTTGATAATCACGACGTCTTCCCGGATGGCGGTCAGTTTCCCGTACAGAGTGCCCGGGAATGCTTCGGCGCCGAAGTCATAACAGCGAATATTTTTCAGTGCGTCCGCCACTTCATCAATGTCAACAATGCCCATCATAAAGGAGGGCGTTGCAGCCATCAGATCCACGTTCTCCTTCCTGATCAACGCTGCCAGCGCGAAGGGATCGTGGATATCCTCATCTTTCGCGATGCATACACCAAGCCCGTTACAAAGCGGCAGCCATGTCTCCAGCAGGGAAAAGTCAAATGAGAAGGCCGCGACGCTCAGCATCATGCTTCCGTTTCGGACGATGTTATAGGTTTCATCGTTTTTTTCGTTGGCATTGACAAAATTGCAGAAGTTGCGGTGCTCGATCATGACTCCTTTGGGTTTGCCGGTGGACCCGGAAGTATAGATGCAGTAAGCCAGCTGCGCAGGATCGACGTCTGCTCCTCCGAAGGGTGCCTCGTTTTGCAGAAGCGTTTCAATCGACACTGCTTTCCAGACATGACCTTCCGAAAACACTTCCGGTCTTTCCTGGATCAGTTCGTCGGTTGTGATGACAAACCGGGCGCCGGAATCCTTCAGACAGTAGCTGATCCGGTCATCGGGATAGGACGGCGTCATGGGCAAAAACGCACCGGAAGCTTTCCAGACCGCAAGCTCGGCGATCAACGCCTCTTTTCTTCTGGGCAGCACAATACCGACGATTCCTTCACGCTTCAATCCCAACGCGATAAGGGCCCCTGCGACACGGTCCGCTCGGGAGTTGAGTTCCGACATACAAAGTCGTTCGCCTGCCGCAGCTACGGCGATTCTGTCCGGGTATGCAGCCGCTTGTTTTTCAAACAGCGTATGTACAGGAACCGGGGTCAGGGGGAAATCTGTCGCGTTGATCCGGTCAAATGTTTTTGCGGTCTCCCCGGAAACCAACCGGATCTCTGAAAGCTTGTCGCAAGTGAGCAGCCCCTGAACGACTGCCATGAAGGTCTCGGTCAGACTGTACAGATAGGATTCCGCATAGCGGGTTCTGTCATAGCTCACCACAATACGGTAATCTGTCTGCTCGCGGAAGAGCTGAATATCAATGGCCGAATCTGTTTTTACCGGAGGCACCAGATGCATCGCGCCGAACAGATCCCCCTGATAGACGAAGGAAACATCCGTATTGATGCCGAATGCGGAAACCAGTTCTCCGAATGAGATGCAGTCATGCTTTCGGGTCTCAGTGAATTCAGTTTTTACATAATCCAGATACGCTGTGATTTCTTCCCGATCCGGAACCGTCAGACGGAGCGGCAGCGTTTTGACGAACATACCGATGCTCCCAGCCAGCCGTGTGTCATGGCTGCCATGATAACGACCGTTGCTGAGCGTTGTAAAGCAGACATCCTCCGACCCGGAAAATACTTTCGCGGCATAGGCGAAGGCACTGAGAAACAATGTGTTTTCTGTGATTCCGCGGGATTTTATGAAACGGTTCACAGTATCTGTGTCAAACAGGTTACTGCTTCTTTTTTCAATTCTGCCAAAGCCGGAGCAGGTATTTTCGCCGGCTTTACCGGATCCGGGAAGCGTCATCGCGGACACGCCCTTCAGCCTGTCGGTGAAAAATTCCTGTGCTCTGCGGTAACGTTCTCCCGTCTTCATTTCCTTTTCGTAAGCGGAGATGTCAAACTGGGTCAGTTCCTCCGGTTGGATACTGTCTCCCCGGTACACCGCTTCCACCTGCTGCACAAACAACTTCATGGATGTACCGTCCATGATCAGGTGGTGTATATCGAACAGAAATACCGCAGCATTGCCGCAACGGCAGATTTCAAATCTGTACAGCGGCCCGTTCTTCAGATCAAAGGGACGGATAAACCGTTCCAGTTCTTCTTCAACGGAGGATGCTTCCGCACGCTCCACGCGGATTTCTTTACGCTGATAACGCATGCACGGAACACCGTCCACGAGATCGGCGGTAACGCAGAACACCGGATGGAATCCGGCCACGCGGCGGACGGCATCGGCATACCGGTCCATGTCAGCGTCCTCCGGCAGCCGGATCCACGCACTTACGTTGTATGTCAGATCTTCCGGAGCTTCAAGGCAATCTATATATACACCTAATTGTGCTTCCGTCATCGGACTAATTTCAGGAATGCTTGTAAGATGTGTGATTTCAATGATTTCTGCCGCTTTCATCCCATAAATACTCATACTTTACCCTTTCTATGCCGTTTTATAGAGTGCATCGCTCAACAAACACTCTTGCATTATACAGGTTATGAGTGGAAAATTCAAGCAGTCAAATTCGACTGTATCAAGCTATAAATTCGACTGTATCAGGCACCCGCGAAATCCGAAAAATTTTCATGCTTTACAATCACCGGAAAAAACTATCGG
>CALCUD010000100.1 GCA_937906775.1 uncultured Clostridia bacterium
CGCCCGCTCACAGAAAGACCGTGTGGACTCCGGTGCGTGTCGTCCTTCTGATCAACGAGCTGGTGCTTCTGATCGTCAGCGCGGCGGTGAAGCCGAGACCCATGCCCAGCCCGTCGGCAATGCTCAGGAGCGGGCCGTTTTTGAAAGCGAAGGCTTCCGCGCGGGCGAAGATGATACAATTGACAACGATCAGCGGAATATATACGCCAAGCGTCGCGCTGAGCGAAGGTAGGAACGCCTTCAGCAGCATTTCCACGATCGTGACGAAGCTGGCGATGACGACGATGAACGCCGGAATCCGGATCTTTTCGGAAATGATATTCCGGAGCAGGGAGATAAACAGGTTCGAGAAAACCAGAACCACCGTCGTCGCCAGACCCATGCCGATGCCGTTCGAGGCGGCAATGGTGATGGCAAGCGTCGGACACATGCCGACCATCAGAACAAAGGTCGGATTTTCAAAGAGCAGACCGTTCAGAAAAACGCTGAAGAATGATTTTTTCTCAGGCATGCTTTTTCACCTCCCCGAAGGTTTTCCCGGCAGTGAACCGATCGATCATCGGAGTCAGGACATTCATGAACAGAATGGCGAAGCTGCAGCCTTCGATATAGCTGGCGTAGCTGCGAATGACAAAGACCATCAGACCGCAGCCGGCTCCCATGATGATCCGCCCGAGGGATGTCATCGGGCTGGTCACATAGTCCGTCGCCATGAAGAAGGCGCCAAGCAGCAGGCCGCCGCTCAGGATCTGAACCAGAGAAGCTTCAAAACCGTCTTTGATCAGATAGCACATAAAGGCCGTCAGGATAAAGAAGACGGGAATCCGCCAGTCAGCCAGGCCGCGCAGAATCAGATAGATCCCGCCGAGCAGAATCGCAATCTTGCAGGTTTCGCCGAGAACGCCCGCACAGTTGCCCAGCAGCAGATCCGTAAGGCTGACGCTTCCGCCCGCAGCCGCAATTGCCAACGGGGTCGCCGACGTCGCCGCGTCCGTCATAAACCGGGTGGCCGGATAATTACTCATCAGGGTCGCCCAGGAAACAAAGAGGATGACGCGCGCGGTCAGCGCGGGGTTCATAAAGTTGCTGCCAAGGCCACCGAAGCACTGCTTGACCAGCACGATTGCGATCACGCCGCCGATCAGCGGGAGCCACAGCGGCGCGTTGGCCGGAATGTTATAGGCCAGCAGCAGACCCGTCACGACGGAACTCCAGTCGCCGACCGTGATCTTTTGATGGTTGATCCGCTCAAACAGATATTCGCTCAGCACGCAGCTGAGGATGGAGACGGCAATGATCGCCGCGGCATTGAATCCGAAAAGAATCACGGAAGCGATCCCGGCCGGTGCAAGCGCCAGGCAGACTTCCTTCATAATGCGGCTTGTGCTCAGATTATCCCGCAAATGGGGCGAGGAAGTAACCGACAGATTTTTCAGCATCGCTTATCCCTCCTTCTGCGCTTTTCTGGCAGCTTCCTGTTTTTTGATCCGCTGAATGTTGTTTTTCGCCATCCGGAAGCTCTGGGTCAGGCTGCGTTTCGCGGGGCATACGTAGGTGCAGGCGCCGCACTCAATACAGTTCATGACACCGAGCTTTTCAGCCTCCCCGAACTGATTCTTCCGGGCAAAGGCGTCCATCCGGCTGGGATGCAGCTTCATCGGGCAGGCCCGAATGCATCTTCCGCAACGGATACAGGCGCTTTCCTTCGGCTCCATCGCCTCATTGCCCAGGGCGAGCAGACCGCTGCAGCCTTTCGTGACGGGAATGTCGAGGCGGGCAATGCTCATACCCATCATCGGCCCGCCGTAAATGAACTGCTTCACGCCGCTGCTCATTCCGCCGCAGGCATCGATCAGGCGCTCGACCGTCGTCCCGATCCGGACCAGGAAGTTGCCGGGATTGTTGACCAGACCGCCGACCGTCGTGATCCGGTCGACCAGGGGACGGCCCTCCCGGATTGCCCGGTCGATCGCGTACACGGTTCCGACATTGCAGACGACGGCGCCGACATCCAGCGGCAGGCCGCCGTTCGGGACCTGTCGCTTTGTCAGCGCGTAGACCAGTTGCTTTTCGCCGCCCTGCGGATAGCGTACGGGAAGCCCGACAACGCGGATCCCTTCGGCTCCCGCCGCAGCTGCGGTAAGGATGTCGATCGCATCCTGCTTGTTTTTCTCGATACCAATGACGGCTTCGGGCACATCCAACGCCAGCATCATCAGGCGCAGCCCGTCGATCACCTCGGCGCTTTTTTCGAGCATCAGGCGGTGATCGGCCGTCAGATACGGTTCGCACTCGGCGCCGTTGACGATGATCTTTTCGATCTTTTTCCCTTCGCCGGGGGTAATCTTGACGGCTGTCGGGAACGTCGCCCCGCCGAGACCGACGATACCGGCCTCCCGCACGGCCTTCTGCAGCTCGGCAGCAGTCATCGTTTCGGGATGTTCAACCGGATGGAGCTCCACCCACTCGTCCTGATAGTCGTTATCGATGATCACAGCCGGGACCATGGTCCCGTTGGCCAGCATGGCCGGCTGGATATCGAATACCGTACCGGATATACTGGCATGAATGAACGCGGAAACAAAACCACTCGCCTCGCCGATGACCTGGCCCACCCGGACATGATCACCCTTCTGAACTGCAGCTTTGGCCGGAGCGCCGATATGCTGCTGCAGCGGAATCACCACACGCGCCGGCGCGGGAAGCTCCCGGATGCTGTTCAAGCCGTTGACGGCTTTTCCGTTGACCCCTTCCAAAGGATGGATCCCGCCCGGGAACAGATGTTTTTCAAACACGGACAAACGCCCTCCTCCCTGAATACCTGTTGATCCGTGGAACCATTATGGCTGAATTCGTTATACTTGTTTCATTATAGCATAAAATATCCCATTACGGCAAACCTTTTCAGCCGTCCTGCTTCTTTTTTCCCGAAGCGATCATCTGGGCCGCGTACCGCTCGGTTTCGGCGTCGATTCCGCCGGCGCCGCTGATCATCCGTGCAATCTCCGAAACCCTTCCCGCTTCATCCAGTTCCGTCACAGAGGTGAAGGTTCTCTCCCCCTCCACGGCCTTTCTGACCAGATACTGATAATCCGCGTAAGCTGCGATCTGGGGCAGATGCGTGACGCTGATCACCTGTCGTTCACGGGAAATGGCATGCATTTTCTCCGCCACAGCCTGAGCCACTCTTCCGCTGATACCCGTATCGATCTCATCAAACACCATGCAGTCCACGCCCTTCCGGCGGGATTCCATCGTCTTCAGCGCCAGCATCAGACGGCTCAGTTCACCTCCGGATGCAATCTGTGCAAGCGGCTTCAGCGGTTCGCCCGGATTCGGGGCGATCATGAATTCCAGCTCGTCATCGCCGCATTCCCGCGGCATTTTCGGCTTCGGATCCGTTTTTTCGGCAAACCGGACCTGGAATTCAGTCCGCTCCATCCCCAATGTATGGAGTTCCTCCGTCATCTTCGCGCTGAAACCGGCGGCAAGCTGTTTCCTGGAGGCTGACAGTTCCCGCGCGTCTCCGCGGTAGACCGCCAGCAGGCGCTTGTGTTCCGCAGCCGTCTCCTCCACCCGGTCGTCGAGGGAACAAAGTTCCTCATATTCCTTTTCCAGCGCATTCTGTGTTTCCAGAACGGCAGCGATATCCGGACCGTATTTTCTTTCCAGCCGGCGGATCAGATCCAGCCGCTCCTCCGTCTTCAAAAGCCGGTCAGGATCCGCTTCGGTCCGCTCCAGCAGCCGGTTCAGTTCGAAGGCGATTTCCTGAAGCTCGTAGAAGGTCGATTCGGAACGCTGCGCGAGCGAGCGGAACTCTTCCCCGTATTTGTCGACGGAAGCGATCTCCCGGGATGCCGAACGGATGTTTTCGAGGCTGCCGACGCTTCCGTCCTCGCCCGAAAGCGCGCGCTGCGCCTCCCGGAGGGCGCCGGCGATCTTTTCCGCGTTCCGGAGCCGGGCGCATTCCTCCGTCAGCTGATCCTCCTCGCCCGGTTTCAGCTTTGCTGCGTGCAGGACCGAAAGCGCCTCCTCCAGCTCCGCGACGCGTCGCTGCTTGCTTTCGTTCTTCTTTACCAGCGCTGCATAGGCCCTGTGATTTTCCAGAAATGCGCGACAGCTCCCGGCCGTCCGTTCGAGAAGCAGCCGGTGATCCTCCCCGCCGGATCCGTCCAGAAAGCTCATATGCATCTGCGGATCGGACAGGAACTGATGCTCATGCTGCCCGTGAACATCCATCAGAAGCGCAGCCAGCTCCTTCAACAGGGAAACGGTCGTCATCACACCGCAGATGCGGCAAACATTTTTCCCCGAAACGGAAATTTCGCGGAAGAGCGTCACCGTCCGGCCGTCCCATTCGACGGCTTCCCTTTCCAGCAGAGCGCGCACCGCTTCATTTCCGTGAATATCAAAGTCAGCCTCGACAGAAGCCGTTTCACTTCCGGAACGGATCAGATTCCGGTCAGCCCTGCCGCCAAGGACCAGATTGACGGCATCTACAACGATACTTTTTCCGGCGCCTGTTTCCCCGGAAAGAACATGCATCCCCCGGTGAAAATGAACCGTCAGGTCCCGGATCAGCGCGATATTCCTGATCTTCAGTTCCTGGATCATATTTTCTCCTCTGATCTTTCAGTTACTGTTTGGCCAGTTTTCTGATCCGGTCGGCTATCTCCGCGGAGGCATGCTCGCCGCGGACGACGATAAAGACCGTATTATCCCCGGCAATGGTGCCGAGAATCTCCGGCCAGTTCAGGGTGTCGAGCGCCTCCGCCGCGATATTGGCAGATCCGCTAAGCGTTTTGACCACGATGGTGTGACCCGCGTAATCCACGCTGACGAGCGAATCGGACAGAATACGGATCAGCCGGTCGCTGATGCTGCGATCCTGCGTTTCGGGCATAGCGTATTTGTAGCCGCCGTCCTCTGCGGTCACCTTGATCAGGCGCATGGATTTGATATCCCGCGAGACGGTCGCCTGCGTCACCTGAAAGCCCTTGTCCCGCAGCGCGTTGGCCAGGCCCTCCTGCGTTTTGATATTGTTTTCGGTTATCAGGCGTATAATCGTGTCCTGCCGTACGGATTTCATAATCGTTTCATCCTCTCCGAGTCTGATTCATCCTGCTCAGGAACCCCATTCGATCAGCTTGTTCCTGGTCAGTGTAAAAAACTGATACGGTTTCAGCCTGATCAGCGAGATCTGCTCCGCTGCGCCGGTCACCGTGATCTCCGATCCGGCCGGCAGCGTCAGGACGCTCTTCCCGTCGACCTGCAGCTCGGCGCTCTGGCTCCGGGTTTCCACCAGGCGGATCCTGATCTCGGCGCCGTCGGGGACAATGCAGGGACAGTGCTGAAGGCTGTGGGCGCAGACCGGCGTCAGGATCATGCAATGCACTCCCGGCTCAACGATCGGTCCCCCCGCGGAAAGTGAATACCCCGTCGACCCCGTTGGTGTGGCTACGATGACTCCGTCCGCCGTGAAGGTACCGAAGTGTTCGCCGTTGATAAAGGTATTGACCTGAATCAGCCTGGCAAAGCCGCCGCGGGTCAGTACCGCGTCGTTCAACGCCAGCCAGGACTCCTCGCGGCCGGGAACACAGATCCGGAGAAGTGTGCGCTGTTCCGTATCGAACCGGTCCTCCGTCAGGGCTGTCAGAATATCGGCAAGGTGATCCGGATCTCCTTCCGTCAGGAATCCCATATTCCCGAGGTTCACCCCGAACAACGGTGCTCCGTAACGGACGGACGCTTCTTTACCCGAAAGAAGCGTTCCGTCGCCGCCGAAGGTCAGAATCATGTCCGGATGCAGATCAAAATCTTCTGATTCGGCCAGCGGATCGAACGTCCGGATCCCCTTGGCGTGAAAAAAGGCTTCCGCCTCCGCGGCGCATATGCGGGCGCGTTCGCTTTTATCCCGGACAATGATACCGGCACAGGATATCATGGCTCTTCACCGTTCTCCTCTCCAATACTTTTCATTGGATTATAACATACATATCCCGATAGGTCACTCCTAAAATGAATAAAAAGCCAAAATATACACATATTTATACATTCCGTATCTGAACGTCCCGCCCTTTTCATCCGGCCGCTATCCTTTGACACGGACACCGGAATTCTATACAATACAGATATCCGAATAAAGGAGCCGTTTTTCATGAAAATCCGGATTGTACTCAGTACCCCGAACTATCTGATCGCTGTCAAGCCGGAGGGGCTTCTGTCCGAATCCCCCGGTCTTCCCGATCTGCTCCGGGAGCAGGAAAAGCTGCCGGCTCTCCATCCCGTACACCGGCTGGACCAGACGACCGGCGGGCTGCTCCTGCTCGCAAAGAATCTGGAAGCCTCCGCTGTCCTGCAGACGCTGTTTCAGTCCGGAAAGGTCATCAAGGAATATAAGGCGATCGCCTGCGGCACGCTGACCGAATCCGAGGGCTACTGGTCCGATCTGTTGTTTCATGACAAAAGCCGTAACAAAACCTATGTCGTCCGCAACGAGCGGAAGGGCGTCAAAAAAGCAGAGCTCGCATGGATCCGGGAGCGTTCCGCCGAAGCGGACGGAACGCCTGTTCATCTTGTCCGCGTTTCCCTGCATACCGGAAGGACGCACCAGATCCGGGTTCAGTTCGCATCCAGAGGATTCCCGTTGCTCGGAGACCGGAAATACGGCTGCCGCATCAAAAAAGACGGGATCGCCCTGTGGGCTTCCCGCCTGTGCTTCAAAGATCCTTTCACCGGGGAGATGACCGACGCGGTCTCCGATCCGCCGGAGAGCGGCGTCTGGGCCGGACTTTTCTAACTCACGGCCGGTCGAGCGATGTGTGCGCTTCGCTCACCAACTCCGCGACCCGCTCCGGTGTGATCATCGGAAAGCTTCCGTCACTTTTCCGGATCTCAGCCAGAAACTCAATATTGCCCTCCGGGCCAGTGATCGGCGAAAAGGCCAGCGACTTCACC
This sequence comes from uncultured Clostridia bacterium, assembly GCA_937906775.1. GTDB lineage: Bacteria > Bacillota > Clostridia > Christensenellales > Aristaeellaceae > Aristaeella. The sequence continues at coordinate 6,958 of CALCUD010000100.1, forward strand.
CGCCATCCAAAGCTTTCTGCAAAATCAAGAATACCGCAGATCACGTTTTCATGGATCTTCGGATCCCTCACAACGCCCTTCTTGCCGACATTTTCACGTCCCGCCTCAAACTGAGGCTTGATCAGCGTGTAAAAAACGCCGCCGTCTCCCATAATTTCCGCCGCGACAGGAAGAATCAGGCGGATGCTGATAAAGCTGACGTCCATCACGGTCACTTCCGGGATCTCCGGAAACTGTTCCCGCGTCAGATAACGCGCATTCGTCCGCTCCATGACGGTCACCCGAGGATCGTTCCGGAGCTTCCAGTCCAGCTGACCGTAGCCGACGTCGATGGAATAAACCCTTTTTGCGCCTTTGCGAAGGCTGACGTCTGTGAAACCGCCGGTGCTGGCGCCGATATCCATGATCACCCGGTCCTTCAGGTCCGCGTCGAAAACCCGAACAGCCTTCTCGAGCTTCAGGGCCCCGCGGCTGACATAATTGAAAGCCGGTTCGCGCAGGATCAGCGGATCCTCCGCGCCGACCTGCTCCGAGGATTTGAAAACCTTCCGCTCCCCGATATAGACCAGACCGGCCATGACCGCAGCCTGCGCCTTTTCCCGGCTGGAACATAATCCACGGTTGACCAGCGCGACATCCGCCCGCGTCTTTTCGCTCATTCTGACATCACCCCGGCAATTTTCTCACAGATCTGCTCAGGACACAGTCCGATGCTTTCCATCAGTTGCTCATGACTTCCGTGCGGCAGAAACCGTTCCGGAACGGCAAAATATTCTTCCGGCTGACGCAGCTTCTGTTCGGCGCAGATCCTTGAAATGCAGGCTCCGAACCCGCCGGCGGACATATGCTCTTCCGCTGTGAAAAACAGACCTTCAGCCGCCTGTCGGAGCATATCCGTATCCACAGGTTTTAAACTCCGGCAATTGATGACGCGAAGCGTTCTGCCGTTTCTTTCCTTCAGCAATTCCCGAACTTTCAGCATCCGGGGCACGGCATTCCCGACTGCAAGAACAGTACCGTCGTTCCCTTCAGCGGCAACCGTCCATACGCCCGGCTCAAAAGCGCTTCCGTCCTCAGGATTCCCCTTCGGAAGCTTTTTGGGATACCGGATTGCGCAGGGTCCGTTCTGAGTCAGCGTCCAGCGCAACATTGACGACAGTTCTGACTGATCGGACGGTGCCAAAACAGTCAACCCGGGAACAGGAAGCAGGGATGCGAGATCAAAAAGGCCGTGATGCGTTTGACCGTCCTCCCCGCCGACGCCGCTCCGGTCCAGCAGAAAAACCACAGGCAGACGCTGCAGGCATACATCGTTGATCATCTGATCATAGCAACGCTGAAAGAAACTCGCGTATACGGCAACGTAAGGCCGCAAGCCTCCGGCGGCAAGTCCTGCCGCCATGGTGACGGCATGCTCTTCCGCAATGCCGACGTCGATCATCCTGTCCGGATGAAGTCCGGCAAAATGATCCAGCCCGGTTCCCAGCGGCATGGCTGCCGTGATCGTAACCACCCGGCTGTCATTGTTCGCCATTTCCGCAAGCGTTTCTCCCATGGTATGGCCGCAGGAAGGGGTATCCGGCAGATCGATCCGGTTCCCGGTCTCAACATAGAAAGGCGGCGTTCCGTGGAACGTCTCCGGACGCTCTTCGGCCTTGTCGTATCCGTTTCCTTTTTTAGTGATCACATGGATCACGCAGGGCCCGTCGAAAGCCTTCGCGCGGCAGAGCATCTTTTCAAGCCCCTGCAGGTCATGACCGTCGATCGGTCCGAAATATTCAAAGCCCAGCGCCTCGAAAAAGCCGATATCTTTGTCCCGCACCAGCGCCGATTTCAAAAGATGTTTGGTCCCGTGAAGCAAAGCATATAAAGGTTTTCCCACAACAGGAACATCCGGCAGTTGGCGCGCGTGCTGCTTCGCATTCTGCCATTTTCCGCTGGCGCGGAGATTGGACAGATACTGCGACAGCGCGCCGACATTACGGGCGATACTCATCTCATTGTCATTGAGGATGACCGTCAGCCGTGTTTTCGAGTTTCCGGCGTCATTCAACGCTTCATAGCACATCCCGCCTGTCAGCGCCCCGTCTCCGACCAGCGCAACAACATGATGCTTTTCATCTTTGTAATCGCGTGCCCGGGCCAGGCCGAGCGCCGCGGAGATTGCGGTACTGGCATGGCCTGTTTCAAAGCAGTCGTATTCGCTTTCGCTGCGAAGCGGAAAGCCGCTGAGGCCGCCGTATTCCCGGAGCGTGGAGAAAGAGCCGATCCTGCCCGTGAGCATCTTATGCACATAGCTCTGGTGACCGACATCAAAAACGATTTTGTCCCGGGGCAGATCAAACACTCTGTGGATCGCGAGCGTCAGCTCCACGACGCCCAGATTGGACGCCAGATGGCCGCCGTTCTTCGCGACCGTATCGATCAGCTTCTGACGGATCTCACCGGCCAGATTATTCAGTTGTTCAAAGGACATGCCCTTCAGGTCCTTCGGTGACCGAATGTCCTCAAGCCTCATCGGGGTTTCCTCTTTTCGCGGTTACTGTTTGGCACCTTTCGCACCCTTGGCGCCCTTCGCGCCGAAGCTCACGCCTTTCAGGATGTCGCTCGTAAAAGCGTAATTCGCGGCATTTCTGTCAGCGGAGGCCTTTTCCGCGCACGCGACCATCCGGTCGATCAGGCCGGCATACCGAAGCCCCGCGTTCTCCCAGAGGTAGAAAGCTAGGCTGCCGGGAATGGTGTTGATCTCGGTGATATAAAGTTCCCCGGACGCTTTGTCGAACATATAGTCGATCCGGACGACCCCCTTGCAGTCCATCATCCGGAAGATCCGGCAGCTCATGCTCTGGATCTTTTCCTTCAGTTCGTCCTCGATCGGCGCGGGCAGAACGCGATGCAGGCTCAGCATGCCCTTGCTTCCGCCGTTCGCCATATATTTCTCCTTAAAATCAAGGAACTGTTCGCCGCTCAGGGGCATCTCAATCGGAGACGCCTCTACCTCATCATCGTATCCGAGGACGCTGCAGTTCAGCTCCACAGGCTTATCCAGCCCTTTTTCCACCAATACCCGGCGGTCGTATTCAAAAGCCAGGGAAAGACTGTCCTTCAGGCCCTCCTCATCATCCGCGCGGCTGACGCCGATGCTGGACCCGAGGTTCGCGGGCTTGACAAAGACCGGAAAGCCCAGCTTCTCCGCGACGTCCCGGATGACAGCATCCTCATCCTTTTCATACGCGGAGCGCGTGTACCATTCGGAAGGAAGCACCGGCAGATCCCCGCCGCGAAAGAACTGTTTCATCATGATCTTGTCCATCCCGATGGCGCTGCCGGATACGCCTGCAGAGGTATACGGGATGTTCGCCAGTTCGAGCATGCCCTGAAGCGTGCCGTCCTCACCGTTCATGCCGTGCATGACGACGACGAACACATCCACCCGCGCCACGGTGACCAGCTCGGTTTTTCCGAAGAGGCCCTGCCCTTTCCGGACGCTTAGAAGGGCGCCCGACCCGGCCGTCATATCCAGAAATACTTTGGAGACGCCTTTCAGGTCCTCCCGGAAAGGTTTGAAACTTTCAATCTTCTTCAGCGGTTCTCCGGTGAACCAGCTTCCCTTTTCATCAATATAGACCGGGATCACATTGTATTTTTCCGGATCCGCGTAACGCATGAGCTGAACCGCGCTGATCACAGCCACTTCCCGTTCGCAGCTTCTGGAACCGAAAATCACGCCCAGATTCTTTTTCATCGTCTCATCTCCGTTATCCCTCGTAATTATCGGGCAGATCGTTCTCGAACAGAACCGTATCCCCTGCGGCGGCCTCCGTCCGCAAAAGCTCCGCCGCTTCATTCAGATCCGCGACCGTGCGGATGTTTTCATCGCGGAAACCGCCTTCGGTCAGGCCTTTCCGGATCGCCTCGCTGCGTTTTCTGCCGACAAGGATCGCAAGATCGCAGCAGTCCGCCATGGCTTTTCCGAACTCCCGGTTCATGGCTTCCTCCTGATCTCCGAGCTCCACCATTCCCGGCGTCACAACGATCCGTTTTCCCGGAAACTCCTTCAGGACCCTGAAGGCCTGGACCGCTCCCCGGATGTTGCTGTTGAAGGCGTCATCAATCACATGGATCCCGCCCGGCTTCACCGTGAGCTGCAGACGGTGCTCCACAGGCTGCAGTTTCCGGACGCCGCGGGCGATCTCCTTTCCGGTCATCCCGAGCTTCAGGCAGACAGCGGCGCAGAGAAGAATGTTCCGGATGTTCAGTTCGCCGAGCAGAACTGTTTCGCAGGGAATCCGCTCACTGCGGGTGCAAAGCAGGAAGGAGCTGCCTTCCGCCCCGACGCGGATCTCCTCCGCCCACACGTCGTCCGTGTCCCTGTCCAGACCGGAAAGAGATTTATCCTTCTCCGTTTTCCGGTACAGCCCCCGGACGGTTCCATCCTCACCGTCGTCGGCGAAGAAACAGGATCCGTCTGCCGGAATGGCGTCCATCAGCTCATATTTCGTTTTCGCAACGCGTTCGACCGTACGGAAAGTATCCAGATGCTGCGGGCCGACAGAAGTCAGCAGACCGATCGAAGGGTGTACCAAACGGCACATTTCTTTGATATCGCCGACATGGCGCGCTCCCATCTCTGCAACAAACACGCGGTGACCGGGTTCAAGCTTTTCCCGGATGATCCGGGTGACTCCCATCGGCGTATTGAAACTGGCCGGCGTAATCAGCGTATTGTACTTTTCATTCAGCAGCGTTCCGAGGATGAATTTGACGCTCGTCTTTCCCCAGCTGCCCGTGATTCCGATCCTGATCAGACTCTCATGCTCCCGGAGGATCCGCTGCGCGTCCCGGAAATACAGCTCGCTGATCAGCTTTTCCAGCGGCCAGGCCAGCAGACCTGCCAGCGCCACCCACAGCGGCAGGAAGAGCGGAAAAAGCAGAGTCAACAGAAACAGGGTGCCGCCTTCAATGCCTCCGCCGGCATAGGTAAACAGGATCAGCAGCCCCAGAAAAACCAGAAACGCTGTGCCGTAAAGCCGTTTGACCCGCGGGGTGTACCGGAAGGGCTTCTTTTCCGCCTTCCGGCACAGCAGCAACCGGACCAGGAATCCTGCCGCGATCAGGAGAACCGCCAGCACGATCCTGGAAGGAATATCTTCTTTGATGATTTCCGCGATCAGCAACGATCCGCCGATCAGAACAAAGTCCATCAGCACGCCCGGAAGGACCGCCTTCAGGAAGTTGCGTCCCAGCGTGCGGAAATAGCCCGGGAACTGATAGCTCTCCAGCTGAAACCAGTGGAAAAGCTTACGTGCCGCAAGCAGGCATCCGATGCTCAACCCGAGCAGCAGCAGAAAACTCCATATATTCATCCGTTCGCCTCCGTCAGAAAATGCCGGGCTACGGTCAGAAAGCGGTCCGGTTGCTCCAGATAGGCGAAATGGGTTCCGCCTTCAAAAAGGACCAGCCCTGCGTCCGGAATCCGTTTTTCCATTTCCTGCCCCATCCACAGGGGTGTTTCGGTATCCCTGTCACCCCAGATCAGCAGGGTACTCTGTCGAATCAGAGGATACCGGTCTGTCAGATCCAGATTGACGACCCGGACAAAGGTTTTGCGCATTTCTTCGTTCAGGGCGTTGTAATCGGCGCTTCCGTATTTTTGCCGGAGTTTTTCCTCCAGCCTGTCCGGAAAGGAACCCAAAATTTTGAATTTCTTCAGGCTTTCGTAACGGGCTTTCAGGCGCTTGTATTCCTCGCTGCGCTTCCGGGCTTCTTCGCTCTGTTTCGGGCGGATGCCGGCCGCCCCGGTAAAAATCAGTTTTTCAAACAGGGACGGTTCTTCCGCCGCGAGGTAAGCCGCGACCCGGCAGCCGAAGCTGTGGGCAATCACAGAGCAAGGCAGAAAATCCTGCTCCTGCAGAAAGGAGCGCAGGCTTTCCGCATATTCCGGGACGCCCCAGGGTTCCAGAGGCTCCGGGCTCTTTCCGAAGCCCGGGAAATCGATCATCATGACCTGATGCTCCGCTTTGAGGCCATTGGCCGCGAAGCGCATCAACTCCATGCTGCAGCCCCATCCGTGCAGCAGAAGGACCCGGGAACCGACCTCTCCGGCACGTTCAAAATGGATCTGCGGCTTATTCCTGTCTGTCATCATTCCAGGCTCCGTTCACATGCCAGATGTACCGGCATTTCGTTTCGCTGATTTCGTATTTCTTCCGGATATCGGCAGGAACCCGCACCGTTCCTTCCAGCCGGCAGCCCAGCGCAAGGCAGGTTTTCCGGCTCGGAATATTATCCGGGTCACAGGTGATGACCACGCTCGTCTTTCCGCTGATGCAGATTTCCTGACGGATCAGCATGCAGGCACGATAGGCGTAGCGGTGACCCCGCCAGACCGGATCGATATGATATCCGATATGACCGTAATAATAAACACAGCGGCTTTCCCCATCCCGGTAGCTCAGCTGGCCGATTTCACGCCGGTCATTGTGCAGGGTGATGCGCCAGACCTGTTCATGGCGAAAACCGAGCTCGCGGTCAGGCGGGTCGATCTGAAGCGGGATCAGATCAATAACCCCGTCGGAATATTCCGCGCGGAATCTGTGAAAAATCATCGTTTACACTTCCTGCACGCGAACCTGTTCCAGCAGACGCTCAAAGTCCGCAGGAACAATCAGCTGCGTCCCCTCCGTCATCACGCTGGCCGCGCCGGCCGCGATCCCGTACCGGAAGGCCTTGGCCATATCCTTTTCCGTTTCGTATCCGAGCAGCATACCGCCGATCATCGCGTCGCCCGCACCAACTGTGGAGCGTGTCTCCACCCGGAGAGCCGGGGCAAACAGCGTCTTGTCGCGGGAAACATACATCGCGCCCATCGCGCCCATAGAAACCACGGCATGTTCGACGCCGAGCTGGATGAACAGCAGCGCCGCGTCACGGATCGCGCGCATTGTGCGCAGCTCAATGCCGAGTGTGGCCTCCATCTCGTGCAGATTCGGCTTGATCAGGAACGGATGGGCCCCCTTGGCACCCAGCTCCAGCTCTTCCCCTTCTGTATCCAGAATGCACTTTTTATCCTTCAGGGCAAGCATCAGATCTCGGTAAGTCCCGACCGGGCATCCAGGCGGAATGCTCCCGGTAATCACGACGATATCACTGTCAACCGTGGCGTCGACCGCCATGGCGAAGAATCTCTCCAGGGCTTCGGGCGTCACCTCCGCGCCGGGCTCGTTCAGCTCGGTCACCGCGCCGCCGTTGTTGTTGCAGATTTTCATATTGGTGCGGATGGAACCCGGCACCTTCAGAAAATGATGGTTCAGACCTTCCCGGTCCATCATGGCGGAAAGTTCTGTCGCGCCGTTTTCCCCCATGGTGCCGATACACTGGACATCCAGCCCGAGGCGTTTGGCCACTACAGCCACGTTGATCCCTTTTCCGCCCAGATCGACCCGGGCCTTCCGGATCCGATTGACCTCACCGCTCTGAAGACTGTCAACCTCCACCGTTTTATCAAAGCACGGATTCATGCAGATCGTCGTAATCATGTGCTCACCCCCACAAAAATACAGATTATTATATCATTCAACCCTCTGCTTCGCAACCTTTGTCGGTTCATGAAGATCGCAGCAGGAAAACAGTTATGTTTCAGCTTGTTTTTACCAATTTTCAATGTTTCTTCACTTTTCTCGCGGAATATTGCTTGTCACGGAAAAAAGTTTTTGCTATAATTTCAATACTTTGATTTTGAAAGGAGTCCCCCCGTTATGTTCGATAAACTATTTGGAATTTCCGCCGCCATCGCTGAACAGGCTGCTCCGGCCGCCGACGCTGCCGCTGCCGCCGAAGGCGCCATTCCCGAAGTATCCCCTGTTGTTCAGATGCTCGTGACCTTTGCGCCCCTTGTTCTGATCTTCGTTGTGTTCTGGTTCATGCTGATCCGTCCGCAACGCAAAAAAGACAAGCAGGTCAAAGAAATGCTGAACAACCTCAAAGCCGGCGACCGCGTATGCACCATCGGCGGTATCTACGGAACCATCGTCGGCATCAAAGACGACACAGTGACGCTCTCCGTCGGCCGCGAAAACACCAATATGGTCATCGCCCGCTGGGGCATCCGCAGCGTGGAGGAAGTCTCCATCGAAAACGACGCTGAAGCCCTGAACTGATTCACCAGAATGATAAACCGGCGATCCCGCAAAGGATCGCCGGTTTTGTTATGTGTGCGGTTCGTCAACAGTATCGACCGGTTCGGTTCCGAATGTATCGTACAGCTGTTGCAGATATTTCGCATCGGACTGATCCGCAGCGCTCTTTTCCGATTTCGAGGCGTCAGCCGTCTCAAAGTGACTTTCCACACCGGCTGTCTCCGTCAGAGCCGCCTCGATCTTTTCCTTCCGATTCATCAGAAACTGTGCCAGGGAATCCATCCCCGCCGGTGCCTGCCAGCGGAACAGCGTTCCGCCGGTACATCCGGCGTAGGAGCCCTGTACGAGAATTCCAAACACAGAAGGTTCCGTCCGCTTCAGTTGATCCATGGCGGCTTTCCAGACCTCGTCAGCGCTTTTCCCGGTCGGTACAAGGATCTTCGGCCCCGTGGAAACATTTTTCTTTTCCGGAACACCGGCGGAAGCCGCAGGCTGTTTCCGGGACGCCGGAGCCACCGGGATTCCCTCCGCCAGCTGCGCGGCTAATGTTTCCAGTTTCGATTCCAGTTCATGGATCCGGTCCTCGAGCGCATGCGAATCAGGCGCCGTTGTTCGCAGGCAGCACTTTAGTCCCGCGTTTTCAAGCGCGATCCGGGGCGATGAAGCATAACGCATATCCGTTTCCAGGGTCATAAAATGATCCAGGATCTCCATCAGACGCGTTACGGTGAAGCGCTCCGCTTCACGGACATATTCCGCACCGTCTTCGTCCGTCAGCTCCAGAATCTGACAGATCTGATCCGGACAGCATTTGGCCGTGAGCAGTGTGCGGATATGGGTGCTGATATCTTTGACAAATACGGACGGTTCCCGTCCTCCGCGCATGACCTCGTCGATCATTCCGAGAATATCGCCTGCATTCTCCTCCGCCAGCGCAGAACTGAACCGGAACAGAAAAGCTTTGTCACTCGTGCCGAGTACATCGCGAACAAGCTTCTCCGTCACATTGTTCCCATATCCGAGACACATGTCCAGAATGCTCAGCGCGTCTCGCATGCCGCCCTCGGCCGCCCGGGCGATCATCATCAGCGCGCCGTCTGTTGCTGAAGCTTCCGCTCCGTTTACCGCCTCCGCGAGGCGTTTCTGGATCTGTCCCGCAGGGATCCGGCCGAAATCGAACCGCTGACAGCGGCTCAGAATCGTCGCGGGAAGCTTTTGCGGCTCTGTTGTTGCAAGAATAAAAACAATATGCGCCGGCGGTTCCTCCAGCGTTTTCAGCAGCGCATTGAACGCCGAGGTGGAAAGCATGTGTACTTCGTCAATGATATAGACCTTGTAATTGCCGTATTGCGGGGGATATTTGACCGTATCCCGCAGATCACGCATCTCGTCAACACCGTTGTTGCTCGCAGCGTCAATTTCAATGACATCCAGACTTTCCTCATGCTCCAGCCGGAGACAGTTCGCACAGGTTCCGCATGGATCGCCGTTTTCCGGATGCTCACAGTTGATCGCCCTTGCAAGGATCTTGGCGGTGGAAGTTTTCCCAGTTCCCCGGCTGCCGCAGAAGAGATAAGCATGAGCTATTCTCCCGGATATCACTTGATTCCGGAGCGTTTCCACAATTGCTTCCTGACCGACCATATGTGAAAAGTCTTTAGGACGCCACTGTCGGTATAAAGCCTGATAAGCCATCTACTTTTCTTCCTCTCCGTCCGGAATACAGATCAGCGGAAGCATTCCGTTCAGTTTGTTCTCACCGATCCCGTTGACCGACAGCAGATCCTCGGGATAGCGAAAGGGACCGTTGGTATTCCGTTCGTCGATGATCCGTACAGCAATCGTTTCACCGATTCCTGGGAGAAATGTCAGTTCCTCAACGTCTGCCGAATTGATATCAATTCCTCCGGCCGGAATATCGGGATAAACGATTTCCGCCGCAGGAGCGGAAGCTGTCACCCGGAGGATCTCCCGGGGCCCGCCGGAATGTATACATCCGAAAATACAGCAGCCGATACAGATTCCGATCATGCAGCAGCACGTGACAAACCGGACGCGATCAAACATCTTTCCTGACCTTCTGCCCCTGTTTTGTATCTTCCAGGATAAAGCCTGCGGCCCGGATCGCGTCACGTAGTTCATCGCTCCGCTTCCAATCCTTGTTTTTCCGAGCCTCGGCCCGTTCGTCAACCATACGTTTGATTTCCTCGGGGATCCCGTCATCCTGTTTGTTCAGCAGACCCAGAACATCGCAGACAGCCTTCAGGCTGGACAGTGTTTTCTCTGAAGCCTCACGGGTTGCTCCGTCCGTAATGACCGTATTTGCATCCTTGACCATCTCAAATATCGCGCCCAGAGCGTCGGCGGTGTTCATGTCGTCATCCATCGCGTCATCAAAACGTTTTTCGTAGCCGGCAAGGCGATCCATAAAAGCCTTTTCCTCTTCGGTCATCGGGCCTTCGGACCCGTTATCGCGGCGGAAGAGAAGATTGTCGCGCGCGGTATACAGGCGGTTCAGGCTGGCGTTGGCCGCCTCGATCTGATCGCGGCTGAAATTGATGGGGCTGCGATAATGTGCGGAAAGCATGAACAGACGTACCGCTTCAAGATCGAACTCCTTCGCGATATCGCGAACCGTGAAGAAATTATTCAGGCTCTTGCTCATCTTCTGATTATCCACATTGATGAAGCCGTTGTGCATCCAGTAACGAACATAGGGCTTTCCGGTTGCCCCTTCGCTCTGGGCTATCTCATTTTCATGATGCGGGAAAAGAAGATCCTTTCCGCCGCAATGAATATCAAACGTTTCCCCCAGATACTTCATACTCATGGCGGAGCACTCAATATGCCATCCGGGACGGCCTGCACCCCAGGGACTCTCCCATGCGGGTTCGCCGGGCTTCTGCGCTTTCCAGAGCGCAAAATCCGCCGGGGATTCCTTGTCTGTCTCGACATCCAGACGCTCGCTCGCGCCCATTTCGCGGTCCTCCACGCTCTGACCGCTGAGTTTCCCGTAACCGGGGAAGGCTGAAACGCGATAGTAGACATCTCCCGCCGGGGTCGCGTAGGCTTTTCCGTTTTCCACCAGCCGGCTGATAAGGGAAATGATATCGCCGATATGCTCCGTAGCCTTCGGATGAACGGTCGCCGGACGGATGCCCAGCGCCTTCGCGTCAACAAAGTACTCTGCGATAAAGCGATCACCCAGTTCTCTGACCGTGATGCCTTCCTCGTTGGCGCGGCGGATCATCTTATCGTCAATATCGGTAAAGTTCTGAACAAAAGTGACCTCATAGCCTTCCCGTTCCAGCTGCCTGCGCAGAACATCAAACGTGATGAACGGGCGCGCGTTTCCGATGTGGAAGAAATTATATACGGTCGGCCCGCAGGCATAGATCCCGACCTTGCCCTCGTGAAGCGGGACAAATTCTTCCTTTTTCCGGGTCATGCTGTTATATATTTTCATTGCGATTCTCCTTCATATTTCTTTTTGATCAGTCTGTTCCGCAGGACAGCCGCACCCCAGAAAAGGACGCCGGCCGCCAGCAGGATCAGCGTGACCGGCTGAAAGACGCCGGCTGCGCTTCCTTCATCGGCATCGGCCTGTATTTCATCTTCAAACGAACCCATCCGGAGTTCCGTTTCGTTCATGATGTTGCCTTCAGCGTCCGAAACGGTGAGACGGATCCGGATACGGTCGATCCCGGTCATATCGTCCGGAGTGAACCATGTCGCGGTAAAGGGGATTTCCTCCCCTGCCGGCAGGGTCGTCGTATACGTATCTTTCTGTTTCCGGACCAGGATTCTGGAACCGTTCATCGTGGTGAACACCGCACTCCCGGCGTCTTCCGCGGAAACATCCGATATTTCAAGGTGAAGGACTGCGTCTTCGATCTCTTCACCGTCATTGCGGACCGTACCGGTCATGGTGGCTTCTTTGCCGGGATTCCAGTTCCATTTGTCATCCTGCAGCCCGCATTCAAGCGAACCGGAAGCCGTACATCGACAGCTGAAAAGGAGAATCAACATAAGTGCGATAACGGTGAATCCTTTTTTGCGCATACGCTGTCACTCCTTTCATAAATATAGATTATACCTTATGAACAGCAGATCAGGCAAGCACTTTGGGATGTTTTCTTCTTTACCCGCATCAAAAAAGGCAGGCTGCTGTGCCTGCCCTGAACATTTCCGGATAGATTATTCATCCTCATTATCCCCGGAGCCGCGAATCTTATCGCTGAGATCGCTCAGCCCCTGATCGACCTCTTTGGCGAACTTTTTCAGATTGTCGCCCAGAGAATCGAGCGCCTGGTTCACTTTGCCCGCCATCTCATCAACAGAGGGCGCATTGCCGAACAGATCGCTGATCACGTCGCTCAACGGTTCGTTATCCTTTTTTTCAGCGGGTTCGGGCGTTTCGATCTCGATCTTTGGGATTTCCGGTTCCGCGGGTTTCTCAACGGCTGTGAAATCGAATCCGGAGTTCGTTTCGTCCTGCGGAACGGGCTCCTCGAGGGGGGCGTCTTCAGCCTCATCTGCCGGTTCCTGTACAGACGCCGAAGCATTCTCCATACGGGCAGACGTTTCAATTCCGGAAACGCGTTCGGCACGAAGGTCACTCAACTGTTCATCGAGTAATTTCAGTTCCTTCAGCTGATCCTCAAGCTCATTTGGGAAGGAAACGCCCTTCTGCCAGAGCGCGTAGGCCTGCGCTCCGAAATTGTTGAGTATTTCGCGACGGCGGTTGACAAGATTCATTTCGTCAACCTTGAATTTTGTGTTGTTAGCGATGGTGGACGCGGTATTCCCGATCAGCTCCATCCCTTTCATCCATGCGTTTTTAACATTTTCACGTATATCAGCCATACCGGTTACAACTCCTTTCACTGTGATATGTATTTGATTTCTTCCGGAGAGAATCAAATTCCTGCCGGAGAAATGTGAACATCCGGCGAAACCTTTTTCACCGGTAAAGCATGATCGCCGCAGGCTGAATCCTGAATTCCGCCTGATCCATCGGAAAGATTTCCCCGTCAACATTCAGACGCATGCCTTCACCGGTCACTTTGATGCTGCGGACGCGCTGATGCCGGGCTATTTTGAAGGACAGATCCTTTCCCATCAGCAGCCCCGGCAGATAAAGCGGGATTCTTCTTTTCGGAATATTGTCGATCAGAACAAGATCCAGCAGTCCGTCATCCGATGCCGCAAGCGGACAGATTGGGATTCCTCCGCCGATATACTGCCCGTTGGCAATGGAACAGACAAGGAAATCTCCCTCCGTTGTCTCACCGTCCGCTTCAACTTTCAGGTGAACCGGTTTGTAATGAAATATGGATTTGATCAATCCGAACAGGTAAGGGGTCAACCCGCGGAAGCGCTTTTTGAAAGATTCTGTATAATCAAGTACCGTAACATCGAAACCGGTTCCGCATACATTCAGGAACATACCATCATTCAGCAGACCCATATCCGTTTCCGTCGGCGAACCGTTCAGAATCAATTCCAGAGCCTGTAACGGATCTTTGGGAATATGGACGCATTTGATAAAGTCATTTCCCGTCCCCGCCGGTATAATGCCGAAAGGCTTCCCGGTTCCCGCAAGACCGCAGGCCGTTTCAAACGCGGTTCCGTCGCCGCCAACCGAAACAACAGCAATGATATCCGGATCCCTGCTTAATTGATTCGCGATTTCGGTCGCATGGCCCCTGTATTCAGTTTTCAGGACGCGGTATGCGATACCGCGTTGTTTCAGAACGGATTCCAGTTCTTCCATCACCGTAACAGAAAAACCCGTCCCGGCGGCAGGATTCATAATAAATGCGTATTCCATCTGATCGGACTCCTTTTGAGAAGGCGCGGTGTAGGCAAACGCAGAATGCCGGATTTACCCGATTGGCAACACGTTCCAGTAAAAAGAAGGACTCCCGCGAAAACATGGGAGTCCTGAAAGATTACAGATTATTGCTGATCCTGTCGGCGATCTGTTTTCCGGTCAGACCGTATTCCACCAGCAGATCGGCAGGTTTGCCGCTTTGGCCGAACACATCGTTGATGCCGATCTTGTCGAACTTTTCGACTCCGTGGCCGATGATTGCGGATGCCACAGCGTCGCCCAGGCCGCCGATGACGGAGTGCTCCTCGACGGTGAAGACCTTCTTGCACTTCTGGGCATACTCGATGGCCAGGGCGTCGTCGAAGGGCTTGAGGGTGTGGAAGTTCAGCAGCGCGGCGTCAACGCCCTTGTCGGCCAGGATCTTCAGAATGCTGCCCCACATATATCCTTCATCAATAATAAGTTTATCACGCTTAGCGTCGCGCTTTTTGTTCGTGTTTCTCGAATGCCAGTAAACGCCGTCAAATTCGATAATAAGTCCTCTTCTTTTAACAAAGAAATCTGGTTTAATAATGGATCCTCCAACCTTTAGAACGTACTCATAGTTTTTACCGTCCTCCATTTTTTGTCCATTCTTGATTGTGGCAAAGTATATATCATTCTTATCAAAGTCTATTTGGTTATAAAGCTCCCAAAACAGCTTCTATGATATAGCTGAAAAGTTGGTTTTCTTGTAATTTTTCTACCATTTTTCTTGACGAGCCTCCCAGCGTTTTCTTCCTTCTTCCTCACCGTATTTTTCTATACACTTTTCAAGGGTGAAAGTTCTTTGACGCTCTGATATTTTTTGTTTTGCCTCCTATTCGGTATATCCCTTCTTCAACCAATATCCAATTTGCGTTGAAGTTCTATCAGAAGAACCCCTTTTC